>CBFIFN010000045.1:0-10904 GCA_965661885.1 uncultured Burkholderiales bacterium | reverse complement strand
GTCAGGACCGAAGGTAGGTCGGTTTCCGTTGTGCGCACCGTTTCCACCAAATGGGTGGTTAGATTCGAATGGCTTGAACTGGATATCTTGAACGATATCTGTACGACCTGAAACGCTCTTCATGTCTTTGCTGACTTCGAATCGCATTACGATGTTTCCATCACAACGCTCGAAGTTAGTCTTGCAGCCATTACCATGATACTTGGTGGATGCTGAAGCGACGTAGATTCGATGGTTATTGGCAAAGTCAGGGTCAACTGCTAGACCGAGCATTCCTGCTTGGTTTGAGCAATGAAGATCTGAACCCATATCGGCGTAGCCGCTAGAGTCTTTCATGCCGTATAGCGCGTGAATATCTCCGTTAGGCATTCTGACGCTGAAACCCTTACACTTTTCAGTGAAGAACATCGTTCCATCATTCAGAAATGCAACATCCCAAGGATTCTCTAAGCCTGTAAGAACAGCTTCCTGGGTAATGGTTGGTACCACAGCGCTTTTATGGCCGTGGTGCCCAGCGTTAGCTGATGTTGCAAAAATCGCAACAGCCGACACCATAAGGGCTAGGTATTTATTAATCATATACTTCCTCCAGTATTAATCACTAATTAGTTTATAAACTTGATAAGTACGCTGCTAAGTTGGCAATTTCCTCATCCGAGAGGGGTTCCGCGTTCATGATCATAAGATCAGAATTTGGACCTATTCTTGTTCCTGCGCGGTACGTTTCCAGTTTGTCGATTAAATAGGCTACTTCCTTACCGGCCAGCTTAGGATAGCTAGCCATCCCTTTTCCCGCTTGTCCGTGGCAAATAAAACAGTTCACCCCGTAGCGTGTTTCCCCGGCCGCAATGTCTCCGCTTGTGGCAGAACTTGCGTAAACAGTAATGAATATAGACAAAAAACCAAAAACCAAACTTTTCATGAAACTCCCCGTGACTTATAGAACTCAAAACCCCAATGAGTCCGAAGATCCACCGGTTTATTAGAAAATGCTGATAACAAAACAGCGCTACTAAAACAAATAGGTTTGGAACCATTCATTCAAGTTAGTAGATATTAGAAAATCTGTAAGGAAAAAGAAAGTAAAAATGTCCAGATTATGAAATATAAGTTAATTTTTTGTAAATTAATTGCGCATATGAAATAAAATTCTTATATTTTTTTGAGAGATTTGGTCTTGGCACGATATATTAGTCGATGAGTTTTAACATTTGGACATAATATATGAATAAAAATACATATAACGATCGGTTTATTGGGAGTAGTTCGGTAACAAGTCCCACGCGTTATGCCAACCCAAAGGCCTCAAGTCAGGGGTTTTTTAATGGGGCTAAAGCGGCCGATGAATCAGTACAAACAATAAGACATAGATGAGCTATATTCACGTCACACTTGCTGGATTATTTATACTTTTTTTAGTCGCTTATACCGCACTTTATCTTAAGATCATAAAGTTAAATGCGAAGATTAGAGACTTGCAGCGGGAGATGCTTTGGCTAAAGCGTCGGCATGGTCTTTTCGAAGGATTACCTAAAAATTATGCATCTGTGACGCTTAATCAAAAGTGGAACAAAATTTAGCGGCACGTGAGCGGTTACAACTGGGCGGAATCGTCTAAAAACGACTTAGACCTGAGCGTCATGACTAACGTGTCACGCCAACCTTCGTTTGCTGTCGGTTGAATGGGCGTGGTTTCATGAATCATTCGTCTGTCATTAAGCAGCAATAATGACCACGGCTCTTTGAGCGTGAAGCGTTGTCCATTTGGATTGTCGACAGCAAACACTCGCGTCTCTCCGCCTTTTATATTGTTACGGCAGATGAGAAATACAGCGACCCAGTCCACTCCGTCCCTATGAGCGCCCTCAGGCGTCGGTCGTCCGATTCCATGCGTCGTGTCGATTCGAAATTGATGGGCTTCGCCGTACCAGGTAGCCTCACCATCGAGCTTTGATGCCAACGATGATAGCCAAGATAGCACTGATGTCATGACACTGGAGGAAATTATGTTGGTCTCAATCGGATCGAACCACCGATGCATTCCGCCATGTAGCGCGTTGTAAGTCTCGGGCTGCCAATGTGCTCGATGTGGCACGACTTCGACGTCATCGCTTATTATTTTTAAACTCGCGTGTCGTCTTTTTCGGTAACGCCCTCCGTCTTTTAGGTAATGGTCAGGAGCCAAAGTATTCCAAGATTCGCTGAACGCGCTTAATTCATGTGAGGAGGCCTTTATAAAAGAAAGCACGTCCTCAGGGGATACAAGCGCATAACCGTGTTCTATGATCGTTCGCTCAAGATCTGTTTGGGGCGTGAATTGGGGGTCCAGCGTATTGGATGTTTTCTCTGACTTCAAAATTTATACGTTATTAGGAGTTAACCGATATTAGGAGCTAACCGAATTATAAATCCAGAAAGGTGTTTCAGGTTGTTTTCTTTGAGTGGGCTTCAGTCATTGATGCTCAGTTGAAATGACGAGGTGGAATTAATCTAACTCAGGCGGTCTCCCTGAGATTTTGACGACTAACGCGGTGAGCCCCTCTGAGCATAGCCACCATCTGTTGGCCATGTCGACCACTAGCGGCTTCACGCCTCTCCCAAGTGAATTGTAAACATCCTTTTCAAAAGCTCTTTGCTTTGCCAAGATATCAATGAGTGCTTGAGTGGTCGCACGCGCCTCTATCACTTGAGGGTCATCGTGAAGGCCGAGGTGTCTATAAACAATGTCAAGGTTCTGGTTGACTCGCGTGAGAGGTTCGCTCCAGCTTTTTGAAATGTCTCCCGCAATTTTAGAAAAGCCCGGTAAACCAAATAATTGGTTAATGGCCTCTAAGACCTTACTCTTAAAATATTTTGCGTCAGTTTCAAGATAGATGAGACTGCGACTCAGTTCGCCACCAGGCTCTTCACGCAGCAGGGCTAACTGCGTGTCCGATAACTCATTGAAAATTTCAGTGTGTAGCACCCATGGCTGGTGATAGATGGAATCAGTAATCGACGTATTAAATTGCGCAGCCGCATTCGTATGAGCGAGTAGACTTACGACGAGTAGCGAGAAAGTAGTTATTACTGATAACGATCGAGTCATGGATGCCCTTTTAAAGAATCACGCGATTTCTATAAGCCAAAGCATAGGGTTACTATCATAGAGGGATTTCCTCCAAAGAGGAAAGTGTTATTCACGAAAGGAATATGATTATGCGTTCGGTTGACATACGCACCAGATTTTCTGGTTCCGGGATTAGTTATTTCAGCTGATGATTTATACTGTCAAATACGACACAATATAAGAATAATTTTCGTCTCAAAGCGTATATTTCGTCTTTGGGCTGACGCAATCCGACTGGAGAAAAAAATGAGTTTAAGAATTAATGACACGATACCCGACCTGACGGTCGAAACGGATGGCGGTAAGCTGTCTCTGCATGAGTATGTTGGGGACAGTTGGACCATATTGTTTTCTCACCCCAAAGACTTTACGCCGGTGTGTACCACGGAGTTCGGTGTTGTTGCCCAGTTGAAAGACGAGTGGGATAAACGTGGGACCAAGGTTATCGGCATCTCTGTGGATAGCGCTGAAGACCATCGGAATTGGAAAAAAGATATTGAGAAGGTTGGTGGTGCGGCAGCTACATTTCCAATCATTGCTGACGATAAACTGATTGTTTCGAAAGCATTCGATATGTTACCGGCCGAGGCATACCTTCCGGACGGCCGCACTCCAAACCATAGTGCGACTGTTCGATCTGTCTTTATCATCGGTCCGGATAAGCAGCTTAAATTGACGATGACTTACCCAATGAGTGTCGGGCGAAACTTCGGCGAAGTGTTAAGAGCGCTTGATGCATTACAAACGTCCTCCGCAAACGGGGTTGCGACACCAGCAAATTGGCAAGTTGGGGAGGATGTTGTGATTCCTGCTGCTGTCAGCGATGAGGATGCCAAGGCAAAATTTGGTGACTTTGAAGCGTTGACGCCGTATCTGCGCAAGGCCAAATTGCCGAGTTAATATGAATTGTTGGATAAGCAGTACTTTTGAGTTGGGTCGCTTAAATCGGGGATAGGCCCGACACTAACAAAGGGCAAGTGGTTATGAGGATGTTATGACAGTTCAAAGTAGACCTACCGGGATTTCAGTCAATCAATTCATTGGCTTTAAGCCCGGTCCTAAATTAGTGGTTTTAGGCGCAGTACACGGAAATGAGACATGCGGTACCCAAGCTATTAATCGGCTTCGGCAAGAAATTGAGAGCGGTCTGGTCAGGATAGATGAGGGGACGCTCACGATGGTCCCTGTCACTAATCCACTCGCTTATCAGCTGGATCGTCGTCATGGTGATAGAAACTTGAATCGAAACATGAGTCGTAGTGACGCACCTAATGACTTTGAGGATCTCGTGTGTAATGCGCTATGTCCTCTTTTAGAACAACATGACGTATTGCTTGATCTTCATTCTTTTCAGGCGCCTGGTATTCCGTTTGCATTGATCGGTGCGCCGAATAATACCGGAGCTCTTGAGCCAATCACTAAGGCAGCGCAGGAGGAGACGCTCGCGATGAGTCTGGGTGTGACTCGTTTTGTAGAAGGTTGGTTGGATACCTATGCTCAAGGCGTAGCTGATCGTCAGGCCAGAGGCGTGGAGTCCCATGTTGATTATGGTGTCGGTACGACTGAAACCATGCGCCGAAACGGCGGAATCGCGGTGACACTTGAGTGTGGTCAACATGCAGATGTGTCTGCACCTGATACCGCATATGCTGCGATTCGTAACGCGCTCGCATGCTTAGGAATGACCTCGGACGCAACACCGACAATCGTTAAAGAGCCTGAGGTTATTCGGCTCTATCGCGTCATTGATCGCCTGCATGTAGACGATTCGTTTTGCCGACAGTGGTTAAGTTTTGAAAAAATTGAACAAGGGACACTCATTGGTCATCGTCACGATGGAACCGAATTAACTGCGCACGAAGACGGGTGGATCGTGTTCCCGAACAACAACGCGCAAGTCAACCAAGAATGGTTCTATTTGGCGTCAAGGTCGAACCGTCTGGGTTGACCAATATTCTGCGGTGACGAGTGAGTGCGACTGGATATCATCGAACTCGTGTGATGTCAGGTAGTATTCATTTTTAGGGCGTTAAACAGGTTGAATGCTGAGGTAAACGCGCCTTCCACGCGACCGCCGACACACCAATCACCACAAGCACCCAGGTTCATCTCTCGGTCTATAAAAGCTGGATGTGATGCGCGTACAACATTGTTCGCGTAGCGCCAGCCATGAATGGTTTTGTGAACCGCTTTGTTGGCGTCAAATCCTATTATCTCGCTGGTTTTTTGAATGAGGTGCTGCATCACAAGTTCGCGATTGCTGTCCAGGTTAGCCGCCGCGTAAGCTTCCGAGGAATGAATCATTAGGGTGAATAGGTCTTGACGTCCCGGCTTGTGACTGTTCACAGCCAACCAGCTAAGGTCGGAATTGCTGATGTGTGCCGCTTCGAATTTCATAGGAAGACTTTCGTCAAAACCAAGCATCAGTGAAAAGCAACCAGACATCTCAATGTTCTCAATTTGCTGGTACGAGTCGAATTCTCGAGGAAGTAGTGCTAACGCTTGTGGTGCGGGTACGGTCGAAATCACCCAGTCATAGTCTTCATAGATTTCGCCATGCTCATCGGTCAGTTGCCAATTGTCGTTCCGCACCAGTGAGGTAATTTTCGTATTGACTTCGATTTGAGTATTTTGAGCTAATTGCTTAGCAACACTGTTCATGCTTGGTACGCCGACGTAGCGAGGCTCTTCGCGCTCCCATCGGTTTTCGTGTTCAATCTCGGTGCCGTTTATTTGTACATGCTTTGGAGTCCACTGTTGCACTAAGCCACTTTCTACAAGGGGTTCTAAAAACCGCTTAAACGCGTCAGTCCGAGCTGTAAAGTATTGTGCGCCGTGATCAAATTGAAAGTTCTCCTCTCGTCTCGTAGCTAAACGACCACCGGCCCCTCGCGCTTTCTCGAACACCGTGATCTCGAAGTCGGTTTTTAGCCATTTTGCAAGGGTTAATCCGGATAGGCCTGAGCCGATGATTGCGATTTTTTTCATAAGTTACCGTGTATTTTAAAACAGCTTTTGTTGTTGGCCCGATAAGCTTGAGGTTGGAGGTTTGGTTTTTTTACGTTTGACGGTAGTTTTCCGACTGGCGTGCTTTGTAACAATTCGGGAGGAGATTTCTTTAAAATTTTTCGATCTCTTGATGGCGTAGAGCCTCTGGTTTGCCTCGCGCCTCGCGGAGGCCTCTTCCACGATCGGTTTGGGGTAATACTTTGGAGGGTCTTTTGCTAGCCATGGCGTGTGTATCTCTGAGGATGATAGTGCTGAGAGCTCTGGGACCCATGTCCTTATAAATTCGCCATCAGGATCTTGATCAACGCTTTGTTTGACGGGGTTATAAATTCGGATCGCGTTGATACCGGTTGCGCCTGACTGCATCTGTATTTGGGAATAATGAATGCCTGGCTCGTAGTCCGTAAAGAGTCTGGCCAGATGAAGCGAGGGTTCACGCCAATGAAGCCAGAGGTGATTGGATGAAAAACTAACTAACATGGCGCGCATCCGAAAGTTAATCCACCCCGTCGCTCGAAGAGCTCGCATACAGGCATCTATCAACGGATAGCCGGTACGTCCCTCGCACCAAGCCTTAAAGTGCTCGTTATTAAATTCGTTTTCTCTCAGACCGTCGATAGCCGAATGAAGATTCTTAAACTCAATGGACGGCTCATCTTCAAGTTTCTGTATGAAGTGACAGTGCCACCGAAGACGAGAAAGGAAGGACCTTACTGAGGATCGCCAGGGTGAGCCTGGTGCACTTTGCTCATAGATATCGGTTTTTCGAGCTTGTGCAAATTGAAACACCTCTCGTATGGATAAGGACCCGTATGCGAGGTAGGTTGAAAGGCGTGAGCAGCTCTCAAATGCGGTAAGCGGAGATGACATCTCTTTGGTGTAGGATTCTCCACGGAAATCAAAAAATGTATTCAACAGTTTTAAGCCGTGGGTACGTCCACCAAATTGGGGTGTGTCACAGGTTTCAGTCGAGGTGCCCAATTGATCAAATGGCGGTATGTTATCGCTTTCGATGTCGATGTCCGTCGATGCGACCGATTCGGGTAGCTCAATTTGGGGCGACGTCATGTATTGATGCCATTTTTTCGCCCACCCATCTCTGGACTTAAGCCTTCTGACAACACCGTTTTGTTGGGATTCATGCCAAGGAATGGAGAGACTCATGAAAAGTGACGAGACGCGTTTGTCTCTTTGGTAAGTCCAATCATTCCAGGTCTCTTGGTGAGAAAAGACAGCGGAGATGCTGAACACCGTGTGTAGGTTGAGGAATACGTCCTCCGCCTCGCCAACCTTGACTAGAAGACGTAAATTCAGCTTAAGGAGCTGCGACTGTAGGTCTGATAGGGATTCTTTTAAAAATGCGTAATGTCGAGCGCTTAAGTCCGCTTGCGCCCAAAGTTCAGGTTCAATGATGTACAAAGCGAGAGCGCTGTGTTCTTGCGTCGCTAATTTTAAAGGTGCGTGATCAACCACCCTCAAATCCCTTTTAAACCAAACAATATTCATGTGCTAACACGGAAGTAATTAATGTCTTGTGAGACCGCAATCACAGAATTAATTCCCTACAATCGCTTCTCAGCCCAAAAATATTTATGATTGGTCTCTCGTAAGTTAGTTGTTCCTTTGGTGTGACATTGATTGTGTGTGGGGAATCCACCGAACACCAGAATACTTGTTGATAATTGGCTTCACCTAACTCAAGGGAGAATAGAGATGTCCTCAAAAAAAGTACTCGTCACGTGCGCTGATAAGTATATGGGTAGCGCGGTTGTTAAAAAATTTAAGGCGCTTGATTATGATGTGTTCGCGGACTGCCGGGAGTTAGTGACGCAGACTCAGTGCGAGAATCTGATTCAAAAGGTAGGTGAGATTGATGTGTTGGTTCTAAACTTGGCTGAACCACCAAAGACTGACCCCGTTCAACATATAAAAAATGAAGATTGGAACGCTCTATTCGAGGCTTTGGTTGATCCCCTGATGTTCCTTGTTAGGGCGACAGTCCCGCAGATGCTTAAACGTCAATCCGGGAAAATTATTGCGATTACCAGCGCGGCACCGCTTAAAGGAATTGCGAATAACGCGGCTTATTGTGCGGCACGTGGTGCGCAAAATGCATTCATCAAGGCCGTTGGCATCGAGATGGCGCGATCGGGAGTTCAGGTAAACGCCATTGCGCAAAATTATATTAACAACGACACGTATTATCCTGATCGTTTGTTGTCTGATGACAAGTTCCTCGACCATATTCGCAGAAATGTCCCAACGAATAAGGTTGGCTTAGCTACAGAAACTTCGGAGCTTGCGGCTTACTTGGCAAATGAAAATTGCAATCATATGGTCGGGCAGGTGATTCCTTTGGCGGGTGGTTGGATAACGTAATCGCTAAAGCCAAAATTCGTCTACACTTATCAAACTTTTTTAGATATTCATGTCAGGGTTTTTATGAGAAATGCATTTCGCGCACTCGTCGCACTATTATTTCTGTGTTCTATCTCAGTCGTCTCGGCAGCATCACCAGTCGGACTTTGGAAAACGGTGGATGATGAAACTGGGGAAGAGCGATCTTTCATACGCATCAAGTCCGTGGATCAATCGATAGAGGGTTCTGTTGAGGAAATCATTGTGCTTCCTGGAGATGATCCAGCGCAGCTTTGTACAGCCTGTGAGGGGTCTCTTAAAGACCAACCGGTGATCGGCATGAGAATTATGTGGGGCTTCGAAGGTGAAGGATCGACGTGGAAAGAGGGTTATATTATGGACCCTAATAACGGTAAAACCTACCGATGCAAGTTAGCAGTCGACGATGATAATCAGTCGATGCGCGTTAGGGGCTACAGTGGCGTGTCGTTGCTTGGCCGAACTCAAACGTGGTATCGAGTTGAGTAGGGTTTTTGACTGGGAACAGTCCCACGGATAGCCATTTGAATGTGCGTTAGGTCAATCGTCCTGTATGGCCTTTGTGGTCAGACCGAGAGTGGCGATTAAAGGGATCGTTGCCAATATCAGTGCGGTGAGAAGGGCGATTAAATTAGTTGTTTTGAATGCGTAATCAATATGGTGAGCGTACCCAAAGAATGCCGCAGTTGCCGGTGGCAGACTCCAACATGTAATCAGCCAGAATTTCATCAATACGTCCTTATTCGCTTTGTTGTTGTTTGAGATGTGTCTCGGTGTTTACCACTTATCTTTTAAAACTTTGCTCTGAATATTTTTGCCTTTACAGTCAGGCGAGGGCCTCAAAACAATCCATACCCTTGCCGGAAGAGTTGACGGTCGCTGCACAACCGTCAGTTAGAGCCTTTGGAGCATCCCGTGAGTAAAATCATGTTTACAGATTAGTTAAATTTTGTGGGATTTTTAGGGCGAAGATGTGACTATTTTATGGCAAATAATGGAAATTTCGTTAAGGTAAATTGCCACAAAGCAGTCATTCGAACCCCATAAGTTCTGATTATTCTTTGGCTTGTGTCAGAAATGACCCAATTTAAAATTAAAGTTTAATTAGGAGCAATTATTATGAGAAGAATCATGCCATGGGCTACCGTAATGGGGTTACTTGGAGTATTTGTCGCTGTCTATTTTATGGCCCGTACTGGAACCGAGGATATTAGAAGCTTACCGAAAAATAAACCAGTGATATCCGCGGTTTCAATCCCCATCAAGAATCAGATTCAGGAAAAAGATGAAGTGTCTTTACCTCAGCAAGTGGCCATGTTGGACAAGGGCTCATTAGGACAAAAGCAAATGTATGGCGATCAGACTCAAGCCGGACAAGATGTGGCTATGATCAACGCCATTGAAAAAACTTATAACCCGAAACATTCCTCGTTAACCGCAGATAAGACCGTGTTTGACGGCACCTCGAAAGAAATTCTGGATGATGTTTGGGATCGTTGGTTAAATATTGACGAGGGCTATTTGAATCATCATAAGCATTGGCATCAAGTGGATCGTGGAGATGTAACGTTCGATAACTTCACGACTGCACTTCATTTTTTCCCTGCTGACCAGAAGTTTTCAGAGGTGACGGCCGTTTGTAAAAAGCATCCAACTTATAATGAGGTGTTGGTTTATTCAGATGGAAAAAAATGGTTCGACTTGAACCAGGAGCGGTTAAAAAACTACTCAGTGACACTCTGGGAATGGTACAACACCGTGGCAATTAAATCCGGAGAGGAGACCTTTATCGAGCATAAAACACCAAAGGTTCATCGCTGGAACGCCACAGTCGCTGACTCCTTAGCCCAAGAGATATTAAAAACCGGTCAGTTCGAGGTTTACGTGGAGGGCAATCAATCTCGATTTTCCGGGACCATGATGAATAAAAAAGAGAAAATGGCTAAAAAGGCATTTCCCAACCTCAATATTAAGGCAACGGTAGCCATTAAAAATATCGATGACGTCAGGGATTGCTTTGGAGCTTCAGAGACGAGAGCGAAGGAGCGAGTGGAGAGCGCGACTCTAAGCTCTGATGTGCTCGGCTTGCGGCAATATTTTAAGCAAGAAGTGAGCTTATGAAGCGAGTCGAATTACCGAATTAGGTAATTTGTAGATGCTATCGTGACAACAAAAAACGGGGCGCGTATTATTGGCCTCTATGAGTCACGATGAATTAAAAACAGCGCGGACAGTAGCTGCTGGAGACGAATTTAAAGAAGGTCGTCGCCGGCAGCGTCACTTGTTGTCAACCGCGGAGGTCGGATCACTTTGCGAATTAAACAATGTAAGCGCTGCGCAGGGTGTTTTTCAGACGCTCGCCGTCACGATTTTCACCATCGCTTTGGCT
>CBFIFN010000044.1:0-11019 GCA_965661885.1 uncultured Burkholderiales bacterium | reverse complement strand
AAAGCTCACATGGTTAAGCAGATGATGTTGCGCGCGTTAAAAACGTACGACAGTTAAAGTAGGTACTAAACACAAATTCAGTAGTCAGTAAACTTGGCAAAACCTAGATACTAGGTTTTGCCTTTTTTTATTTATGATCTCACGAAGATCTACCCATGATTAGAAACGTGGGTTTTCTTAAAACTCAATTCCGGCTTTTAACCATACCGTGCGCCCAGGCTCCTTCACGCCGACTGTATTGTCTGTAATGAAACCTGTGATTGCAGGGCTATTCGTTCTATTAATGTGCTCAAAATAATCTTCATCGAGCAGATTATCAATTCCTAAACTTACGTACGATTGTGAATTGATGTCATATCCTGCATTTATTGCCAATGTATAAAAACTTGGGGTTGCTGTTGCGCGATCAAAACCCACCACCGTCCCCTTTCCGGCATCAATTCGCGTTTGCGTGTCAGCGTACCTAGCAAGAAAACCAAAACTCCAATTATTAATGCTGTGATCTACGCCAACTTGCATCTCAAGGGGAGGCGTTTGAGCTAATGGCCTATTGTCGGTTTCATTATCAGCCGTGACAAAAGACAAGCTCCCAAAAATAGACCACTGGTAAGATAAATTGTACCGAGCATCAATTTCGCCACCCCATCTCTCAACCTGAACATTCGAAACCGAGTCAGTCGCCTCATCAGCTGTCAGTATGTAATCATCAATTTCTGAGTAAAAAGCCGAGATATTACTCAAAAAGTCTCCAGCCTCGATCGTGACTCCCATATCCCATTGCTGATTTTTTTCAGGCTGCACGCTGACCGTGTCACCAGCTGTGATCCCATTAAAAGTCGTCGCCTCCCAATAATCCATAGGTCGTTCGCTGACACCATACCCCACATATCCATTGATCATCCGAGATGGATCGGTCATTTCCAAACGCACGAATCCCGATAGCAAGTTTTGGTTATCGTCCCCGAGGAACAGGCTCTCGGTATTGGTATTCCCTACATTCTGAAACCGAGAGCTGTTCCAATAATCCGTTCGTAATCCGCTCATTAAACGTACATCCTTCGCCACTAGAACGTTAGAATCCACATACGCTCCAACCATCTCACTCTCGAAATCTTTGATCCTAGCTCCCGATTCAAAATTGGAAGCTACGGCTAACGACTTATTCATGAAATTACGTGACGTGTGTTTATCCTGTTTCGCATCCGCCCCGATATTAACCTCTGCAGTGTTGCCTAAATTAAGCGCTAGTCCAACTCGCATACCATCTGTTTTGCGAGCCACATTCATGGCCACACAACGATTATTCGTTCCCGATCCACAATTAGCTGTCGTACGACGTGAAAAATTATCCATCACATGATCAATGGAAGTCGTGTATGCGCGAAAAGAAAGCATTGAAGACTCATTACCATTCTTCAATAACACGCCATAACTTGTTCGGTCGAACAAAGAGCCATCTACATTACGATCAGAATTTGAAGACTCAGCTTCGCTAACGATCACATCAAATTCAACATTTAACGTAGCAGTTGGTCGTAAACCCAGCACCATACTTGCGCTATTTCGTTCGTATGCTGAATGCACTTCGTCTCCATTCCCATCCTCATAGTCCTCTTGCTCTCCATGAGAAAAGTCGCCTTCAAAACTGAAAAAATCAGATCCGAACTCAGCAACAGCCAATAGATCTTTTCTTCCCCAGGACCCCACCGTTATTGCCGACTCAGCACGCGGACCATTCACCTGCTCAGCCACTCTGTCAAACAGAACGACACCCGCTGAATTGCCGTTCCCGTATCTCACAGTCTGCGGCCCCCTGATTAACTTCGCCGAGTCGTAGGTTTCAGGAAAAATATAAGCGGTCGGTGGATCCAACCTAAGACCACAGCCACCTAAAAACTCCATCCCGTCAAGAATAAAATTCAACCGGGAACCTGCGAGTCCACGATAAACCGCGTCCCCACCAATACCACCCTTACGGACCACTGAAAAACCAGGTATCACCTTCAATAGACTCGCCCCATCATTCGCTGGAATGGGCTGAATCGGCTCACGAGTGCTCAATATAACTTCAATACCATCTGATTGATCGGGGACTGTGAGGACGACCGGATCAACCAAAACAGATTGATCATTTGCAAAACTTAAAATTGGAACAGCGGTAAAAGGAATAAAAATATATGACAACAACCGGCACTTCTTATATTTAGAACCAAACATTTGTTTCTCCTAACTGACATAGCAATACACGACGCACACGCAGGAACGCTTCATCGCGGTTTAAGTTTTTATGAATAACTAGGAGAGGTAGGGTGGCGCTTGATCTGGGTTAGACACCAGAAACATTAAGTGATCGCCTTTCGCTTTTACGACTTGCACGTTAGAGCGGTAGGAATTTGTATCTGAGTGAGTTGGACCAGTAGGATGGAAATATTGAGCTGTTTGGGAAAAGCAGAATTCGCAAGGCCGCTCTGCAAGGATATCACCCGACTCATCACCTTCGAGGGTGGTGTCAGCAAGCGCGTCAAACGCTTGAATCCCGGAAACAGTACAAACTTGATTAAATATTTGAGTTTGTTGACCGCTCGAGGATATAGGAAATTTCGCCCCGATAGAAAACAGGATCGCGACCAGCAAAGATATCGCGATGAAACGAGTCTTAGAAACAATACACTGGTTAAACGATTCCATAGTTCTCAATCTTTGCCTGACAAACTTCTTATTAATCTTGAGCGCGGCAATTGTATCGGAAAAATACTCACCGGTAAAAGCCCTCATGAACGAGTTCGGCAATTTAGCTATCTTGAACGTCTATAGGCTGTAAGGTACTCACAACGTAATCGCTGTAGAGATTTTTTCCGCTCATCTCCAAACCATCCAGTCTCTGACCTTAACCACTCATCCTCGGAATTCAATCTGAGAAGGTCACACCCCATCAGCAAGAACCGTTGAACTAGGCTGACCAGCCAACGGCTCTTTTAATGATCGGAAGGCGCGACCTTAGAATGATGCGCTAACGCCTATAACGACGCTACGTGGAGCACCAACACCGACAAAACGATTGTCAGTGAAGCTTTCGAATCCTGGCACTTCATTGGGCTCGCCTAATAACCCGAAACTGAAGTACTCCTCATCCAGTAAGTTGTCTACCCGTGCAAAAACCTTGAAAGTTTTATTTAGCTGATACTTACTTCGAATGTTCACGGTCTCATAGTCATCCAGACGTCCGAGCTGGTTCGATTCGTCCCCGCGAACGAATACGCCCGAATTGTATTGCAGATCACCACCCACACTAAATGCCTGTGTGAATGCATAATCACCACCGATCTTCAGAGTATGCTCCGGGATACCTGGGATGAAATCACCCGCCTGAACTTGGATCAAGTCGTTCGCGTCTTTTAAAGAATGATTCGCGCTAGTCACCTCGAAATTCGACTCGAAGGTCGCCTGAACGAGGCTGTAGTTAAGGAACCAGTCGAATCGAGTGGATTGTCCAGTCAAGCCCAATTCAATACCTTGTCGTAGCGTATCACTGACGTTGTCAAAAAAGCCTTGGTTACCCGATACGCCCCCTGTATTTTGAAAAATAATGTCGTTACTGATAGGCGTATAAAACGCTCCGATGTTAAACCGAACACTTTCCGATACTGCACCGCGAAACCCACCTTCAAAGCTTTTGGCAACTACCTGGTCTAGTGGCGGATCAGCAAGAAAGCCGTTTGGTAAACTACAAGGCGCAGTCGGTTCGGCACAAGCTAGCTCCACGGCAGTGGGTGCCCGCGAAGACTCACTATAGCTGAAGTAAGAATTCAAACCGGATTCAGCCTCATACGTTAGTCCAACAGCAGGATTGACTCGGTGAAACTCATGTTCTCCAGTTAACGCTGGTTGTGCTCTTGTAAACCCTCTTCCGCCCTTGTCGGTTAACTTCACATTCGTATGATTCCAGCGAGTTGACAACGTGAGGTCCAATTTGTCCGTTGCCGAAAAGGTATCGGTAAAGAATAACGACATCGTTGACACCTCAGAATCCAAAGCTGTGCCCTCGTCCGGAACAAAGTTATTGGTACCTCGAGTGGATCTATCGGCGTTTAGTTCGGCTAGTTCTTGACTGGAATTAAAGACCACGTCGCCGTAGGTGTAGCCGGCACCGGTAATTAACTGGTTAGGTTTATCAAACAGATCGCCGTATAGAGCGTTTTGCAATGTGAAGCCCCAATATTCCTGGGTGCGATCACTTCGATTTTGCAGGGCATTAAGGTCATCTGGCTCAAAACCATTCGTACTACTGATTTGATTGCCATTTTGATTTTCAACAACCTCAACGTCAATCCCAAGGCCATTAGCGTTGGCTAGAAAGGTTGCTAAATCAGCGACAGTGCCATCACAAGCAACACCAGCGCCGCCATCTTCCAGCTCATCTTCGTCAGCCTCAATTAAGAATTCCGTACCGTCCACAAACTCACACTCCTCGAATTCAGTACCATCGCCATTAAACGTATCCGTTTCGGTGCGACGATAGAAAACATTACCAGCGACTTGATAGTCGTCGGTATACCAGTGGGAACCCTGTGCCTGAACCATGATCATTTCATTAAACGTCTGGTCTGGAGAGGTAAAGATACCATCGTAATCCTGTTGCGCGAACTCGATGGGGATAGCACCGTTACCAATGAGATCAGTGTTGGCGTAATTTACGTTCAAATCAAGCGAGGTCGTGACATCATCACGATAACTCAAGGAGCCAAATAAGTTCAGCGCGTCGGACGGCGATGCATCTCGCCACCCCTTCTCGTCAAAGTATTGGACCGTAGCGTAATGACCGAACGTGCCGTCGTTATCCCCCGTTTCAATGGAAAATACGTTTCGTTGATGCCCGGTCGCGTTGTAGAGTTCAACATTAGTCCCGTTAAAATTGAATCCGTTTTTCGTCTCGATACTAACCGTTCCACCTAATGTATTCAAACCGAAAACTGGGTTGGCCCCACCGATCAGGTTCATGGAATGAATGGATCCTTCTGGAATGAGGTCCCAATTAATAGTGTCGCCAAACACCTCATTTACACGAACACCATTTTGGTAAATTGCTAGACCTTGTGGAAGGCCGAGTAGGGGCGACGCGGTAAACCCACGATATTGAAGATCTGGTTGCAACGGATTGTTCGCCGCCTCGTTGATGGTTACGCTATTAAAACTGCGCTCCATAAAATCTGTGATGTCTAAATTAGCTCCTCGATCAAGATCAGACGCAGACGAAGACTGGACGTTGTAAGGGATTTTTTCCACTGGCAAACCAACGCCAAGTACCGGCGTGATGCTAATGAAGTCTATGACGATCGGGGCCACCTCGACGCTGGACAATTGTTCAACATCCTCGGCATACGCCTGACCGAGAAGAAAACCGAGTGTGGACAGGCCTAATATGGCGCGATGAGCGAATTTCATGTGATATTTCCTACTGTCTGTTGTCAATGGTAATTCTTAAAAGTTAGCTACGATATACTACTTACCTGCGTGAACAAATGGGAAAAATTCCCAAAATTCCAGGGCTTCAATTCCACAGGGAAAATCAGTTCTTCGAGGATTCAGTAAACTTTCTCCTGATCTTGCTATCCAGACAAGATAAAATGCGACCCCGACCACGATTTAACACATACTATTTGATGCCTTTAACCAGACTTGACAAGCTATCAATCAACTTCGGAACCCAAATCATTTTAGACGAAGTTAATTTTGAAATTAAGCGAGGCTCGCGTATCGGATTACTCGGGCGAAATGGCGCGGGAAAAACAACGCTCATGAAACTCATCGCCGGAGTAATTGCGCCGGATGGTGGCGAACGTTGGTTGCGACCCGGGGTAGAAGTGGCTTGGCTAGAACAAAACCTTCCCGACGCAGACGAGCAAACAGTTTATGATTTTGTCGCAGATGGGCTTGCAGAGGTAGGTGCCCTCTTAAAGCGTTATCATCACCTCACGTCCCACTACGACATTAATGACAGTGAGGAGCTCGAGCGCGTTCAAGAAGAGCTCGAAGCAAAAGACGGCTGGAGGCTAAGTCAAAAGGTTGACACCGTGATCACTCAACTGCAACTTCCGCAGGACAAGCACATGTCGGAACTCTCTGGTGGCTGGCGAAAACGAGTTGCTCTGGCTAGAGCCCTTGTGCGAGAGCCAGAACTGCTCTTATTAGATGAGCCGACCAATCATCTCGATATTCCAGCGATTGAGTGGCTAGAAAAGCAACTACTAGACTACCGCGGCGCACTGATGCTCATCACACACGACCGCAGCTTTTTACAGAACGTGGCCAACAGAATTATTGAACTTGACCGAGGCTCACTCTTTCAATTTGAGGGAACCTTCGATCGTTTTCTTCGTTATCGTGAGGAGCAATTGGCGGCTGAGCAGAATTTCAATAAGCTGTTCGATAAGAAACTCGCTGAAGAGGAAGTCTGGATACGCCAAGGCATCAAAGCGCGCCGCACTCGCAATGAGGGCCGAGTAAGAGCCCTAGAATCCATGCGTAAAGAACGGAGTCAGCGAAGGGAGTTGCAAGGCAAGGCCAATTTCAAACTTGATATTGCGGAACGCTCTGGGAAAATCGTAGCTGAATTGGAGAACATCAGTCATACCTTCGGAGAAAGTACGATCATTCGAGACTTTTCCTCGTCAGTTATGCGCGGCGACCGAATCGGTATCGTCGGTCCTAATGGGGCTGGAAAATCAACACTCATAAAAATAATTCTTGGTCAGCTCACTCCTACCGAGGGCGGGGTAAAGCTTGGGAGCAAACTAGAAGTGGCGTATTTCGACCAGTTACGCGAACACCTAGACATGGAAAAAAACCTCATTGATAATGTTTGCGGTGGGCAAGAATTCATCGAAATAGATGGCAAACGAAAACATGCCATCAGCTATCTTGGCGACTTTTTATTTGCGCCAGACAGGGTACGTATGCCTGCCAGGGCGTTGTCTGGCGGCGAACAAAACCGCGCCATACTTGCTAAAGTTTTTAGTAAGCCGGCTAACGTGCTTGTGCTGGATGAGCCGACTAATGACTTAGATATAGAGACCTTAGAACTACTGGAAGAAATACTCGCAAACTTCAAAGGCACAGTTTTGCTCGTGAGCCACGATCGAAGATTTATGGATAATGTGGTGACCTCAGTCATGGTTTTCGAGGGCGACGGCAACGTGGAGGAATATGTAGGCGGTTATAGCGACTGGGTCCAGCACGGAGGAAAACTGCTGGATGCGAACGACACTCCAGATATCCCAAAAAGTAAGAAAAAAAATAAAACTGCTCCCGCGACCGTTCAACCGGAAAAGCAATCCCTGTCATATAAAGAAAAGTTAGCATTGGAAAAAGCACTGGCCCTTATTGAGACGTTGGAAAGCGAACAAAGCACTTTAGAAACTCTGATCTCTGAGCCCAGCTTTTATTCTTCAGAGCCCAGCAAAATCGAATTAACTCTTAAGCGAACCGCCGCTATCAAAATTGAACTTTCAGATGCCTACACTGCATGGGAGGCTCTGGAGCACAGTCAGTAGTAATGCGATACACAAACATTTATAAAACAGATAACCATTACTCAGGCAATCTACCCGGTCCAAATTACTCACGAGCGAGATTTTAATCGCTATTTTGGATTTCATCGATTAATTATCTTTAAAGTTGCGATCAGTTTGGAGCGGTGTAGTAAGTCATACTGACATTTACCGTTTCGAATGACTCCTTTAATCAACATTAACTGTCGGAACGTGTCATCATGAGTACATGACTTTTCAAGAATACTTCGGGACGCAATTCCCCATCATCCAAGCACCGATGGCCGGCGTACAAGACGCCGTGTTGGCCGCAGCAGTGTCCAACGCGGGCGGCTTGGGAAGCTTGCCATGCGCCATGTTGAGTACAGAGACATTGCAAAACGAGTTGAAGGTCTTGCAGTCGAGTACGCGTGAACCTTTCAACGTGAATTTCTTTTGTCATAGGCAACCTGAGCCAGATGCCGCTCAAGAAGCGCGTTGGCGAGAGTCTTTGTTGCCCTACTTCCACGAGCTTGACGTAGATCCCAACAACATTGTCAGCGGGCCAGGACGATTTCCGTTTAGTCACGAATCGGCCGATGTCTTGGAACAGTATAAGCCTGCGGTGGTCAGCTTTCATTTCGGGCTACCACCAGCCGATTTAGTAACCCGCGTTAAGAACTGGGGCAGCAAAGTCATATCCAGTGCCACCACGGTGGAAGAGGCTTTATGGCTAGAGGAACAGGGCGTCGACGCTATCATTGCTCAAGGTCTGGAAGCGGGCGGACACAGAGGCATGTTTATGAGTAATGACATCACCACCCAAGTCGGCACTTTGGCACTCCTCCCACAAGTAGTCGCTTCGGTGAGTGTTCCAGTAATTGCGGCAGGCGGCATCGCTAGTTCGGCCGGGGTTGCAGCAGCCATGACGCTGGGTGCAGCCGGTGTACAAGTGGGAACAGCATTTTTACTGTGCCCTGAAGCCACGACTAGCGTAGTGCATAGAGCCGCCCTTCAGAGTGCTCAAGTTCGAGAAACGGCGTTAACGAATTTATTTTCAGGTCGACCGGCGCGAGGCGTCGTTAATCGAATCATGCGAGAGCTAGGGCCGATGAGCTCTAAAACGCCAGCCTTTCCCTTTGCGCCAGCTGCACTCGCGCCACTTCGAACAAGCGCTGAAGCATCAGGAAATGGTGATTTCTCTCCGCTCTGGGCCGGACAAAACGCCTCAGCCTGTAAAGCGATACCCGCGTCAGAGCTTGTACGAGAACTTGTGACGTTCTGAGCCGAAAAACATGCTTCGGTCACCGATAGTGATTACTTGAGACAAACGACGCTGGATAGAAATCTCTAGCTTGTAAAATGACAACCCATACCGCCCAATAATTTGGCAGATAAACGATTCCATGCGCAACGCCTGCGAATGTAATCCCATAGTTTTAGGGTTTGGAAATCTGTCGATAAGCTCGCCACGCAAGACACTTGACTGTTTAGTCACTGATTTTCTTACCGTTTTTGAACATACCCGTCGTGGCTTTATTTACCGTTCCATCTATGAGGTATGACACCCAAGACCCTTGTCTCTTTCCATTTTGATAGTTGCCTTTGGAATTTAATCGCCCATCCTGGTAGTACGTCATCCAAGGTCCCTCTGGACTTCCGTTACGATATTTGCCTTTGAAATATAACTGCCCATCATTAAAGTACGTAATCCAAGGCCCCACTCTTTCACCATTGCGCCACTCTCCCTTATCCCATAACTGTCCATTTTCATAGTAAGAAATCCAGAAACCTTCCTCCTCGCCATTCCTGAAGTTACCCTTGAAATATAACTGTCCGTTGTTCCAATACATCACCCAAGGACCGTCTTCCCTACCGTTTTTAAATTTGCCGTTTACCGTCCGCTCTTTTACCTCACCAGTGAATGGTTCGCCCGTGAATTTATGAAAATAGATACCTTCTCGCTCAACCAAATCATCCATGGTCTCGCCCCAACTGTAAACTGAAAATAGGGACATTAGAAGTAACGGGATAATGGATACTTTATTCACTTTCGCTTCTTCCTATCTAGGTTTTGTCATGACTTTGAGACCTTTACCGTGTCTTCAGGTTCAGGATCAAGAAAATCAAAATGATATGATTAGTACTGACCCTCGTAGCGAGAATAAATAATCTTCATATTCTTTTGCTCACAGACACTTTTGCGATTCTCCGCAGCTTAAGTCTTAGTTAAATATTCTTAAAATTACCGTGCCGACCTGCTCCAGCTGCAAAACGAGCTGCGCCATCCGCGCCTTCTTTCGGATGAGCATCCACTCCGTTTTTCCATTCCAGTTTCATGGCGTCACGAATAGTAAGCCCCCTGCTTTCAATGATTGATCTGCGGTCAGCTAATACAGCCTCCTGGGGAAACCGAGCTATTTCTCTCGCCATCGCCTCCGCTTCTTTTCGAGTCGTGCCGGACTCGACTATTTTCTCGCATAAACCTATTTGATGTGACTCTTGAGCCGTAACTTTACGGCCAGTCATAGCGATCTCAAGCGCCTTCCCCTGGCCGATCAGGCGTGGAAGGCGAACTGTTCCGCCATCTAGAAGCGGTATACCCCATCGACGACAATAAACACCAAAGTAAGAATCCTCAGCCATGATTCTTATGTCACACCATAGGGCAAGTTCCATTCCTCCAGCAACCGCGGGTCCCTCTATTGCGCCAATTACCGGTTTACCAAGCTCCATTCGGGTTGGTCCTAGAGGACCTCTCGGGGGCTCAGACGAGCCTATGGGAAAATCAAGCTTGTGTAGCTCCTCACTACTGCCTTCACCTAAATTTTGGGCATATTTCAAATCCCATCCAGCACAAAATGCACCTCCCTCCCCGTACAGGACACCAACTTTTGCATTGCTTGTATTAAACTCGCTAAATGCGTCTGCTAATGCGTCCGCTGAGGCAGGATCCATTGCGTTTCGGGCCTCTGGACGATTATGGATTATCGTCCAAACATCGTCTGTCTTTACTATTTCTACCGCCATGCTTATATCCCCTCAGCCTAGTGAATCGTGCCTTACACCGTTAATTTTTTCCGCCCATACCTCTTCAAATAATACACGCAGGAATTTGATTTATTAAGACCTGAGAACCGTGATTCGAATGATGAACAAAGATCTATTACCTCCAGGTTGGAGGTAATAAAGTGCGTGATCTAAGTATTATGCTCGAGATTCGTCAATCTACTTTGATCTGGCGTACCCACCCATAAGGATCCGGCGCACGACCAAACTGTATGTCTGTCAATGCGGTGAAAAGATGCTGCGCTACCGGCCCAGTTCGTTCATCGTTTATGCGGTACTCTTTTCCCTTGTAGCCAAATTTTCCGACTGGAGCAACTACTGCAGCAGTGCCAACGCCAAAAGCCTCCGTGATGCGGCCCTTCTCTATCTCATCCAGCATTTCATCAACATCGATTTTTTCCTCGCTAACCGAATAACCTAAATC
>CBFIFN010000043.1:0-11145 GCA_965661885.1 uncultured Burkholderiales bacterium | reverse complement strand
TTTTTGTCAGATCAAAGATTGGTGGATAGTTTTCGTCCAGTGAGTCAATTTGGACATGAAATTTTCGGGGTACATATCATTTCTCCGGAAGAGGAAAATCCGAGTTTTGACGGACAGGTTGTTTTGGTAGACTCAGAAACTCATGAGGCCATCAATGCTAATTTAACGGGGAGTACCTTAGAGACATACCGAACGGAATTTAAAAAACATCTAATTGACACAGAACGTTTTTTTAAGCGATCTGGTTGGGGGTATACCTCGATTAGAACGAACGTAGATTTTGAGGCATCTATTTTAACTTCGCTCAAAAAGGAGGGCATCTTTAGATGACCTCGCTGTTTCTTTCTGTCCCCGTATTCCTTTTAATACTGTTGGCGGTGGTAGGTGCAGTAATTCTTCTCTACCTATTGCGACCGCCAGTTCTTAATCGTTTAATTTCGTCAAATTTGATTTGGAAAAGAGTGTTGGGTACATCAAGGGCCATAAACGAACGGTGGCGCTGGTGGTTGTCGCTTCTCCTCGCTTTATTGATCACGATATGTCTTCTTTTCTCAGCTCTGCGTCCTTCGATCGATGGCCAAGTAGATAATCGTGTGATTATCATATTTGATAACTCCCCCTCTATGGGTGCTTTGACTCAGTCGGGAGCTACCCGTTATAACGTTGCTAAGATCGCAGTATCAAGACTCTTGGACTCATTTTCAAAAGATGTAGAAGTTATGTTGGTCGATACGCAGCGCCAAATTACTTCACCTGATTTTGACTCCATCGCGCAAAACCAGATAAGACTTGAAGAGCTTACCATCGGGTCCAATCTCAAGCCTATGGTTCCGTCTCACGTAGCGGAGCTCGCTGTAACCAGAAAATTTATTTATACGGACGGCGTTATGATCGGGAGCGTACCTGATGACTTCACTATTGTTTCGGTATTTCAGCCCGCTCCCAACGTTGGGATAACACGCCTGTCGTTCGCCAGCGTTCCAGGGGACACTAATGTTCGCGAGGCATTTATGGAAATTGTGAATGCTGGAGGGAGCCCTCAGTTAGTGGATTTGGAGCTTGCCCAATCTGAGGCGCGAGTGCTAAGGCGACGGATCCAATTGGGTCCATACGAGAAATCTACGCAAATATTTAATGCTTCCAAGCTGTTAAGTGGTCCCGTGAAGGCATCGGTTTACTCAAGTGAAGATTTATTTAAGTACGATGATGTGGCGTACGGATACATTACTACTAAGAGTTCAATTAAGGTTGGAATAGTTTCAGATGCTACTGATTCAAAAGCTTTTACTTTGCTTAGCCTAATGCCACGTATTTCACTGACTGCTTTTACGCTAGCTGAGTACGAAGAAATTGATTTGAATAAACTAAATTTTGATACCTTGGTTTTCGATGGCGTGACTCCTGCGAATAAACCAACGATTCCCTCCATGATTTTTGGGATAACTCCTTCCAACTGGTTGAATATTAAAACTTCGCCTATCCGAAGCTCACAGGTAATTGTTGACAAGAACTTGACTCATCCTATTTTAAAAAATGTTGCTATGACTGATCTTTCAGTAGAGGGTGGAGTCGTTTTTGAGGTAACTGAAAACGTTGAAACATTGTTAAATTCTGACGCTGGAGGTGTCCTTGCAATTGCGATTCCGGGTGCGATTAAGAATATCCTAGTTGGTTTTGATCTTAAGAAAACAAACCTGCCGTATCTCTTAGATTTTCCTATCTTGTTGTCAAATTCGATTAAGTGGCTTGTCGATGAACCGCCAGTGATGACAGTTAATTCGGGGGTGATTCAAGTTCCTGGTGAGGTAACTAAGGTTTTTCGCATTGATGGGACGGATATGCCACTTTGGTTCGCAAATGGTAATGCTTATTTTCATACCGCTGAGGCAGGCTTGTTCACTGCATTCACTCGAAATGGTCCTTTGAGGGTTTCTGTAAGCCAGTTGGATCGACGGTTTAGCGATATTAATGGGTCAAAATTAAAAAAATTTGATTCATCACTCGCTTCTACGAACTCTGGTTTTAGGGGCTATTCATTTACACTTGTAATTGGCATCATGGCGCTTTTGTTACTTATGTTGGAATGGTTTTTTTACCATCGGCGAATCACTCAGTGATGATGTGACGATCATGTTTAGTCTAGAAAATCCTTATGCTCTGTGGTTGCTCCTTTTGGTGCCATTGGTTGGGTGGTTATCCCTAAATACAAACACGACTCTTGGTCAGAGACATCTAAAGTGGTTGACTCTTATTAGGACTTTTTGTGTGTTGTCGGTAATTCTAGGATTGACTCAACCTATTTATAAATACGCCAGTCAAGAGGTCTCTGTCATTTATGTGTTGGACGTCTCTAGAAGCGTCGCTAACAGTTTCATAGATAAGGCTCTTAACTGGATTGATAGGGTTCAGGTTAGCTATCAACCGTCTGAATCCAAGATAGTTGTATTTGGTAAAAATCGGAGTGTGGTGTCCTCTACGGACAATGCCCGGTTAATAACAATCGCGGATCTGGGGGGGGATGAAAGGTCGGAGGATACCAAGTATGTGGAGCAGTCAGGAACTAACATTGAGGCTGCGGTGGATGAATCGCTTGCGTTACTGGGTGGTGACCATGTTAAGCGAATTGTTTTGTTTTCCGATGGAAATCAAACAGAGGGCTCATTGGTGGACTTAATTCCATCCGCTGAAAAATCCGGAGTGCGTATTTACCCTATGGTCGCGGATTCTGCACAGGCTGACGATTCGTGGATTGCCGATGTCAAGCTCCCTAAGCGAATCAGGGAGTCAGAAATGATCACGGCTCCCATAACAATCTATAGTCCGAAAGAAGGTTCGGTTGAACTCTCCGTCCAGCATAACGATCGCCTCGTAGCGAAGAAAATACACATGGTTTCGGAGGGCTTTAACGATCTTGAGATGAACTTCGCAGTTTCAAACGTGGGCTTAGTGCCTTTGGAAATATCGATGAGTGCTCTAAATGATTCGTATTTGGGGAATAACGTCACTAACATTAGTGCTTGGGTTGAGGAAAAGGCCAAAATTTTGTATCTCGAAGGGGCGACGAGCGCATCGTCTTACTTGAGCTCAGCGTTATCTGGAGCTGGGTTTGAAGTGGTGGTTCAAAATGTTGTTCCCCAATATGATGAGTTGAAGTCATTTGATGCCCTCATTGTCTCCGATATGCCGGCTCAGAAAATCACTCCGAATTCGATGAGGGATATTAAACGTTATGTTCAGGATTTTGGTGGTGGATTAATTTTCGCTGGTGGTGAAAACACTTTTGGTGATGAGGGCTACTCCGGCACGGTCATTGAGGACATACTGCCAGCAGAGTTTAAAGCTCAAGAAAAACGTAAGGACATTGCCTTAGTGATTGCTATTGATCGCTCATACAGTATGAAGGGTCGTAAGATCGAGTATGCAAAAGAAGCGGCTAGAGCATCTCTAGATTTATTAGAGGAGCAACATTTCTTCGGTGTTGTCGCGTTTGATTCTCAGCCCTACGTGCCTGTTCCAGTGGAGCCTGTGAGGTCCAAAAGAAAAGCTGAGGCACTCGTCAGCCGTATCCAAGCTAGTGGACAGACCAATATTTACCCGGCGCTGGGTATTGTTTATCGGTTACTAAAAGATTTAGAAGTACCTACTAAGCATGTCATTTTGCTCTCTGATGGTGATACCGCTGCCAATCAATACGAGCGGTTACTGACCCGCATGAAGGATAGCAATATCGTTCTTTCTACAGTCACGATTGGCGAGGGAGGGAATCCGGCTTTGATGCGTCAGCTCGCAGATTGGGGAGGGGGTCGAAACTATTTAGCGTTGTCAGCAGAGTCTATTCCTCAGATTTTTACTGAGGAAACAAAGAAAGTCGTTGGCACTAGCTTGGTAGAGGAGTCCATCCTAACTGTTGTGCAACAGCCTATAGGCTCATTGTCTGGGGTCGACCTTCAGAGTGCCCCACCTCTGAAGGGGCATGTCGCAGTAAAGGCGAAAGACACGGCTGAAACTATATTGGTTACCCAACAAGGGGCTCCATTATTAACCAGGTGGCAGTATGGTTTAGGTAAGACGGTATTTTTCACATCCGACGTTAAAAACCGTTGGTCTGCAGATTGGATTCAATGGGATGGCTACGGTAAATTCTGGTCACAATTAACTCGGAGCGTTTTGAAACAGCTCGGCTCAACGACGGTCTTTTTCAGTGGGGAGAGGCAGAGTAGTGCGGCGGTTTTTAATCTCACATTGCTTAATGATGATGGCGAGTACCGAAATAAGTTATCGCCAGAGCTAAATCTGAGTATAGGTGGTGAGGTTCAATCTGTTGATATGTCTCAAATTGGCCCAGGTCAGTATCAGCTTAGAGTTCCTTTCCTCGGGCAGCAGGCGATTTCGGCTTCTCTCAAATCAAAGGGCGGTATTACAAGTGAGGTTGTCGATATGGCAGGGTCACGGTCAATTTTTCCTGGCTTCCCAACTGAATATCGATTCTCTGGTCCTGATTTAGACTTACTATCTGTCGTTGCGGTAGCAACGGGCGGGGAACTCGACGCTGCAGCGGAAGACGTTTTTATGCCTGGTGAAGATTCGGTACAGAAACGAGTTGCACTATGGCCTTTTTTAATGCTTGTAGCGCTGCTGAGCTATTTACTTGATATTTTCGTGCGACGTTCTTCTATTGCATGGAAACGTTTTTCTGACTAAGGGCGTCACTTGCCTTTCATAAAGCGAGGCGCTATGTTACTGATACTGGTTGATTCCAGTCTTTAATGAATTTGGTAATGATCCTAAACCTATACTTTGTAGAGTCGTCATGATGCTGTCTCGAATCATTTTACTGGTCGTCTTGATGTTTTGCGCGTCGGCACAAGCCAATGTGGAGGACGGGAGGCTCGCTTATGAGGCTGAAGATTACGCAACAGCCGTAAATATTTTTGAAAAGGCTGCTCGTGCCGGTGATCCACAAGGACAGTTTTATTTAGGTGATTGTTATTTTAACGGGAGAGGTGTTCCTCAAGACTTTTCCTTGGCTTTAGATTGGTTCGAGGCGAGTGCAAAGCAAGGTTTCACGAGAGCTCAGGAGTATCTTGGGAATTTATACCTTACCGGAACGTCTGTTACTCGTGACGCCGAAAAAGGCGCGATGTGGTACGGACTGGCTGCTCAAAATGGTAGTAACGAGGCGGCATTGATTGCTGGTGCCTTGTACTTTGAGGGGGCAGAGGTTGAGAGAAATTTTCATAAATCGATATCCGCCTACCTCCAAGCTGCTGAATCTGGACACCCCGGCGCACAGGAGATTGTTGGTTACATACATTATGCAGGACTTTTGGGACAACCAAATTTATCGCAAGCATTAATTTGGTACGAAAAGGCAGCTCTTCAGGGAAGTATGGAGTCAGCATACTTGGTAGGAAGTCTTTACCAGAGCGGAGTCGGTATTGAGCAGAATTTAGAAAAATCAGCTGATTTCTATGAGTCTGCAGCGGAGCAAGGGCACGTAGGTGCAAGCGTCGAGCTTGGCCATCTGTATCAGCGCGGTGAGGGCCGAGTGCAAAATGCTGAATTAGCGATGCGGTACTTTCAGCAGGCGGCGGTCGCCGGTGAGGTGTCCGTGTTTAGCTCTCTTGCTTGGGGTTATTATGAAGGGGTGGGGGTAAACAAGAACACCCGAGAAGCGCTCGATTGGTTCTTAAAAGCTGCCGAGGATGAGTCTGGCACTGCCGAATCAAAATTCATGGCCGGTTATCTGCTGCTAAATAGCGCTGAAGTTGATCGTGACAAGATGGAGGCTATCAGGTGGCTGGAGTCTGCTGCTCGAGGCGGATACGACTCCGCTCACGATACTCTCGCCCAACTATTTTTGTTCGGGGCTGAGGGAGTGCCAACCGACTATGCTCGAGCTGCGAAATGGTATGAACAATCTGCGCGGTCGGGTAGTTCTGATGCTCAGTATTTGCTGGGGTATTGCTTATTGAATATTAAAGATTTTGAGGAGGCACTCAAGTGGTTTTTGTTATCCGCTAACCAAGGTTTCGTCGATGCCCAAAGTCAGATTGCCTGGATGTACTACGAGGGTCTTGGTGGTCCGAAGGATTTGATCGGAGCATATGTATGGAGCAATTTGGCTGCAACAGCGTCGACGGGTGATGAGCGGAAGGAGCTCGAGGAATTAAGAACATTTGTCTCTTCCCAGCTTTCTCCAAAAGACCTTGAGTCTGCCCAAAGGAGAACGAGAGAATGGCGAGCTCAGCCCAATAACTAATAGTCGTTTTTGCGATATCGCTCAACAACATCCATATTTAGTTCGATACCTAACCCTGCTCGTTCCGATAGGATAATGTCTCCGGTTTGTGAGTCAAAAATAAGTGGGTCTTTGACAAGGTCTGTCATCAGGGGATGCGCCGGGAATATTGTTTCCGCCATGCTTCCATTTCTAATCGCGCCTAAAAAATGAAGGCCGGCGGCAACCGCCACGGCGGAGCCGTGTATATGCGGAGCGACCGGTAAATTTGAAGCTTGCGCAAGATGAGCGATTTTTAGACACTCCGTTAAACCGCCTGACCATGCGATATCAGGTTGCACGAAATGGATTGCTCTTTGGCTAATATATTTTTGAAAGTCTACGATGCCGTAACTACATGTTTCGTATCCTGCTATCGGGATCGTTAGTTTCTGAGCAACTTCCTTGCTTCCGGCCATATCATCTGGCCAAATTGGTTCTTCGAACCAGTGGATATCGAAGGCTTCCATTCTCTTTCCCATTTTTACAGCAGTCGGGACATCCCAAGCGCCATTGGCATCCACGCACAATTTAATATTTCCACCAATGGCTTCGCGAACGATTTCCACTCGTTTGATATCGTCGTCGAGCGAAACTTCTGCAATGCCGCATTGCTCAGATGTTCGTAACGGTGACAACTCTACGTTACTGTTTCGCCCAACTTTCATTTTGACAGCCCGGAACCCAGCTTGTACGTAGCTCTCCATCTCTCTTGCCAAGCCGTCTAAGTTTTTGCCGGTTGAATAGAACCCTCCTGTAGCGTAAGCAGGCACTCGCTTACGATATCCGCCCATCAAACGCCAACAGGGTAAACCCGTAATTTTGCCTTTAAGGTCCCACAGTGCGATATCAATACCGCTAATGGCGGAAATAACAATTCCTCCTCTACCGTGTTTATATGCGCGTTTGTGCATTAGCTCCCAAAGGCGCTCTGTTTCAATCGGATCCTTACCTATTAAGTAGGGTTTGAGTTCTCTCTCAATAACGTGCGCCGTCGAGCTCATGGGGCCGCCAAAATGAGCTGCCTCACCTATACCGATGGCTCCCTCGTCAGTAGAGACAAGGACTAGGAGCGCAGGTTTATTCTTCATCGTGTAATTGGCATCGTAGACAGTTTCGTTGAGCTCGACTTCTAATGGAATTGTTCGGATATCAGTTATTCTCATTTTAGCTATTAATCTCCATTTTTAATGTCATTTAGTTATATATAGAAATCTGCTGACTGACTAATTTTTAGGCACCACAAACAAAAGTATTTGTTGGAACCGATTTTTGATAATGGAGTTTGGAAACTAAACAATGTTATCCACAGTTTCTGTGGATAGACGCACATTGCTCTTATTTTTCCTTAGCATTCTAGCTTCAAATCTGTGCACATAGTCCCTTGTTTCTTGCAAGGCGTTTAAATTCGAGTATCACCATTCTGTTTTCGAGTTTTGAGGGGTGTTTGTTCGTTGCACGTCAATGATATTTTATTGCGCTGCACTATTCAGTCGAAAGGCTCAATGGCATTTCTTGAATCGAAATTCCAATCCTTTGGCTCGGAAATAATACTGAATAGGTTTGGCTTATCTCTGACCTCTTCCAACATATTTTGGGAGACCTCAATCTCACCAAGAGATAGTGTATTTTTTATCCTGACCACTCGACATTGCTCGGGTTGCATCCTTACGACCGTTTTTATTGCTAACGCAATGGCTTCCCGATCTGTATTCATAATAATGGGAATGGCGGCGCCATCCAGGTTCATCGAGGTGATCACATTTGCGTAAGTTGCTCCGATATTTATGTCTTTGTATAGTCTCATTGTTGTTACATCTGCGCTGCCAATTCCGGTGGCATTACCCTGGCTCGCTTTAGTGAGCCCCAGTGCTACTATTTTTTTGATATTCAGCCGATGATCCCATTCGACACCTCGCCTATTGCGGCCCGTGATGTTCGGGTCGAATCCAGCTCCGCTAATATTTTTACCTATTTCGTCGATAATTAAGACATCAATGTTGTCGAATTTAAGTTCAGGCATATTTTGCTTCGCATAACGAAGTAGAGTGGGTTCTCTTTTAGCAATCTGGTCTGACGGAATAATCTGGATCATTGCGGTTTCATCAAAAGCATTTTCAACTACGCCAACACCGAACAATACGTTTCGTTCCTTGATATTCACATCCCTTACCTTGGGCAAAATAGTAGGGAAATTATCCATTCCGTGTTGATGATAAGCTGCTGCGCCGTTAATTTTCCCAATGCCGATGGCCAACATTTTGGTAAGTCCGCTCTCCGTCGAACCTCTAAACGCTGTGTGCGGTTTTATTCTGTTAATGATAACGATGCCGTCCGCATCAGCCGCGTTCGCATCCATATGAACTGGGGTCCCATCCTCCAGTTTTCCGACAATTTCCGTATCCATGGTAGCGCGTATTGGAACGCCCATCTCTTTCTCGGAAATTCCATAGTTAGCTAAAACTTGTTTTTGGCCTTCTGCTGTGGCCGCGCCGTGGCTACCCATACATGGAAAGATGAATGGTTTAGCACCCAATTTGATTAACTCTTGAATAACAGTTTTTGTGATTTTTGCATAGTTGGCAACGCCGCGGCTTCCACACCCAACGGCTACTTTTTGGCCGAGTACCACTTTTGCTCTTATAGACCCTTGCTTAAACTCTTCCTTAATCGTGGATTCTATATCTTCAATTTTTTTATCATCGAAGTGTTGCTGAATGCGAACCATTTTGTTGAGCGGGAAATCTAGGCCGCCAGCTATCTTTACTTCCACTCGATTACTAATCACTTTGCTACCTCCGACTTGGAAATTATTGTCTACCTGAATTTAAAGTGGGAACTACGTAGGGTCCTTCAGGTATCACTGCGAGGCTCGCTTCCCCCAGAAGCGAAAAATTGCGTTCAACTCTTGATCTAACAAATTCGTTAAGATTTGTTAAAACATTCACCCCTGTTAAGCTTTGTTCTGATGGGGTCAGACCAGTCGCATATAAATGAACGTTACCGACGCTCATAATTTTAGTCTGCATTTGAGTTTGCCACTCGTCTACGCCAGCGTACTCTTTTTTGGAGATTTCCTCACAAAAAAGTTTGGGTCCTATATCTATCAGTTTCTTTTGAGATTTCTTAAATTCTGCAGATCCAATTCCTTCGGCGCATTCGGATACGATAATCAGATCTCCACCCGGCTCAAGGATTTGATATGGGACAACCATTCCTTTCACAGTCTGGTAATAGCTCGCGTCCAACGGATAGCCGGCAGCACTCGTGACTAACGTATTAAATTTGCGATCTATCGGGACAGAGAGGTAATGTTTAGCGAAGGTAACAGCCTCCATATGACTATCAATGATTTCCCCGTAGTTGACAAAGGAAAGGTTTCTGTCCTCATCTAGAACAGTATTGACGCACATTATTTCTCCCAACATAGAGACTATTTCTAGTTGTTCCTCGTGCAGCGGATTGCCATTTAAGATGCAACTGTCCGCGTTTGGGTTCGACATAAACTTATGGTTGTGGAAGGTGGTAATGGTGTCTTGATGTGCGATGCCAGGAGCAATGACTTTTCGCCCTCCTGAGTAACCGGCCATGAAATGTGGCTCGACTAAGCCCGTCACAATCTTCAGGTCAGCTTCGACAAAGCGTTTATCGATTTTCACTGAGGTGCCTTTGCTGGTGGTGCCGACAAAAACATGGTCTTCGTTTTTTTTCGCAAAGTGATTAGAAATTTTAATATTCTTCAGGATCCAGTCGTCTCCGATGAGCTGCTTGAGCTCCTCGCCCTCGTTAGGTCTGTGGAGCCCGGTCGCAATTAAAATTTCCATGTTTTCTCTTGTTATCCCGCTTTGCAGAAGTACCGATACAATCTTTGGGAGTAATAATTGGTTTGGGACTGGCCGCGTAATGTCGCAAATAAGAATGCATACACTACCGCAGGATTTCGCTTTGTCTGAGAGTGGCGAGGTGTTTACTGGATTTTCAAGCGCTCGCTGAATCGCTAACTTGGGTGCTTTCTCGACCGGCATAGTCCGTTTTCTGACAATTGTGTGTTCCCATGCATCATCAATGTTGAGAGCTATGGTTCCCCGACCGTAATTTAAACCTATTTCCATCTGTCTTCTTTGTCCCCTACGCTTCGCTGAAAGATATAAATTGTAACCGCTTATGAATTGGTTAGATTTAGTTCCTTAGCTAAAAAAAATCGGTATGGTTTTTATAAAAAAGATTATTGCCAGTAAATGCAGCGTGAGTGCTAGCCAGTGAGTAATTTTTATAAATCTGGACTGATTATTGGGTGAATTATTTCTAATTATTGCTACGCACATCAAGCATGCGGCTAACGATAGACCTGGTAAAAGCCCGAGGATCGGGATCACTATCAGAAAGGTGAAAATTTCATTAAATGATGTTGGGGATCTTAAATTCGCAACAATCCAAATTACAATCAATCCAAGGATCATTAAAACTGGCCCTGACACTTTCGAATTTTTTAATCCGAACGCTCGGTTGTTATCCCGAGCTAGTTTTTCATATTCTTCGATAGTATTTTCTTTTTCTGGGTTGATGACGTCCTCCTAATGCGTTCGAAACCCTTGAAGTGTAACAAGTTATGTGTTTTTTTAATAAAAAATGATGAGGTCGAACGTCACGGAATAAAAAGCTCATCGAGGTGTTTCGTATAGATGTTACTGAGATAAGCCATAAGCCAATGATTGACAACAAAATCTTAAAACCTGATAATGCCACGCTTCGTTCGGAGGGGTTCCCGAGCGGTCAAAGGGGGCAGACTGTAAATCTGTTGGCTCAGCCTTCGAAGGTTCGAATCCTTCTCCCTCCACCAACAAATGTTATGCTGTTGTTTTTGT
>CBFIFN010000042.1:0-11246 GCA_965661885.1 uncultured Burkholderiales bacterium | reverse complement strand
AAGCAACTGAGCTTTTTGGAGAGGTCTATTTTGGGCTGATTTCCGCGGTATTAACAATTTTAATTTTACTCCTATCCGAAATAATCCCAAAGACGCTTGGCGCACGTTATTGCAGAGAATTAGCGCCCGCTTGTGGCTATATGTTAAAAATTGTGCAATGGACGATGACACCCCTGGTAGTTTGTACAGAACGATTGACTCGGTGGCTTTCCCCAATCTCAGAAGAACCTTTAGTATCAAGAGATGATTTCCGTTACCTTATTAAAGTAGGACAACGTGAAGGCGTTTTAGATGAAAAGGAAGCCCAATCTTTGAGTTCCATGTTCGCATTCCGAGGGCTCAAGGTTGAAGATGTGATGACACCTAGGACCGTCGTAGCGTCACTCAATGCTGAGATGACGGTTGGCCAAGTAATTCAAAAACACTCAAAAATCAAGTTCTCTCGGATCCCTATTTTTAACGGCGATCCGGACAACATTACAGGGTTTATTCGTAAAGATGAAATCCTAGAACAAGCAGCAAACGACAATTTTCACATAAAAATTCATGAGTTAAAAAGAGAACTAGTTAGCGTGCCCAATACGAAAAAATTACCCGCTCTAATCCAGAAAATGGTTGAAGAAAGATGCCCCTTGGTGCTTGTGATTAACGAGTATGGCGACCCGCTAGGCATCGCAACAATGGAAGACCTGGTAGAAACAATGTTAGGCATGGAAATCGTAGACGAATCAGACACATTCGTTGACATGCAAGAGCGAGCAAGAGAACTGTGGAGACAGCGAAAAAAAAACTCAGACCTCCTGTTTGAAATCGATCAAAAAAAGCGATATGAGAAGCAATCTCGTGATATGTCACCGGACGCTGGATGAATTAGCGGAAAATCGAAAATAACAAATTTACGACTTCAATTTCTCAATCTGGCTCCGTAACTCCCTAATCTCGTCACTTAAATCAACGATATCCTGGTGCAGACGACGACTGTCTTCTTTATCGTCTTCGCCCACAAAATAGGCAGAGATGGAGGCGATTGCCATGGAAAAAAGGCCAAACCCGACGAAAACCATAATAATAGCGAACAATTTAGACGTGGCCGTTGTTGGAACTAGATCGCCATACCCCACGGTTGAGGCAGACACAAAAGCTAGCCACAGACCCTCCCCAAATGACGTAATGGTCGGCTCTAAAAAATAAAAACCAAGACCGGATACAAGCCATGCGACAAACGCCAATGCTATAGCGATAGGCACACCACGCGACAAAAACCAGCGCCCTGTTGAAACCAAGCCCCTCGCCGCGAGAAAAAAGAGAGATGCGACGCGCATCATCCGAGCAGATGCTAACCACAAACCGCTCTCAAAACCCAAAATACTTAAAATGGATACGGTGATGATCAAAAAATTCAACCAGTTGTTTTGTAAAAACAAATACCGCTGACTGCTAAACCAAAGAAGAAACAGAAACTCGAGGGAAAACACAAGAAAAATCGCCCACTCGAGCATGTTGACCAGACTGGTTGTTTTTCCAATGCCCGAATCATCAAAAATATAAATCAGCAGCGGCAATGTGAGCAAGGCGACAAAAATCATTACGCGATCAAACACTAGACCGTATTTACGAGCTACTTCATTGTCTGATTCGGAAACACCGCCTAAGCCTAGCCAGCTAGTTAAAGATTTTTTTTTCATAACGACTCTGTCTCTGCAGTTACCTCTATATGTTGTAACTCACTCCGACTGTTTTTTATCGTAAAAAAGTACGAGGTACTTTAACAATTAACTGCGCTTACGCGATCAGCATATCGCACTTATGGTTCCATTAGTTAAATAAATACGATCCGACTTGTTGAAAAAAATGCGTCAAGAATCATCAGCCAAAGTTTATTTTCTTAACCGATAGCCGGTTGTAAATATCCAAGAAACCATCGTGAGTAACAGCGCACAAAAAAATAAAATAGCGATTAAAGACCACAAGACAGGGACATCAGACACATCAAAAAATGACCACCTAAACCCTGAAATAAGATAGACCGCCGGGTTAAACAGTGTAATTTTTTGCCACAGCGGCGGCAATATTTGTATCGAATAAAAACTACCTCCCAAAAAAACAAGAGGCGTCAGTATGAGTGTGGGGACAATGTTCAGTTGCTCAAAATTCCGAGCGCAAATTCCGATGATAAAACCTAGCAAACTGAAAGCGAACGACGTGAGAAACAGAAACAATATCATCACAAACGGGTGAGCTACTGTCACCGGAACAAAAAGATGCGAAACAGCAAAAATGATCAGACCGAGTAATATGGACTTTGTCGATGCCGCGCCAACGTATCCTGCCACCATCTCAAACGGGGAGATCGGGGCTGAAAGTGGCTCGTAAATCGTCCCAAGATATTTCGGAAAATAGATACCAAAAGACGCGTTAGCAACTGACTGCATGATCACAGTTAACATAATCAATCCAGGGACTATGAATACTCCGTAGGGAACACCATCAATCATGTCCATACGTGACCCTATCGCTGACCCAAAAACCACAAAGTACAGAATAGTTGAAATAACAGGCGATGCAATGGATTGAAGTGGTGCGCGAAATGTTCGAGCCATTTCAAAGTAATAAATCGCCCTAATGGCATGGATGTTCATGAGCTTTTTCCCGCTTGTATTAACTTAACAAAAATATCCTCCAACGAGCTCTGGTACGTTTGTATATCTTTAACGGTGATGCCAGATGTTAGTAAATTGCTCAAAACTGACGTAACCCCCGCCTCGTCTAACCCCGCGTCATAGGCATATATCAGATTGCGACCGCCGCTCTCGATTTCAATGTCAAAACCGTTAAGGTTCTCTGGGAGCTCTGATATTGCCTCTTCAAGTTCAATAAAAATCTTTTTGGTTCCCAGTCTTCGCATCAGCTTATCTTTTTCCTCAATCAACAAAATATTTCCACGGTCGATAACCGCGATACGATCAGCGATTTCTTCCGCCTCTTCAATGTAATGTGTGGTGAGTACGATCGTGACTCCTTGCTGCTTCAAATCTTTTATAACCTTCCAGGTCTCTTTGCGCATGTCAACATCTACACCTGCTGTGGGCTCATCCAGGAATAGTATTTTCGGCTCGTGGCTGAGCGCTTTAGCGATTAACACCCTCCTTTTCATACCGCCTGACAACTCTCTAATTTGAGCGTCCCGCTTATCCCACATTGAAAGTCTTCGCAGGACGCTTTCGATGTATTTGGGATCAGGTCGCCTTCCAAACAAGCCTCTGGAGAGAGTGACTGTTCCCAAAACAGTTTCAAACGGTTCTAGTGTTAATTCCTGCGGAACAAGACCGATAATAGAACGGGCTGCTCGGTAGTCACGAACCACATCGAAATTATCAACCAGTACAGACCCTTTGCTCTTAGTGGTGAGACCACAAATAATGGAGATAAGGGTTGTCTTGCCGGCTCCGTTTGGGCCTAACAGAGCAATGATTTCTCCAGGATAGATCTGTATCGAGACGTTATCTAGGGCGAGGTGTCCATCAACATATAGTTTCGTTAACTGCTCGATGTCAATAATCGGATTCAAATCCATTACCCCGGCTCGTTATTAATCAATAGGATCAAGACTTTTCTTTTGCCATATCGTTCAGATTTTGAGGGTTTTTACAGCCGCAATGGATGGAAAACTGGAATCCATCTAAACTTCTGAGAGCTTGAGCTCATAACAGCATACGATTTTTAAACATCCGGGGAGATCGTAGGCATGTTAAATTAAAATCTTTGTCGATAACATGCGTCTTAAAAGAAGTCGCGAAAACTTTATCGCCAACGAAAAGTATTTCGAATCTCAGCCATTGAAACTATGAATCGACAAAATCACCTTATTCGAGAGCCAAACAAAATTGTTGTTCAGAATTTATACAAGATCTTTGGCGGAGGTGACGCCGAAGGAATAAATCTCCTGAAAAGCGGCCTCGATAAAGAAGAAATCTTAAAACGAACCAGCATGGTTGTCGGCGTATGTGACGTAAATTTTTCAATCAAACAAGGAGAAATATTTGTCGTTATGGGGCTGTCCGGATCGGGCAAGTCCACTTTGGTCAGGCTTTTGAACCGACTCATCGAGCCCACAAAAGGACAGATCCTGTATGACGAGGATGACATTACACTCATGTCGGACAAAGAGTTAACCGCTTTTCGACGGAAAAAAGTCAACATGGTCTTTCAATCTTTTGCATTGATGCCACACATGAATGTTATTGAAAACGTAGCATTTGGTTTGGAACTCTCAGGCATGAGTCTTCAGGAGAGACAAATATGTGCAAAACGTGCCCTTGAACAAGTGGGTTTAGTGGCCTTTTCAAAAAAATATCCAGATGAATTATCGGGTGGCATGAAACAACGCGTAGGACTCGCAAGAGCGTTAGCCACTGACCCAGACGTCATGCTGATGGATGAGGCGTTCTCAGCTCTGGACCCACTCATCCGCAAAGAGATGCAGGACGAACTTCTCAAACTCCAAGACAAGAAACGCCGAACTATCGTATTTATCACGCACGATGTAGATGAAGCCATGAAATTAGGAGACCGTGTGGCGGTCATGGCAAACGGAAATATCGTTCAAATCGGCACACCGCAGGAAATTCTCAACAATCCCGCGAACGCGTACGTATCGTCCTTTTTTCGAGGTGTTGCAATCGTTGATATCCTTTGTGCGAAAGATATTGTCCAAAACTCTGACATCATTACCATTTCAATCGATGATTTAAACCTTGCCGCCACGCAGAAAATCATACTCAATTCAAAACAAGAATTTGCCTACGTAGTGGACGGCGATCGGAAGTTAATTGGCATCGCATCAAACGAAAGCATCCAAGCCGCAATAATGGAGGACTCGGCAATATCAATCAACGGCGTACTCCTACCAAACATTGAAATTCTGAATGAAAATGCCAAGCTTAGAAGCATCATTGGCACCGTTGCAACGTCAATGTACGATTCACCAGTCGTAACAGAATCAAATATTTTTTTAGGGGTAATAACCAAAGATTGCCTACTTAAAACAATAGACGATAGACACAAAAAGAGTCATGGCTGAGCCTTCAGACACATCTATACAATCGGAGCCGTCAGACGATCCATGGGGAGAACCCTCGGAAAATGCATTGGCATCAGATTCCAATCAAGGTATAGAAAAACCGTGGGGAGATTCTGATTCAAATTTGGATTGGCTTTCGACTGATGAATACACGGAAGATAGTTTTGACATCCTAAACCCCTTTGAATATGGCCAGATACCGCTAGGCGATTGGACTGAAACGGGTCTCGATATAATTGTCACGAACTTTCGTCCTGCGTTCCAAGCAATCCGTGTACCCATCGACTTCATTTTAACAAGCGTGGAAAGTGGCTTACTAGCATTTTCACCCCTGGCATTGATTGCGCTATTCTCGATTTTGTCATGGCAAGCGGCAAACGGCAGAATCGCTATAGCCACTTTCCTTTCTTTTATAACGATAGGATCCATTGGCGTGTGGCCAGAGGCTATGGTTACTTTAGCCTTGGTCTTGACTTCTATTTTCTTCAGCCTAATGATTGGCATTCCAACTGGTATATGGCTTTCAAAATCAGACAATGCATCAGCCGCGCTAAGGCCAATTTTAGATGCCATGCAAACCACGCCCGCTTTTGTCTATTTGATTCCGATTGTCATGCTTTTTGGCATTGGCAACGTTCCCGGTGTTGCTGTGACCATCATCTTTGCCCTGCCGCCGTTGATCCGTTTAACGAATCTTGGTATTCGTCAAGTGCCTGAGGACCTTATCGAAGCGTCTAAATCATTTGGCTCCTCTCCAATTCAGCTTCTATTCAAAGTTCAATTGCCTCTAGCCATGCCAACGATTATGGCGGGAGTCAACCAGACTTTGATGTTGTGCCTATCCATGGTCGTAATCGCATCCATGATAGCAGTCGGCGGGTTAGGACAGCTTGTGTTGAGAGGAATCGGACGACTTGATATGGGACTGGCTACCGTTGGTGGAGTCGGTATTGTGTTGCTCGCTATAGTCTTGGATCGCATCACCCAAGCAATGGGTGCAGAGAAACGCGTCAAGGGAATTCGCCACTGGTACGAAACAGGACCGGTCGGCCTAATTCGTAACCTAATAAATAAAAATCGTTAAACGCTATAGAATCCAAGTTCGAACAAGACTAAGGTTTAAATGAGGAACAACATGAAACTAAAGAAATATGCTCAGATTGCCTGCCTGAAAGTAGCAATCTTCATAGTCTTCAGCGCTAGCGTAGGGCATGCTCAAAGCGAATATCAATACCCCGGGAAAGGTATCGTCATCCAACCCGGACAGGAAAATATTGAAGGTGAGAATTTTCAAACAATTTTAGTTGTCAAAGCTCTTAAAGAATTAGGTTACGAAGTCAAGGATGTTCAAAATGCGCGTTACCCTCTTCTGCACGTTGCAATCGCTAACGGTGATGTAACTTTTATGGCAGACCATTGGAATCCTCTCCACCGTGCGTTTTTCGATGAAGCTGGGGGCGAAGATAAATTAACACTCATTGGGCGATATATACCTGGCTGTGCACAAGGATATCTGATAGATGAAAGAACGGCGAAAAAACACAATATAACAAACATCGGACAACTAACGGATCCAGACATTGCCAAACTCTTTGATGCTAATGATGATGGCAAAGCCGACCTAGCAGGCTGTGTTCCCGGTTGGGGTTGCGAGCGGGTGATTGAACATCAATTGGACGCATTCAAACTCAGGGAGACCGTAACTCACAATCAAGGCGAGTATTCAGCAATTATTGCAGATACCATTGCAAGATATAAACAGGGCGACTCTATCCTGTACTATACGTGGACACCTTATTGGGTGTCAGGAACCCTCGTCCCAGGCAAGGACGTAAGGTGGCTCGAGGTACCCTACTCCGCCCACCCCAATAACGTTAAAACTGAACTAAAAAACGGAAGTAACTATGGGTTCGAAGTCAATACACAGATGATCCTCGCAAATCGAGAGTTCTTGTTGGCAAATCCCTCAGCTGCAAAACTGTTCGAAGTTATGAAATTGTCTGTTAAGGATGTATCTGCTCAAAACCTTAGAATGAGAAAAAAAGGACAAGGCGGTTGGAAAGCCGCAGAACGTCACGCAGATTCTTGGATAAAAGCCAATAAAAAAATATTTGAAGGTTGGTTAGATGAAGCTAGAGCAGCACAATAATGGGGAATAAGGACATGCCAAGCGAATCAAACAAGAAAAGTGCTCCGTCCGAGATGGCTGTAAAAAAAAGGGAGGAAACGACACGAACGAGTTTAGATGTGGATAAAAAATTATCAGAAGCTGATATCAGTGAGATTATTGAAATGGCACTTTCAGATCATGCATCGTTCGATAGCATTCGGGAGGTACATGGCATCCGCGAAACCGAGGTAAAAGCACTAATGCGAAAAAACCTGAAGAGCGGTTCATACAAAGCGTGGCGTAAACGTGTTCGCACATTTTCAGATAGGAGAGCTAACTACAAATAAGACCAACAGTTGTCCGTAGGATTAGTCCACATCTCTTCCGGCCAACAAGCTCGAGCTTGAATTTAAAACCCGCGAACCGCCTCTTGAACATAAAAACCTAATTCTTTATACCATTTAGCAATAACTATAGACCAAAATAATAGTAGGTCTTTACCATGTGGCGTAGCAAAATTGCGGTTTATTTACACACATGAGAGACCTTTGATGAAAATTGAGACCCTATCCGTCCACGCAGGATACAAGCCAGACCCGATAACGAAGGCCGTTGTTCCGCCGATTTACCAAACAGTGGCTTATGCTTTTGACGATGCTCAACACGGTGCAGATCTATTTGATTTAAAGGTTGAGGGAAACATTTACACACGCATAATGAATCCCACTCAGTCTGTTCTAGAAGAACGTGTGGCGGCTCTCGAGGGAGGTATTGCTGCCTTAGCTGTGGCTTCAGGACAATCAGCAATTACTTACGCGATTCAAACGATTGCCGAGGCAGGTGACAATATTGTCTCATCGAGCGCGCTTTATGGTGGGACGTACAATCTGTTCGCTCATACCTTTCCACAATTCGGCATCGAAACTCGCTTTGCAGACTACCGAAACGCTGCGAGCTTCGAATCACTGATTGACGACAAAACCAAGGCGGTTTTTGTTGAATCCCTCGGAAACCCCCAAGGAAATATTACGGATATCGAAGCAATTGCAGCGATCGCTCACAAGCATGGAGTGCCCTTAATCGTGGATAACACAGTACCCAGTCCGTATTTATGTCGACCAATTGAGCACGGAGCGGACATTGTTATTCAATCACTCACGAAGTACCTTGGTGGTCACGGGAACAGTCTTGGCGGTGCCATCATAGATTCAGGGAAATTCCCATGGGCCGAGCATAAGGCTCGTTTTCCGCGACTTAACGAGCCTGACGTAAGCTACCACGGCGTTGTTTACACCGAAGCTTTGGGAGCAGCCGCATTTATCGGCCGAGCACGAGTCGTCCCTCTGCGAAACCAGGGGGCAGCAATATCGCCTTTTAACTCATTTCTTATCCTTCAAGGAATCGAAACACTAGCACTGCGAATGGACAGAATTTGCGAGAACACTTTAGCTGTTGCAAATCACCTCCAGCAGAATGATAAAGTTGAGTGGGTTAATTACGCTGGGTTGAGCGATCACCCTGACCACTCACTGGTGCAGAAATACATGAACGGAAAAGCATCTGGACTTCTGACGTTTGGGTTGAAAGGCGGACGTGAATCAGGGGCTAAATTTCTTAATGCACTGAATCTATTTACTCGGCTCGTGAATATCGGAGATGTACGATCACTAGCAACGCACCCTGCATCTACAACTCATAGGCAGCTCACAACTGAGGAGTTAGCGTCCTCCGGTGTTACTGAGCAAACTGTCCGATTATGCGTTGGTATCGAACACATAGATGATCTAAAGGATGATTTAAATCAGGCACTAAACGCAGCGTAACAAGGGATGAGAAATATGTGCGATTACGGCGAATATGCCGTAATCGCAATCCTTTAATAATCTCACGAACGATCAAAGCAGATGAATCACACCGTTCGTCTCAGAGCATTGAAAAATAGTTCGGATTGAAGGCGATCCCGTAACGTTTCATCACTAACTTTTTGAGCTAAATCTGAGCTCACCCTAGTTAGCTTCTGCCCTGTTGATCGCGCGAGTACTTCAAGTTCACATGCTCTCTCTAGGTAATACAAATCGTCATAGGCGTAGTCCATTCGGTCAGCACAGACCACAACACCATGATTACCTAAAAATACTATGTCTCGACCATTCATTGCGTGCGCTATTCGCTCTCCTTCTGAGACATCTAGGGCCAACCCACTATATTTCGTGTCGGCAGACACTCTTCCGTGAAAACGCATCGCAGACTGAGATAATTTAGTATCTAATTTGCCATCTTTGGTTAGCGACAACGCGGTCGCATTTGGCATATGTGTGTGCAGCACACACACTTTTTTACAGACACGATGAATCGCCGAGTGAATGAACATTGCGGTGGGCTCGACCGGATGCTTGCCTGCTAGAACATCTCCATTTTCATTAACAAGCACGACATCGTCAGCAAAAACCTCCTCCCACAGCAATCCTCTGGGATTAAGTAGAAATCGGCCTGACTGATCGGGTAACTCTAGGCTAAAGTGATTGCACACGCCCTCAGCTAATCCGTGCTTAGAAGCAGCTCTCAATGCTAACGCCAAATTCGCCCTTAAATGCGTAACTTCCGCTGAATAATATGTCTTATCACTAGTCTTCATAGATGATTTCACCCCTAATATTCGCTGGTAAATAGACGATCTAATACCCAAGATTTAAATAGTTAAACTCAGCCACAGTTCGAACGTTATTAGAAATAATAATAAGAATGATTATCGTTATATAGCCAGCCTTATTGTCGTGTCATACTCCGGCTCGAAATATTATTTTGACTGAGTTTAACAAATTTCAAATTGACCAGAACTAATTGCTGAAAAACCAAACTAAATTAGCACTTTTGAATGACCACTTTTTTTATAGCTGAAATTTTAATGAGGAAAACCCTATGAAAGGTAATGCCGAAGTTGTAAACACCCTCAACAAGCTACTCGCTGGAGAGCTTATGGCAACCGACCAGTATTTGCTGCATGGTGAGATGTACGCTGATATGGGACTACAAAAATTAGCGGATCATGCTTTGCATGAATCAGAGCACGAACGACAGCACGCTCAGGAAATTGTTCAGCGCATGCTCTTTCTCGAAGGTGAACCGGATCTGGCGACCCGACACGAAATGACGACTGGTTCAAACGTCGAAGAAATGTTGAAAAATGATCTCGCAATTGAGTATAAAGTTGTGGGTGACTTGAAAGCCGCGGTAGTTACATGCGAGAAAAATCACGATTTTGTTACTCGCGACATGCTTGTGAAACAAATCGAAGATACAGAAATGGATCACGCGTATTTCCTAGAAAAGCAATTGAAATTGATCCAACTCGTCGGGATTCAAAACTACATTCAAAGTCAAATGGGCCAGACAGACGGTGGTGCGGCATGAAGGGGTCAAATAAGATTGTTAAGCACCTGAATGAGGTACTCAAAAGTGAACTTACCGCAATTAACCAATACTTTCTTCATGCGCGGATGTTTAAAAATTGGGGACTGGAAAGACTTAATGAGAAGGAATTTAAGAACTCGATAAGAGTGATGAAGGAGGCGGATAAACTCATCGAGCGGATATTATTTTTGGAGGGTCTTCCCAATTTACAAAGCTTGGGGGCACTGTCTATTGGCGAGAACGTTGAGGAGTGCCTCAAGTCAGACCTCCAATTTGAAATAACATCGCAGAGAGCAAGTTTAGTCGCCGGAATAAATGAAGCAGAGGCCGAACAAGACTTCGTGACTCGGGATTTACTTGAGTCATTACTCAAATGCTCGGAAACGTCCATTGACGATTACGAGACTCAGCTTTCGTTAATAAGTGATTTGGGAATTCAAAACTACATTCAAGCTCAGATGGAAGAAGACTAACCATAATCAGCTTTGAGTCAGAGGGGGAAGCATTTCAAAAGAGGAATGCATCTCCTGCGAGCTATTGGTCCTTTAGATAAGCGCGACACGAATTATAGACGAACCCCACCCACTGCTGCCCGCTCCGGCGCGCGCCCCATCTAACTGCTAGCTTGTCATTCTCCGCGATGAT
>CBFIFN010000041.1:0-11396 GCA_965661885.1 uncultured Burkholderiales bacterium | reverse complement strand
AACGCCGAGACCACTCGACTTTTCGTTTTCAAACGACGAAAAGCATCTTGTAACGCGAGCGCATTCATGACTGTAGCCAGCATACCCATGTAATCAGCTGTCGCCCTATCCATACCAGATGCCGCAGGCGCCATACCTCGAAAAATATTGCCACCGCCTATAACAATAGCCATCTGCACGCCTAACTGCGAAACTTCTACCAGTTCAGAAACAATGCGGTCAATGGTCACACGATTTACACCATAGGCGTCCTCACCCATTAACGCCTCACCTGAGAGCTTAACGAGGATTCGCTTAAATTTAAGATCGCGATTAGCTTCCATCGGCAAGTATGTTATTTACTGGCCATTTGCGCGGCCACTTCCGCTGCAAAGTCATCAGCTTTCTTCTCTATCCCCTCGCCAACAACATAAAGAGCAAACGCTTCCACAGAGGAGTCAGTTTCATTAAGAAGCTTCTCAACAGTTTTTTTGTCATCCTTCACAAAAACCTGACCATAAAGTGTCACTTCGGAGAGGTACTTCCTAACACTACCGTCAATTATTTTTTCGATAATATTATCTGGCTTACCCGACTCAGTTGCTCTAGCTTTTGCAATTTCACGCTCTTTTTCTATCAAGTTCGGGTCAACATCTTTAGATGATACGGAGACTGGTTTAACGGCAGCTATGTGCATCGCCATGTCTTTGCCTAATTCGTTTGAACCATTAACAAGATCCACCATTACGCCAATCCTACCACCGTGTAGGTACGACGATAGCGCACCTTTAGCATTGAATTTTTTCGCTCGTCTGACGGATATGTTCTCCCCTAACTTCATAATCAGCGCCTGTCTGACCTCTTCTACGCTCTCTCCTTGAGGGAGCCTTTGCTCCGAAATAACCGCCACATCCGTCTCGCTAGTCTTGTTCACAATATGTGCAATATCATTCGCGAATTTAAGAAAGCTCTCATCCTTACCCACAAAATCCGTCTCGCAATTCACCTCAACAATAGCGCCTTCACGCATGTCATCGCTAATGGCGACCGCAATCGCACCCTCGGCCGCAACTCGACCAGAAACCTTGCTCGCTTTTGATCCGCTTTTTATGCGCATCAAATCTTCTGCTTTGACTAAATCACCATCCGTCTCCGAAAGGGCCTTTTTACACTCCATCATCCCGAGACCGGTACGTTCTCTAAGTTCTTTTACTAAACTCGCAGTAATCTGCGTCATCGTTCTAGCTCCCCAATGCGTTATTCTTCTGAATACAAAACAAGACTATATTAATAATAAGTCTATCCGTAACACTACTGATCTAAAGATAAAAAGATGGGGGCTTTTGCCCCCGACATCCACTTAATAATCGGACTTCAATCTTTTTTATTAGTTTCTGCGTCTTCAGTCTCAGCAACCTGCTCTGCTACAACTTCGTTCAAGGCCTGCTCTCGCCCAGCTAAAATAGCATCCGCAATCCCTCTCGCATACAAGCGTATCGCCTTGTTAGCATCATCATTTCCTGGAATGACGTAATCAATACCTGCTGGAGAGTGGTTCGTGTCAACGACACCAATGATCGGAATACCTAATTTATTAGCCTCTTCAACTGCGATTTTTTGATAGCCCACATCCACTATAAAAAGTGCGTCTGGAAGAGATGACATATCCTTTATGCCACCCAAGCTTTTGTCTAGTTTTTCGATTTCTCTTTGATAAAAAAGGTTTTCCTTTTTCGACATGCGCTCGTCAGCGCCATCAGCAACTAATGCCTCCATATCCCTAAGGCGCTTTGTCGACTGTTTAATCGTTTTGTAGTTCGTCAACATTCCACCTAACCACCTATGATTGACAAAAGGTGCTCCAGCCCTAATGGCTTCCTCTTTTATAATATCCCTCGCCTGACGTTTGGTACCTACGAAAAGAATTTTGCCTTTATTAGCCGAGAGTTGCTGAGCGTATTTAGCCGCTTCACGATACATCGCTAGCGTTTTTTCAAGGTTTACGATGTGTATTTTGTTTCGATGGCCAAATATGAACGGGGCCATTTTGGGGTTCCAAAACTTGGTCTGATGACCAAAGTGGACGCCCGCATCTAACATTTCACGCATTGTGACTGACATTTCTGCTCCTGTTTGGGTTATGCCTCCATCCGATGGAACTCCTTCGAGGAGCACCCTAACAAATCGGATGTGCGAATTTCACCAGACTTTTAACAACAATCTACTGATCTTATTGATTATATACGAAAACCTCAAAAAAATCACTACACGAGGGAGATAGAGCCACCGCTGCGACTAGCGTTGAGAAACACTCTTTGAGGCCTCGAATAGGCAAATGCCGGCTGAAACCGAGACATTGAGGCTCTCAATAATGTCGCCGATAGGGATTGACACCAAGTAATCACATGTCTCGCGCGTAAGTCGCCTGAGCCCTGCTCCCTCCGCCCCGAATACAAGAACTGTTCGTGAAGAGAACTCGAAATCTCTAACGGACTCATTTGCTTCACCATCGGTGCCGACAATCCAAAAACCTGATTCTTTTAGGGTACGCAAAGATCTTGATAAGTTTGTCACAGTAATTAGAGGCATGACTCCCGCCGCACCGCTGGCGACTTTTTCAACAACGTCAGTTATCCCCACAGAGCGGTCTTTAGGAACAACAATCGCTGAAGCCCCAAACGCGCAAGCCGACCGCATGATCGCGCCAAGATTTCTCGGATCAGTAACACCATCAAGCGCCACCAAAATCTGAGGTTTGTCCTCGGGAAGAATAATTTCATCCAGGTCCTTAATTTTTTTTTCTAATTCAACCGACGCCGCTACACCTTGGTGCGCCTTGTTGGGTAGCATTTGTTCGAGGCTGCCAGAATCCAAGCGCACAATCTTCACATGGCTCTCTATCAGCCGTTTTTCTAGCCTTCGAAGCCGCAGATCTTTTCTTTTTTTATCGAGATAGACCTCAATGACGCTTTCAGGGCTGAACCCCACTCGAGCGGATACCGCATGGAATCCAAATATTAAAGAGTTATTGCTATTTGACATAACGCTTGCTATGCCCCGAAGTCTTTCGCTTTAGCGTCACACGGCCAGTCTCGATGTCAGCATCCCTAATCGTGACCGAGACACTATCTCCCAAAAAGTATGTTTTACCTGAATTCTCGCCTTTGAAAGCCACACCACCCTCCTCAAGATAAAAAAATTCGTGACCAAGCTCAGACACGTGTAGCAGTCCCTCTAAACATAGTGCCTCAATGAAAACGAAACATCCAAAAGACGCAATGCTCACAATTCGTCCAATATGCTTCTCGCCAATATGCTGTTTAGCGACTGAAGCGTTTAACCAACCATGAACCCAACGCACTGCCTCTTCAACTTTTCTCTCACTATCCGAACAATGCTCGCCCAATTCATGCAAATCAGATTTTTTCTCCTCTGCATTCAAAAGCACATTTTTAATAGCTCGATGAACTATCAAATCGGGGTAGCGCCGGATTGGAGAAGTAAAGTGACAATAGCTTTCATACGCGAGACCAAAATGGCTAGTGGGTATTGGCGTGTAACGCGCTTGACTCATTGTCCTAAGGACTGCCGTTTGAAGAGCATCAACCGCTTCATGATTGAAACATTCATCTAAAACCCCCGAAAAATCAGAAGGTTTCGGCCGAACTGGCATCTTTAAATCGACCCCGATACTGTTAAATAGATCGGTTAATTTACGGATTTTGGCGGCCTCTGGCTCAGGATGTCCTCTATACAGAAAGGGTTGCTTGTTGGCTTTCAAAAACTCAGCTGCAGCAACGTTCGCACACAACATTGACTCCTCAATCATTCTGCTAGAAAAAAAGCGCTGCTGCGGCGAAATAGCCGACACCCTACCCGCGTCATCAAAAATGAATGCTGACTCACGAGCATTTATTTCCAGAGCTCCTCTTGAAACTCGGTTCTTAAGAAGGATGTTCGTAAGCGCTTTAAGAGCGACTAAGCTATCCAAAACTCCTGGTGGCAAGTCCGCATCAGACGCAAATTGTGAGTCATCCAAAATGAGGTCGACCTCCTTGTAGGTCAGCCTCTTTTGAGAATGAATAACGCCTGAGAAGAAATTTGTTCCAATAACTGCTGCATTCGCATTAAATCGAATCTCCACTGCTACAACAAGCCTGTCTTGATTCGGCTTAAGGGAGCAAGTTCCTGCAGACAGCTCTTCAGGTAACATCGGAAATACAACCTTTGGAAAGTAAACACTGGTACTTCTCTTCCGAGCATCCCGATCAATTAGACTATTTTCTGTGACGTAATGACTCACGTCAGCAATCGCGACATGCAGTATAAATCCGTCCTCAGCAACTTTGACGTGTACAGCATCATCAAAGTCTTTAGCGTCAGGACCGTCAATAGTAACGAATGGAAGTTCTCTCAAATCCATTCTGCCGAGGATGTCTGCAGCATCAACACTATTTGGAATCAACGCCACCTCAGAGTCGAGTGAATCACTCCTTACACCAGCTACATTAAACTTGTGCAACGCCACAGCTACTTCGATACCCGGGTCATTGATCGTGCCCAAGTGCTCTACTAATTCGGCGTGCCAAATCTCCAAACTCTCATCAAATTGACCTAATTCAGCTAAAACGACGTCATCACAAAGTAAACTTGATAATGTCGCCTCCGGTAAGACTACCTCGCTTTTTAGTTCTCCGGCGAGCACCCTGGAGGTCAAGACTCCTCTCACGTTATCTACAATGAGAATTACTCGCCTAGACCCCTGCCGATTAACTAATAGCGGAAAAGCAAAAGGGGCTCTGCCCGGAGTTGAATTCAATACCCTCAAAGCCACTATTTCATCCCCATTGAGAAGCCCTCGGGTGTCTTGAGGACGTATATACCAATCATCAGGCTCATCATGGACAAAAAAACCAAAACCATCTCTGTGCAACTCGACCTTTCCTGGAGCGACGCACAAAGAAGCTCCTTTCTTGGCCATAGCGTCGGTCGTGATGGTCAAAACCCTGACGCGTTCTAACTCTTTAATTTTTTCCTTTATGAGTGATTTTTTAATACCTACCGAAAGACAGAGGTCATAGATTTTTGAGACAGAAACCTCATCATTCGCCTCAATGAGGCAACCTAAAATTTTCTTCTGGACTTGATCGGGAAAAAACTCATCTTTACGGGAATTACGTCGACCTGAACCCCCTCGATTAGCAGATCTGTTTTGCTTCGAGTGACCGCGCGTTACGCTTTTTTTTGCTGACCGTATTTTCTTCACCACGAGACCACCTCGAATTCTTTTAAAATATTGACAGGCTTAAATTGGCTAGCTAAAGTTTTGCGTCCTTGCCCGGATGGCGGAATTGGTAGACGCGTCAGGTTCAGGTCCTGGTGGTGGCAACACTGTGGAGGTTCGAGTCCTCTTTCGGGCACCAATAGAAGCTTTGGGGGAAAGTGAATAATTAAACCACTAAAATTTTTAAGTAAAAACAGTATCATTGAGAATCATTGTTTCCTCTCGATCAGGCCCAGTAGAGACAATATCAACGTTTACGCCAACAAGGTCTTCAATTTTTTTGATGTAATTTTGTGCATTTTTAGGCAGACTTTTCCAATCAGTTGCACCAACCGTGGACTCCTCCCACCCGGGCAACTCCTCGTAGACCGGAACGCATCCCAACAATTCGGCAGCCCCGGACGGGAACACATCAACTAACTCGTCATCCATTTGATAGCCGGTGCACACTTTAATATTACTCACGTTGTCCAGCACATCGAGTTTAGTAATGCATAATCCATTAAGACCATTAATTTCCGCAGATTTCCTCATCGAGACCGCGTCAAACCAACCACACCTTCTGGGCCTACCGGTTGTTGCTCCAAACTCAGCTCCAGTTTTAGCCAAGTGAGCACCCATATCGTCATGGAGCTCTGTGGGGAATGGGCCGCCTCCCACTCGCGTCGTGTAAGCTTTGGTAATTCCAAGAATATAATTGAGCGCTTTCGGTCCGACTCCAGACCCAAGAGAGGCCGCGCCAGAAATGCAATTACTTGAGGTCACAAACGGATAGGTGCCGTGATCGATGTCCAACAACGCTCCCTGCGCGCCCTCGAATAAGAAATTACGACCAGCTTTTAGGTCGTTATTTAATATCTTTGAGACATCTGCAACCAGTGGGCGGAGTATGAGAGCGTCCTGAAGCAGACTGTCCAACACCTCAGTCACCACTATTGCATCTATGCCGTAACGCTTCTCAAGCAAAAAATTATGGTACTCCATCAACGACTCAAGTTTTTGCTTTAGTATCTGTTCATCGAGTAAATCGCGTATTCTTATGCCACGACGAGCGACTTTGTCTTCGTAAGCAGGGCCAATCCCACGACCCGTCGTGCCGATCTTGTCGACGCCTTTACTAAGCTCTCGCGCTTTATCGATTTCGATATGAGTCGGCAGAATAACAGGACATAACTCACTTAAAAAAATGCGTCCATCTACCGAAACCCCGGCGGACTTCAACATGCCCATTTCTTCGATAAGCGCTGGAGGAGAAATCACCACTCCGTTACCAATAAAGCAACGCATATTAGGCCGTAATACTCCAGATGGGATGAGGTGAAGGATCGTTTTTTGACCTTTTATTACCAGGGTGTGGCCCGCGTTGTGACCTCCTTGAAATCGCACGACCCCTGATACTTGATCAGTCAAAAGATCAACTATTTTGCCCTTACCTTCGTCACCCCATTGAGTCCCAACTACTACAACATTCTTTGTCATGTGTGCCTTAAATATTAATAATCTAACGGTCTATCGCTCGATCAATGCGCACGAGCGACCATTCCGACGCGTTCTTGACCAGCTTGTGAGTATATTGACTGTCGATCAGATCCTCCGTACTCCCTGAAAAATCCTCAATAACCACATTTCCCGATTGCCTCAAAGAGGTTATCTTGGAAAACAGCTTTGTATCGTCATCCGCGCTTGGTGCCCATACTTTTTTAACCGAATTAGCTGTAACATTCACGCTTGAGCATTGTGCAAGCCTACGAAGGTCAAGCGTGAAACCTGTCGCCGGGCGAGCTTTACCGAACGCCTCGCCCACATGATCATACCTGCCGCCGCGCGCTATCGGGCTGGTTTGGCCCTCAACGTATACAGCTGCGACCAACCCACTGTGATACTCGAAACCCCTGAGTTCAGCCAGGTCGAACGATACGTGACTGACATATTCCTTGACGGCGTTATAGACCATATCCAGCTCATCGAGACCTTGCCTTGCTCCTGGCACAGACGCCAAAACATCACGTCCCCGTTCGATTACAGTGTGATCTCCATACAACTTCGGTAGCGCCATGATTACAGCTCGCGCATCGTCATTAAATTCTCGCGAAAAATCTTCTAACATATCCGAATCTTTTACCTGTAATCCACGGTAATACTGAACCTTTGATTCTTCGGATAAATTGAGCCAGTTTGAGACTGCTTGGGCAATTGCAACAGTGCCCAAGTCTAGCGTTAATGGATTGGCCACCACTTCACGAACACTTTGAACCATAAGTCGATTGATTTCGATGTCCGCAACAATTTCAGAACAACCAAACAGCTCTGCGCCAAGTTGAACCAATTCACGGCTCATACCGCCCTGCTCAGGCTGTGTTCTCAACACTCTATCGGCGTAGCAAAGTCTCGAAATCCCTTTACCGCGCAGTAAGTGCGCATCTATTCTCGCAATTTGTGGTGTTATGTCAGCTCTAATTCCCAGAGTCTTACCTGATATTTGATCCACTAGCTTGAAGGTTTGCAAATCCAGATCTTTTGCCGACCCCGTCAGCAATGATTCTACGTATTCTATGAGCGGCGGGGACACTAACTCATACCCGCAAGAAGCAAAAAGGTCTAAAACTCTTCGCCTTACTCGCTCAACATTTTGCGCTTCCTGAGGAAGAACATCGTCCACAAACTCTGGGAGCAACCAATTTGGATGCATGACTATCGCCTATTAATTTTATTATGAGGTCTAGGACAGCTTACCTAGGACCACAACATGAGGATAATTAAACCCAATAGCATCGAAAACAATCCGAAAAATCGGATTTGCCCATCTGACATCTTAACCAATCTTTCGAATGTATCCCTCCAAAGGGAAGGACGCAGGAACGGCACTATGCCTTCTATGATGAGCACTAGGGCTATTGCAACTACAAGACTACCAACGCCAAGGCTCATCCAGCTCCAAGTCTACTAAATATTTATACAAAATAATAATCGACCGGATCAATTTTATCTCATGTGCTTAAAGAAAGGGGATTCTGGCTCAACGACCAAGACATCACTTTTATTATTGAATGTTTCCCTGTAAGCACCCATGCTTTTATAAAATGAATAAAATTCTGGATCTTTTTTGAAAGCTGTAGCATAGATTGATGCCGCGGTCGCATCCCCTTCACCTTTTATTTGCTGAGCATCTCGGTAAGCCTCCGCGATAATAATCTCTCTCTCACGGTCGGCATCTGCACGAATTTTCTCCGAGTCTGCAAAACCAGTTGACCTTAATTCGTTTGCAACCCGTTTACGCTCCGCCTCCATTCGGCGGTAAACCGCATCACTAATTTCAGTCGTCAAGTCTACGCGCTTGAGGCGCACGTCAAGCACTTCGACGCCAATTTTACGCGCATCCACGTCAACTTTCTCACGCATTAACTCCATAATTTCATCACGCTCACCAGAAATCACTTGATATACAGTTCGTTTACCGAATTCAGCTCGTAAACTATCATTGACTGTCTTGTTCAAGCGATCTCGCGCACGACGCTCGTCGCCCCCCACGCTGATGTAATACTGTTTGACGTCTGATATTCTCCACTTGATAAAAGAGTCAACCAAAACGTTCTTTTTCTCCGACGTCAAAAACCTTTCCGGTTCATCAGTATCCACCGTGTGTGTCCGCGCATCAAAAAACAGTACGTTTTCTATAAATGGTAATTTCCAGAACAACCCCGGCTCAGTTTTTATGCTTGTGATTTCCCCTAAACGGAATACCATTGCCTTTTCGCGCTGATCGACCGTAAAAAGCGTCATGCTGGCGAGCATGATCAAGATTACGATGCTCGCGATTGTTACTGTGAATGAGGTCCTCATCTTGTCTCCCTGTCTCGAACCCTAAATGCATTTCTCGTTCTGGCCGCTTCGTCATTGCCGCCTATTCCTGACTCAATATCGTTGACTTGGTCCATGCCGACGTCGAAACTACTTGAGCTGCGAGCAGGATTTGACCCTATCAGTTTGTCTAGCGGTAGAAACAACAAGTTGCTGTTGTCTTTTTGGTCTATGTAAACTTTGGTTGCATTTGTAAATATCGCCTGCATCGTATCAAGGTACATCCGTTCTCGCGTGACCTTTGGTGCCTTGCTGTACTCGTTTAAGACACTCTCAAATCGCGCTGCCTCACCCTCGGCGGCTGCCACGACCCTACCTCGATAAGCCTCTGCCTCTTGCCCAAGTCTTGCTGCCGCACCCTGAGCCTTAGGAACAACATCGTTGTAATAAGCTTGCCCTTCGTTTTTCTGTCTTTCCTGGTCCTGTTTGGCCTTGACGGCATCATCAAAAGCAGCCTGCACCTGATCGGGCGGTTGAGCGTTTTGCATTGTCACCTGACTGACTGTTATCCCCGTCTGGTATCGATCAAGAACTGTTTGCATCAAGTCTCGCGCATTAATCGCAAGTTCCTCCCGCCCCTCTTGGAGCACGAAATCCATCTTGCTTTTGCCTACAATTTCTCTAATCGCTGACTCAGCCATTTGCTTGACCGCTTGATCAGGGTCCCGGTTAAAGAACAAATATGCTTCTGGATTTGTTCGAACATACTGAACTGCAAACTGCAAATCCACGATGTTCTCATCATCCGTCAACATAAGCGCCTCATTTGGCACTTTATTTCGTGCGTTGTTTCGATATCCGACTTCGATGGTCCTTACCTCGGAGACATTCACGATTTCTTTACTGCCAACTGGCCAGGGGATGTGCCAATGCGGTCCAGGTTGAGTTGTCTGCAAATATCGGCCGAACTGAAACACTACTCCTCGCTCACTTGCATCCACGATGTAAACCCCACTAGCCGCCCACAGAAGTAGCGCAATGATGAGTACAATCCCACCACCGATGGGTGGTAACCGACCCGCTCCCTTATTCCCGCCAGATCCGTTCCCATTTTGACCAAACCCGCCAAGCTTCTTGTTGAAACGACGCCATAGCTCCTCTAGATCGGGCGGTCCTTCGTTGTTGTTTTGTCCCCATCGCGGGTCATTCATCGCCATAATTTTTTCCGATAGTAAGTGTGAGTTAGTTTAAACCTTCGTAACTTAAATTAATTAATTAATCATGCTTTTCGACGAGGTCCTGTCCCGTATAGAGAGTAAAATTTCGGGAAAAAGTTCTCGAAACTGTTCGATCCCATCGCCGGTTAGTGCGCTTAAAATTACTCTAGATATGGTACCACAGGCGCGTCTCTCAATACCTGAATTTAAGTCGGCGACATCGCTTTTGTTGTAAATCATTATTTGCGGTACATTTTCCGCGCCTATCTCTCGCAAGACAGTTTGCACTTGATCAATCTCAAATTCTATTGCCTTGCTAGACGCATCCACAACGTGAAACAAGTAGTCAGAATCGGCTGTTTCCTCAAGGGTCGCTTTGAATGCCTCAATTAGCGAATGCGGAAGATCCCTGACAAAACCAACCGTATCAGAGAGGACAAACTCAGTTTGATTCACGTATGCAAATTTCCGAGTGGTGGTATCAAGAGTGGCGAACAATTGATCCGCAGCAAAGGCTTTTGCCTTGGTCAGTCGATTGAACAAACTCGACTTTCCCGCGTTAGTGTAGCCAACTAATGACACTTTTATGATTCCCCTGCGATTTCTGCTTTTCCGACGTGTTTCTCTTTGCTTTTGGATCGTAGCCAGCTTAGTCTTCAATGCCTTAACTCGAAACCCTAGTAGTCGACGATCCGTCTCCAACTGCGTCTCACCGGGTCCGCGCAAGCCTATTCCTCCTTTTTGGCGTTCCAAATGAGTCCAACCTCTCACAAGCCTTGTCGCTAAATGATTTAACTGTGCAAGTTCAACCTGGACCTTTCCCTCGTGTGTTTTCGCTCTTTGTGCAAATATATCCAGTATCAGACTTGTTCTGTCCAGTGTTCGGCACTTTACAACACGCTCTACGTTTCTTTGCTGAACGGGAGAGATCGCGTGATTGAAGATTACTAAGTCCGCACAGTGTTTGTGCACAATATCTGCAAGTTCTTGTACTTTGCCTTTACCAGCAAACATAGCAGCGTCAGGGCGGTCCCGCTTGGCCGTCAAAACCTCAAGAACCGCAGCCCCGGCACTCTTCGCCAATAACTTTATTTCTTCCACCGATTCCTCGAAGGAGG
>CBFIFN010000040.1:0-11445 GCA_965661885.1 uncultured Burkholderiales bacterium | reverse complement strand
TACAATTAACCATAAATATTTTTTTCTCATTATTATTAGATAATTAAAAGTAATACTTCATTCTTTTTATTAGGAATAACAAATGCAAACCTTAGTAGGAAACTTTTTAGTACTCGTCGCGTTGGCGAGTCCTTCGATCGTTTTTGCAGGCGATTCGTTTTGTAAACTTACGATTAACGGCGGTATTGGCATGAACGCTCGTTGTACATTTGATGAAGCTACAGGTGAATTTTCTGATGGATTGCTTAAAACAGCATGTCGGTCAGGATTGTCAGAGTGTCATCCAGATGATCTGGAAGTAATCCGTGGGGGCGTTTTTGGGCGAATTGTTGCTCAAAACGATGAAGAATGGGAGTTTTGTTGGAATAATGGCGGTTATACGGCTCTTAACGAGTGTTTCGACGGCCTAAAGCGAGAGCGCAGCTGTTGGCTAATCCCGCACAAGGTCGTCCTTTGCATCGCCGAATAATAAATTTTTTAAGGGGCGATAGTCTTAAGCTCGTGCACTTGATACTGAAGAGGCGTTAGATTTATTAATCGCCCTTCTCAAAATCTTTCCATTTTTAGTTTTGGGAAAATCGTTTGTTATATAAACCAATTTCGGCGCCTTGTACGTTGCTAAATTCGTGTTTCCGTATGCAAATAATTCATTTGGATCAATATTGGGGTCCGTAGAGACCACATAAACGACAACTAGTACTTTGTCTCCGGCGATCTCACCTACGGCTGCACAATCGCTAACTCGCGGGTGCGCCTTGAAGACGCGCTCAATTTCATAAGGAGACACACGGTAACCGAAGCTCTTAATTATGTCGTCTTTGCGCCCCAAAAACCAAAGATAACCGTCATTGTCGTATCTGGCGTAGTCGCCAGTGAAAAACCATCCATCACGTTTATATTTGGCAGTTTCTTCGGGTTGCTTCCAATACTCTAAAAATAGGCCGGGATCGTCCTGTGGGACACATATCATGCCCTCCTCGCCAGCCTTCACGGCCTGCAGAGTCTCAGGATCCATAAGTTTTATGTCGTGCCCAGGCTGTGGAAATCCAGCAGAACCTGGTCTGATCGGATTATGAATTGATTGTGAAATATAGTAGGAGAATTCCGACATACCCACCGCTTCGTATATGTCCAACGAGAATCGCTTAGTCCATTCGACGAAAACTTCGTCTGAGAGGTGCTCTCCCGCGCTCATGCAGTGCAGTAGAGAGGGTACATCCTTCTTTGAAGAATCAGTTTTTTGCAGAATCTGTCGGTAAATGGTGGGAACGCCGATGAAAATAGTGGCCCTGTGTTTGTGGATTAAGTCGATCCATTGCTTGGCGTTATTTTTCCCTTCGTGGACGATAACCGTCTTGCCTAGGAAAAGAGGGTCCATCAATCCTGATCCCAGTACGTAGGTCCAATTAAATTTACCCGTGTGAAGGATCCGATCGTTCTCGGCATTGAAATTAAACCAGTATTCTGCCGCTGGTTGCCTACCGAGCATCGCTTTATGTGAGTGCAGTACGCCTTTCGGATAACCTGTAGTGCCCGAGGTGTAAACCAAATAGGCCGGATCAACAGACTTGGTAATAGGATTTGGGGTGATCGTCTTTATCTTATCCATTTCGATATCAAGACTTTTGACAGCGATGAAGTCATTAGAAATATCGTGGGTTACGTTGTGAATGTAAACCGTCTTCAAAGAAGTTAACTCGCCAGCCATAGGCTCAAGACTTTTCCATGTGTCTAGATCGGTAACCAGCACCGAGGCTTGAGAGTCTTTAGCGAGATAGACCACTTCTTTGGCCGTGAGTAACGTGGAGGTCGGCACGGCAATATTACCTGCCTTCATAGCTCCTAAAAACGCCACGGGATAATACAGACAATTGGGTAGCCGCACGAGCACGCGGGCTTGTTGATCTAACCCTAAGGTTTTAATGACCTCAGCAAAGCAGCTTGTTTTATCAGCAAGTTCTTGGTAGGTGATGCTCGATGTTCCGAGATCGTCATCCTCGACAATCATTGCAATTTGCGTACCGTTACTCGCATTAACCTGTCGGTCTGAGCATGCGCTACCGATATTAAAATCTTCCGGAATATCCCAAGTCCACTCTTTTTGCGTGAGCGCTAAGTCTTTTGACGGCGTACTCATGTTGGATTCCCGTAGGGCCAATTTTGTCGTATGACTTGCTCTGGCAGCATATTTAGCACCGATAACGTGAACTCAACATGGTCTTCCTTCAGGGCGCCTAGAGCGTACGCTCTGAGAAGTGTTTGGAGCGCTTTACCAAACATAGGAGGGTCAAGCATCTCGCCGTCAAACTTGATTGCTCCGCCGAGGAGCGCGTCAGCGTCCACTGCCGCCTTAAGTATTCTTACCTTTAAATCAATATCGGACGGTGACGGCGTGTAGGCCACCTTACAAAGATGGATATGACCGGGATGTATCACTTGCTTTCCCGTCAAGCCCATTTCTCGCTCTTGAACGGCATGCCTATAGACGATTCGGGATTCCTCGTCTCCATGTAAATCCAACCACCGCCTGACGTCGCTCTGCTCCAGGAAGTTGCTTGGCATAGCAGATCCGCCAATTAGCGTCTCGACCGCTCCGATCACACCCTTACCTGAAATTCGTGCCTCAAACATCAGTTCATTGGAAAAATAAGATAACTCCTCAATATGATTTTTTGGAGTGATGTTAATTCCCATGGCCTTCGAAAAATCATGAATACCGAATACGACGTGCTTGACGGAATCAAATACCATCAGGTCCGGTGCAATTTTGAGCGATCTAGGATGCTCGATGATCGGTTGAATAGTGATCGCCGAGTTAATCTTCTTCAGGTGATTCGTCAGGTATTTTATCTCCGAGGCTCCATATACCTCCCCTGCTTTGGCAAGCATGACAGCATCAACACAGTCTGGCACATGCTCTATGAAACGCATATCAAGTTCGTAATCTTCAGTCTTAAATGAGTTGACCCTAATCGCAATTGCAACATCAGGCCTTGATTCACGCAGTAGCGGAAGCTCGTTAAGCAACAGCTCTCGACTCATCTCTTTTTGTCTACACCCGTCTTCTAGGTCAAAAATTAAGGTGTGCGCCTCCGTAGCGTGCGCGTGGCGCTGCATGCGATTTGATGCATCCTCTATAGTCTCGTAGATTCCAGCCGAAGGGGAGTATTTAACTGGTGGGTAATACAGCTGAATTCCCGGCCAGATGGTTCCCAGCAAATCGACATTTAAATTTCTTATGGTGCTATTAACATCCGCGTCTATTTTCATTTTTAATTCCATTCATTCAATCTAGCTCCGAGGCGTAGTGGTGATTTTCAGTAAGGCAGAGCCCGAGTCTCCACTCAATAGGTTTATCGCTGTAGGTGAAGGAGATGCGCTCAACGCTTAACATCGGAGTATTTTTTCTAACTCCGAGCAGTTTTGACGCATCAGCATTTGCGGCCACAGCTCTAATTTTTTCTTGTGCACGAAGCATTTGTATGCCGAATTCTGTTTCATACATTCGGTACATAGCTCCCTTTTTTTCTACGATCATCTCCGAGGAAAGTTTTCGGAAAGATGAAGCTGGAACTTTGATAAAGTCCAAAATCAATGGTTTTTGATTGAATGTCAGCACGCGCTTGATGGAAACGACTGTAGTGCCAACGTTAATACCTAGTGTTTTGGCAATCTTATTTGTTGCCTTTTCTTTCGTAAATGAAACTAAATGACTATCTAAACTTTCTTTGCTGTTCTGCGTTGAGGTGAGTCGCAAAAAACGTAATTGACTGCCCTCCTCATCGTGGCTGGCAACAAAAGTCCCCTTCCCTTGTCGGCGTATCAAAATGTTCTCAGCGGCGAGCTCGTCAATGGCTTTTCTAACTGTACCTTGACTCACGCTGAATGACTGAGCCAAATCAACCTCGCTGGGAATTGATTGCCCTGGATTCCACAAGCCTCCAGCAAGACTCTCCGTAATTCTTTTTTTGACCTGAAGGTACAACGGGATCATTTAACTTTTCCTAATTGCATGAGTTAAGTAATAGTCTTATAGATGTTATATAAGAATTTTTAATTAAGCAATAGTTTTATAATTTAAGATTGATAAATAAATTTTTTATTAAATTCATGTTTAATATATGTTTTTTTAATACAATATTATTTTAAACATATAACTCTTATATAAGATTTATAAAATTATTGACATATATTTATCAGATGGCTTAAAGTTTAAGACCTCTTAACTACTCCAGAAAAAGCGACAAGCTCATGACCAGTAAACTACGACCACGACGCTCGATGCTGTATGTCCCAGGATGCGATCGACGGTATCTCGAAAAAGCAAAATCACTTCGCGCTGATTCGGTGATTCTTGATTTAGGGGATCCCATTCTTTTCGAGGCGAAAGAGCAATCACGGGAAAATGTGGTTGAGTTTCTATCGAATAAGGGTTTTGGAAACCGTGAGGTGGTCGTTCGTGTTAATGATCTCGACTCGCCCTGGGGTAAAGACGATATAGATGCCATAGCAAGCCTCGAGCCAGATGCAGTCTTATTTCCAAACATCGAATCGAAGGATGATGTGATTGAGGCGATCACTGCGCTAGATAACGCAGGTGGCGGTAATGTGCCGGTCATGGTCATGATTGAGAGCCCATTAGCAGTGTTGCACGCTGAGGAAATAGCAAGCGCGTCCGACCGAATCGCGTGCATGGTGTTGGCGACGTCCGATCTTATTTCTCAAATGGCAGCACGAGTCACCCATGAAAGAACAGCACTTTTAACATCTTTGTCACTCGTCATATTGGCGGCTAGAGCGCATGGTCGAGGCGTTATTGATGGCATTCACAGCAAACTAAATGACACAAACGCATTCGAATATGCATGTCGCCTTGGCAGAGACATGGGCTTTGATGGTAAATCTCTCGTTCACCCTGACCAACTCCCCTATGCGAACGATGCCTACACGCCGAAACATTCAGAAATCGCACACGCCGAAAAGGTTATTAAGGGACTCAGAGAGGCTAACGAGGCCGGGCGAGGAACAGTGGTTGTTAACGAACGGTTAATAGAGAGGCATAACGTCAAAGCAGCGGAAAAGCTATTAATGATGCGTGATTCAATAACAGAGCTTGAAAATGAGTCGAAGTAATTTCCTAGAAGACTTTTCTCTGGGGCAAAGACTCGTCCATGCCATACCGCGAACAATTAGCGACGGCGATGCGTCGTTATATCTTTCTTTGACCGGCGATCGACGTCCATTATTTTGTTCACAGACATTTGCTTCAAAACTCGGACACGCAAAAACACCGATTAATGACCTGCTACTTTTCCACATCGCGTTTGGTAAGACGGTACAAGATATCTCTCTTAATGCCATCGCTAATTTAGGCTATGCCGATGTTAGATTTAATAAACCGGTTTATGCAGGAGATACGATTCGGTGTGAATCCACTGTGATTGGCGTTAAGGAGAATTCCAATCAAAAAAATGGAATCGTTTACGTTCAATCAACCGCTTACAACCAAGATGACGATGACGTTTTATCATGGCAGCGGTGGGTGATGCTTCCTAAAAATAATCCGAACGCACAGATATTGGAGAGTTTAGTTCCCGAGATTCGAGATCACGTCGAGACCAAGAACATTCATATTGACGAGAAAATTAACGCCAAAGATTTTGATGTGGAATCAACGGGGTCAAATCAGATGTGGGATGACTATAAGGTCGGTCAAACAATCGATCATGTACAAGGTATAACCATAGACGAGGCGACGCACACCATGGCAGCGCATCTTTATCAAAATAACGCAAGAGTTCATTTTGATGCGAATGTAATGGAGCGAACGGCGTTCAACAAAAGACTGGTTTACGGTGGTCATATTATTTCTCTATGTAGCGCAATCAATTTTCAGGGGCTAGAGAATGCGCTGAACATCGTGGCCATTAATAGTGGGAGTCATAGCAACCCGAGTTTTTCTGGCGATACAATCTACGCAAAAACGATAGTGTTGGACAAAATTAGTATTGAGAACAGATCAGATGTAGGTTTGTTGAGACTTCGTCTTGTTGGAATCAAAAATCAAGAACCCCTCTCACTTGCATCGATAATGAAAGACAATTCGGAGACACGTTATCAAGACAACGTGGTCCTTGACATCGATTACACCGTAACAATACCAAAAGGAAATTAAGATGAGCTTAGTTCACCCAAACGACGCGCTATTTCAAGGGGAGAAGCCATTCCCAGCTATCCCGGTATGTGAGCATTTTGCAGGAAGTGAGAAGCTAATAACTAAGGCTCTGAACCTGCAAGACGAATTAGGGCCGGTTTTTGATATCACTTGTGACTGTGAGGACGGAGCGGCCGCCGGTCAGGAAAAAGATCATGCTGAGATGATCGTGCGTGTTCTTAATTCTGATCAAAACAAGCATAAAATGGCAGGCGTTCGCATTCACGATTACACACACCCTGCTTGGAAACAAGACATCGAGATTATTGTTAAGGGTACAGGTGAGCTGATTTCCTATATTACGATCCCCAAGTCGACCACCGTTAAGCAAGTTGAAGAGATGGTGGACTACGTTAAAAACCAAGCTGAAAAAAACGGGATTACTCGTTCAATTCCCATCCATATTTTAATTGAGACGCACGGCGCACTCAGTGATGTCCATCGTATTGCGACCGTCGACTGGGTTCAAGTGCTTGATTTTGGTCTGATGGATTTTGTCAGTGGGCACCATGGAGCCATACCAGCTAGCGCCATGAGAAGTCCCGGTCAGTTCGACCATAGGTTGCTATCAAGGGCGAAATCCGAGTTGGTCGCAGCAGCATTAGGTAATGGCATCATTCCAGCACACAACGTTACACTAGACCTTAAGAATTATGACGTCACCCATAATGATGCAAAAAGAGCGAGAACCGAATTCGGATTTTTGCGAATGTGGAGTATTTATCCTACTCAGATTAAGGCCATAGTTGACGCTATGAAACCAGACTTTAGTGAAGTGGCCGACGGTGCACAAATACTTCTACAAGCCCAGCAAGCCGATTGGGGGCCCATCCAATATAACGGCGAGTTACATGACCGGGCGACATACCGATACTTTTGGGAGATCCTTCAATCAGCTAAGCTAACGGGTATGGCTTTACCAGATGAGGTTACGAATACGTTTTTTTGAATGAGAATCTAAATTCAAAGGCATGACGAGCATTATTTAGCGCTTTGCGAAAGGCTTATCATTTAGACAGCCTCTAAATCAGTATTCCTGGATGCATTAGCTGCCTCGTTCCGATTTACTCCTTCGTTTCAGCGAGTTGGGTTTAAAGCCCATCACGGAGTTTCGCGTTAAGAAAATAATAGTTAGAAGCAATGATTTACTCTAATTCATGAGTTGGAGTAGATAATTAAAAACATGCTGTGTTATACTTCACTCGATTAAATGACACGACAAAGTGGTTTGCTTTGATCAGTGCTTTGTGACGAACTTGAGGTGATTACTGAGAATTATGAATAATAAAACCGTACTCTTAACCGGAATCAGCGGCTTCATTGCCAAACGGATTGCTTTGGATCTGCTTGACCGGGGTTATTCCGTTGTTGGCTCGCTACGATCATTGTCGCGTGCGGATGAGGTAAAAAAGGCAATCAAGAATAAATTGACCGATCCGACAGTCATTGAGAAAAAATTACGATTTGTGAAATTAGACCTTGACCTAGACGAGGGTTGGAACGAGGCGATGACCGGAATAGCTTCGGTCATTCACACGGCGTCACCTTTTCCGATAGCGCAACCTAAAAACGAGGATGAATTAGTACGTCCCGCTGTCCAAGGTACGTTACGAGCGCTACGCTCTGCCCAGAGAGCCGGAGTCACGCGGGTGGTTCTTACGTCATCCGTTGTGGCTATTATGAATAAAGACAAGCCGGAGGGAGCACCGCTGACTGAAGAGGATTGGACTGATCTGAGCTATCCCACTGTGAATGCTTACGATAAATCAAAAACACTTGCAGAAAAAGCTGCATGGGATTTTGTTGCTGAGCATCCTGAGATGAAGCTGACGACGATCAATCCTGGCCTCGTTGCAGGCACCCCTATGGATGAGCACTACGGTTCATCCCTATCCGTAATTGAGCGATTTTGGGTGGGCAAAGATCCATTCGTACCTAATATCGGATTACCGCTTGTAGACATCTCTGATGTTTCTGAAATGCACATCACGGCCTTGGAAAAACCTGAAGCGGTGAACCAACGCTATATCGCGGCAGATAGATTCGTAATGCTTCCTGAATTAGCCAGGATACTAGCAGAGGCTTATCCCAATCAGAAAATACCAACAAAAATTGCGCCGAAGTTTTTACTTCGTTTGATTGCGCCATTCGATGCGGAAATTAAGGCAGCCTTGCCTCGATTGAATATCGAGATGCAAACGAGCAGTGCAAAAGCCTCACATGATCTAGGGATTAAGTTCACAGCAGCAAAGGAGAGTATTCTCGCCTCTGCAAGCTTTATTGCTGCAATTAAAAAGTGATCCTGTATGGCAAAGTGATAAATCACTTTAAGTCTTCGTAGTTTCCCTCATAACGAATGACGTGACGCACACCACCTCTGGGGTAAGGTGTGTCGCCCTTTCGTCTTGGTATTAGATGGACGTGACAATGCCACACTGATTGACCTGCGACCTCGCCACAATTCATGCCAATATTGAACCCTTCAATTTTCGAGTCTAACCCAAGTAGAACACGTCTTTGCTCAACAATAAGCTCATTAACTGCGATCACTTCATCCGAGCAAAGGCCGAAGTAATCTAACATGTGACGTTTGGGAATCACCAGTGAATGACCCTCGACAACAGGAAAACCATCTCTTACAACATAAGCGAGATCGTTTTCGGCGACAATCCGTTCACGTTCTCCTTTTTGAAGATCACAAAATAAACACGTTTTTTCCATTTAGAAATACCTATACTTAGTCACGGCGTCCTCATCCCAGTCGATGCCGTTCCCGATTCGATCAGGGACGATCGCCATCCCATCTATGACTTCGAAAGGCTCTTGGACAATTGGATTCCCCCAGTCGCGATACTCTAACCAATCTGCGGATTCAGATACTTTGAGTAGATGCGCGGACACCTCTGGGTACAAATGACTTGATAACGGCGCGTTGGCAGCCCCAGCAATGGCTGCTGCACTCATCCAACCAGTGACTCCTCCAATTCGCATGAGATCGGGCATATAAAGGTCGGCAGCATTGGCTTGAATAGCCTCAAAGAATGATCTTGGGCCGTAGATATTTTCGCCGATGGAGATCGGTGTTTTAATATCGGCTGTCAGTTGCGCACTTTGAGCAAAGGTGTCAAAAACTATCGGCTCTTCGAACCAGTACATTCCCTGATCGTCCAAACCATGGAGCCTCGTAATGGCCTCTTGAATGGTTTGCCCTTGATTGAAATCAACCATGAGGTGAATGTCTTCCCCAACGGCATTTCTCACGGCTTCAATGGCCTCAATATCGTCGCGCAACCTATCTCGACCTAATCTCATTTTAATCGCTTTAAATCCGCCCTCAGCGACCAATTCAACTGCTTCTCTTGCTAACTCCTCTTTTGGAAGGAGCCATAAGCCATTTGTGTTGTAAGCTCTTAACGGGCCGGTCGTCCCACCTAGTAAATTCGCTAATGGCATGTTTGATGCTTTAGCTAAAGCGTCCCACAAAGCCATGTCGAGACCGGCCGCAGTAATCACACTCACGCCTTGACGACCGATGAGATGCAATGATCCAATCATCTCACGATACATATCTGCTGGATGTATATCCCGGCCTTTGAATTTTTCAGCCATGTCATACAAAGCTGGAGCAATATACTTCACAGAATCTTTGAGGTATGGCTCGAGATAACTGCGCCCTATTATTCCCTCTTTTGTATGCACATCGATTAGCATAAGCGGCCATTCGGTGAACTGCCCGACTTTTGCAACAATCGGACGTTTTAAGGGAATAATTGCCGCGCGCACGTTAATGCTTTCAAACGTAAGATTTTCCATGAGATCCTTTAAATTAAATCAGTGAAGTATTACATTAGGGATGTATTTTGCCATTTTTATCGATCGCCGATAGACGAATCATGATGTAACGCATCCATGTGTTTTTTTTCTGTTATTCTTTTCGTGTGCGCAGGTTAATAATAAAAAACAATCTGTGTTTTGATTAACCTTAAATTCGGAAAATATATCTCAATGAAAACTTTATTCACAGCATTTTTAGGTTTATTTGTCTTTATTTCACCTGTGGCAGCTGATCATCACGGGCACTCAGCTGGAAAGCTCTCCTTCATATCTAACGGTGAATTCATTCTGGACGTCGTGCAAGCGGGCGACATGAAGCATACAGTTGCTGAGCTCAAAGGTTTAGGTAATATTATTAATTCAACATATGCGCCGATGCCAAAGGGCACGGTGATAGCATTCAATTGTACTGGTAGCAGTATCGAGAGAGATGGCGAAAGTAAGCTCTACGCACTTTGCGTGGCGCAAGATAAGGATGGAAATGAATTTTCCATTGAAAATACCCGAATCGGCATGATAGGCGTACCTGGACCGGGGTCAAGTGTGTTGCGTGGTCTGTCTGGGAAATACGCTGGTTTGATGGGTAACTGCACTTACCAACCAACCTATATGATGAATGACGGCATCTTCGTAACCGTTGCGTACGAATGTGAAATGAAGCACTAAATCTAATCGTATTGATGTAAGAATAAAGCGGTGAGCCTTAGTGCTCGCCGTTTTTTTTGATCTATAAAATAGTATCTAAAGGAATTCAATATGCGCTTCATGCCAACGATTTATTTGCTTCTAGTTGCTTTTTCAATGGCAGGTTTAACATCGTGTGGCTCGCCCGATTCGGATATTAATCGTCAAGATCAGATTTCTCGTTTGCTTGAGGGAACCTATGAATTGTCAAGTTGGAACGACGGTGATCAACAGTACACCTCTCCTACTGTAAGGGGACGCATCACGTTCTACGATGGAACGATTGTTTTCATTCTTCATAACAATATCAATCCAGATAAAGCGGCAACTCTCGCTTGGATGGGCGAGTATCAGATGAAAGGAGATACGTTTGGGTATCGCTACACCAGCGCGGCGACATTTAAAACGCAAGATGGTGTTACTACTCAGTCCAACGACGTACCTTGGAGTGAATTTAGACAGTACACAGTAGAGGAACTGACAGATAGCATGTTAGTGCTCCACGCGAATGGCGGCCAGCAAGTTCTAGAGATGAATCTTGGGCAACTGATATACACCGACTTCAATCCAAGCAATAACGTAGGCTCCGGTAGTGGGTTTGCGAATCGTGTCTGGAAACGGATTTCTGATGAGCCGTGATTGCCTAACTCTAGAGGTACAACCGACAAGGTACGATGTTTTTTTTGACTAACCAGCTAGCTAATAAGCGACGT
>CBFIFN010000039.1:0-11647 GCA_965661885.1 uncultured Burkholderiales bacterium | reverse complement strand
CTTTAAAACTATTACTACCTAAAGCCCTGGAAAACGCGTTCAACGATGCGTTCGCAGAGGAGCCGGCGATATAGTTTGTATCTAAACGATCGGCAGCTAATCCTGTGACGTTAATAATTACGCCCGACGCTGATTTGCTCATTTGTTGATAAACAGCACGGCTAAGGTTTATGTACCCAAATACTTTTAAATCCCACGCATCTCTCCACTTTTTCTCATCGATGGTTTGCAAGTCACCGCCGGGGATTGCTCCTGCATTATTAACTAAGATATCGATCTCACCGACCTCATCTAAAAGATGAGAAATATTACTAGAGTCAGATAAGTCAACCGCACTGTAAGTCACGACCCCACTACTTGACGCCTCTAACTGCGACGCTGCTTCTTTTAAAATGCTAGCTGTACGGGCAACCAAGTGAACGTCACAACCTTCAGCCAATAAGGACTTCGCAACGGCAAAACCAATCCCCTTGGAGGCCCCAGTGATTAGAGCTCGGCGGCCTTTCAAATTTAAGTTCATAAATTAATCCCGTATGTTGTTCGACTCGAAATAAACGTGTCAGAATGATCTTGGTAATCCCAAGATGTGTTCAGCCGTATACGACAATATTAAGTTAGTCGATATTGGTGCGACTTGATAGAGCCGTGTTTCCCTAAATTTCCGCTCAATGTCGTACTCTGCCGCAAAACCAAAACCGCCATGCGTTTGTAAACACATATTAGCTGCCTCCCAGGAAGCTTTTGCTGCCAGATATTTCGCCATGTTAGATTCGGAGCCACAAGAGAGCTCAGCATCAAAAAGCTCACAAGCTTTCCAACGCATAAGGTCAGCCGCTTCAACTTCAATAAAAGCCTCTGCGATCGGAAATTGAACGCCCTGGTTCTTTCCGATAGGTCGATCAAATACGATTCGCTCGTTGGCATATTTTGTGGCTCGATCAACAAACCAATAACCGTCACCAATGCATTCAGCGGCGATCAAGGTCCTCTCAGCATTGAGCCCGTCTAATATGTACCGAAAGCCTTTACCTTCTTGCCCAATTAAATTTTCCTCTGGGATCTCTAATTCATCAAAAAACAATTCATTAGTCTCATGATTAACCATGTTCTCGATGGGCCGAACGGTGAGCCCATTAGAGACAGCATGATTAAGGTCAACTATAAAAATAGACATGCCATCTGACTTTTTCGCAACATCTTTAAGCGGAGTTGTTCTAGCTAACAAAATCATAAGGTCTGAGTGCTGCACCCTGGAGATCCAAACTTTTTGCCCGTTGACAACGTATTTGTCGCCTTTTTTAATCGCGACGGTTTTAATCTTAGTTGTGTCTGTACCTGTCGTAGGTTCAGTAACCCCCATAGACTGGAGACGTAGATCTCCTTTTGCAATTGCTGGGAGGTATTTATTTTTTTGTTCGTTAGAGCCGTGGCGCAATAGCGTACCCATGTTATACATTTGTCCGTGACAAGCTCCAGCATTACCGCCAGATCGATTGATCTCTTCCATAATCACAGAGGCCTCTGCCAACCCGAGTCCAGAACCACCGAACTCCTCGGGAATCATTGCGGATAACCACCCAGCGGTAGTGAGGGCGTTCACAAACTCTTCGGGGTAAGCTCGTTTTAAATCAACAGATCGATGATACGAATCTTCAAACTGATTGCAAACTGCTCTCACACCATCTCTAATTTCCTGATATTGATCTTCGCCATCTGACATGATTTTCTCGCCTTTATAAGTTGTCTCTCAACTGGCACACGTTGCGCGTGCTTCCATAGCGATGTGGCCTTCATGGTCTACAGCCCATAAATCATACATACCTGATCGCAATTCTTTGCCGTGCAAAACAAATTTGTGTGTATCGAAAAGGGGTTTCAGCGCACGAAATTCGAAAGTTTTAAGCGCTATTTTTTTCCTATTGGAGGTAAGCAGGCTGATCAGAAGAGTGGCGGTTAACGGCCCATGAAAGACTAAACCCGGGTACCCCTCTTCTTCTAAACAATACTTCCTATCGTAATGAATACGGTGTCCGTTAAAAGTGAGCGCGGAGTATCTGAATAGCGTCACAGGATCAGGAACAATATTTTTTGAGAAATCAGATAACTCAACCGCCTCCTTATAACTGGGAGTGGGCCTGTCTGTCGGAACATACTCACGGTAAACAATATCTTGCTCCTCTCTTAGGATCATCCCCGATTCGTCAGACACATCATGAGAGACCGTCACAAAAACCATCTCCCCCGTCCGCCCCTTCTTATTTTGAACGCTTTGAATCGTTGACGTTCTCGCGATTTCTTGCCCCACTTGTAAGGGCCTAAAAAACTCTAGCCGACCACCAGCCCACATTCTCCGAGGTAGATCAACTGGTGGCAAAAAATTACCGCGCTTGGGGTGTCCATCGCTCCCCAAATCAGAAAAAGGAACGCTCGGCGAAAAAAACATCCAATGCCATAAATTTGGCATCTCTTGGTCTGAAAGATTCTCAGGAGACTCTGCATTCAAGGTTGCATACATCCTTGCTACCTTTGACTCATCCGCCACGTCTTCCGTTGTTTCAGCTCGACCGATCCAATCGGTATACCGTATTTTTTGCTTCATCAAGGACGATACCTAACGCCGCCAAGTAATATTAAAAGTGAACTCATGACTACCCGTGATGATGCACGATGGTTTTCGTCGTTGTGAAGTGCTCTAACGCAACAAAACCCTTCTCTCGACCATGACCGCTCTTTTTCATTCCACCAAATGGTAATTCAACTCCTCCGCCAGCCCCGTAATTATTTATGAAAATTTGACCGCAGTTCATCCGTTTTGCGACCCGCTGTTGACGATCGCCATCCTTAGTCCACACAGAACCTACCAGCCCGTACTCCGTTGCGTTTGCCAGTTTGATGGCGTCCGCCTCATCGTCGAAGGGAATTGCCGTCAACACGGGACCAAAAACTTCATCACAAGCTAACCTGTGATCTCGAGGTACATTTCCAAAAAGCGCTGGTTGAACCCAAAAACCATTTTGATCTAACCCATCCGCAAAACTACCTTCGGCCAGCAACTGAATACCCGACTCAATTGCCTCTGTTCTAAATCCCTGAACCAGCCTTTGTTGCTTGCCATTCATCACAGGGCCGCAGTCAAGATCCATATCAGGTGTCCCGACTCTGACTTTTCCAAATTGCGATGCAACTTGTGTCATAAATTCATCATAAATTGATTTTTGAACCAAGATGCGGCTGCCAGCCGAGCATGTCTGTCCGGCGTGCTGAATAATCGCCTTAACAACAACGGGAAGCGCTTTATCAAGATCTGCATCCGAAAAAATAAGTTGTGGAGACTTACCGCCCAACTCTAGAGTACATCCTACGAAGTTCTCCGCAGTTGCCTGTTGGACTATCGTACCGACTCTGGGAGAACCGGTAAAACTCATAAAATTTATATCTGAATGGCTAGCGAGTGCTGCCCCCGCCTTATCACCTAGTCCAGCCACGATATTAAGAGCTCCCGCGGGCAAACCTGCCTCTAAAGCCAATTGAGACATAACTAGCGTAGTCAAACAAGCATCCTCGGACGGCTTTACAACGGACGCATTTCCAACCGCTAATGCCGGACCCACGCTGCGACCAAATTGTTGTGCGGGATAATTCCATGGGATGATGTGAGCGGTTACGCCATAAGGCACCCGGTGCACATTTACACTGTAGCCGTCTAGGTATGGTATGACCTGTCCATGTAATTTGTCTGCCGCCCCTGCATAAAACTCAAAGTATCGGGCCGTCGCTGTAATATCAGCCCTGCCGGCTGAAATAGGTTTACCAGTATCACGAGATTCGAGAAGAGCGAGATCTTCGAAGTTCTCGAAAATCAGCTGCGACCAGCGGTGTAAGATTCTACTTCGCTCAACGGGTGCCATCTTCCCCCAATCACCATCGAGAGAGGCTCGAGCCGCCCTAACGGCAGCATCAATGTCTGCGTCATTACTGTCAGGAATGGTCGCAAAAGTCTTCCCACTGCAAGGGTCGATCATATTCAGACATTGACCTGTCTGAGAGGGAACATTATGTCCATTGATGATATTTAAATACGACTTCAGTTCTACACCTGACATTTACCACTCCAATTTATGATTAACGTTAATATTTTTTCGAGGCCCACAACTGCCTATGTTACCGATCAGATGACACCGAGCTTCTTGAGTTCCTCTGTTTCACTCGTGCTGTAGCCCAACTCGGACAAAATCTTTTCCGAATGTTCACCTGCGAAGGGAATTTTATCCATTCTCGAAGAAAACTCCTCTGGTGCCCCTGGTGGAAGCATCGCCTTTATAGGCCCAGCCTCAGAGTCTACAAATGTCCACCTATCTCGAGCGGAAAGTTGTGGATGTTCCCACACTTGCTGCATCGAGTTCATCGATGCGTTTCCAATCTTAGCTGCATCTAAGCGCTGAATTACGGACTCTAGGGTCATTAAAGCAAAAACATCAACGATAATTTGTCGAAGAACGTCCCGCGCCTCTGATCTTTTTATATTCGAGGAAAACCTCGAATCACCCTTAAGTTCTGGTTTTTTGAGAACTTCATCACAAAAAACCATCCATTCGCGTTCATTTTGCAACCCTAACATAACCGTGTTGCCATCCCCAATTGGAAATGGTCCATAAGGGTAAATTGTCGCGTGCGAAGCACCAGCTCGAAGAGGCGGTTCCGCGCCATTGTATGCGTAATACATTGGAAAGCTCATCCATTCGGCCATTGTTTCCAGCATTGAAATATCAATGCAACAACCGGTGTCTGTTTTTTGTCGCCGAATAATAGCCGCAAGTATGTTACTGAATGCGTACATTCCGGCAGAAATGTCCACAATTGAGCAGCCCGCCTTGGCCGGGGACTCCCCGGAGCCCGTTACAGACAGTAAACCAGATTCGGCTTGAATCAAAAGATCGTATGCCTTCTTATCCTGGTAAGGCCCGTCTGACCCGTACCCGGATATGTCGCAAACAATTAACCGCGGATATTTATCCTTCAAATCTGCGTAAGAAAAGCCCATAGCCGATGCAGCGCCGGGTGCGAGATTCTGTATTAGGACATCAGCTTTCTCTAGAAGTTTATGCACAACCTCGAGCCCTTGCGACTGCTTCAGATCAAGAGTTATGCTCTCCTTAGAACGATTAGTCCACACGAAATGTGATGCCAGACCGCCCACACGATCATCGTAACCTCGGGCGGGGTCTCCGCCTCCTGGTCTCTCTATCTTGACGACACGGGCGCCCATGTCCGCCAACTGTCTGGTACAAAAAGGGGCGGCTATGACGTGCTCAAGCGCTACAACTGTTATTCCCTCAAGAGGACGCATATTTACTTTTCCAAAGGTTGAACGTGAATAGTCAGAAAATTTCAATTGACATAGTGACAATTGCTACCCAACAACGATTCTCTAAATCTGTTTTTGAGTAAAGTCCCATCTCGAGGAGGTAGAACCAACTGATCCGATTCTGCGTCTACTTTTACCTGCGCAAACATAAGTCCGTTTTCGTCCAACTGTTCCGTGAAATTATCTATTTCCGAGTAAGACGTGATTATAGAAGAATTTTGAAAACCGCATGACTCAGCAACTGCTGATAAATCCACGCCAAATCCTGTATGTGTCTTCTGCTTACCTGTCTCTCCATAAACCTCATTGTCCAAGGTGACTATAGCGAGATTAGTCGGTTGACTCACCCCTACGGTGGCAAGCGAGTTGAGTCCCATCAATAACTCACCATCACCTGTAATGACTAGGATGCGTTTTCCAGGTTGCGCCAACGCGAGTCCTAATCCCACCGTTAATGCTCCGCCCATTCCCCCCCACATCGGAAAATTGAGAGGATGATCACCAACCGAGGTGATGTCCCAGGCAGGAGCACCTAATCCAGCGACAACCAAAAGATCATCACCTCTATGAGACAGTAACCGAGCAACTACTTTTCTACGCTTCAACAATGCCATTCATGAACCTTAATATATTTAAATGAATCGATAATCAAGCGGTGAGATCAACGACCAAATGTTTTAGCGCCCAAGATGCGTTGACCAATCAATACCGCTGTAGCTCTGTACGTATTGAATGCCAATCGAATTGCGCCCTCCGCAAATTCCCCTACTTCATAATCCCGCTGTGCTTTAAATGTTGTTACGCCCATTTCTTTCAAAACACTCTCTGTCCCCCGCCCCATTGGCACTTGCCAAGGGTTGAACTCACCCCAATCACCTCGCATGGTGACAATCATAGGTAAAGGCACCTGACATGTATTCAACATAGACAGCATATTGACGCAATTACCGACACCACTTGACTGCATAAGTAGTAGACTTTTTTTACCACCAAGCCAGCTGCCCATCGCCAAAGAAACACCCTCCTCCTCAGACGCCAGTCGCACAGTCTGAATGGCATCGTGCGCAACGCACAAATCAATCAGTTGAGATAGACCCGCGTCAGGGACAAAACTCACCAGGGAAATATCCTGGTCAAGAATTAAATCAAATACTGTTTCACTCCAATTTTTTTCAGCGTTCATAAGCCTTAAAAAAACGTTAAATTGCGATTACTATCCCCCCGACTTGCTCCGTCACTAATTCCCGAACAGTTACCCCAGCTTTTCGTTTTGATGACACCAAATCATTAAAACTTAGACAAGCTAATTTAATTAGCAAATCGGAGAGATGCGCTAGCCAGGTACAATATAAGCTCTGGTAACCCAACACGGAACCGTGATATGAAATCTTACAACATCGCAGTCATTGCCGGCGACGGCATTGGAAAAGAAGTCATGCCTGAAGGATTGCGAGTTCTCGATACTGTGGCTCGAAACTTTAATTTCGAACTACAGCTAGATGAATTTGACTGGAGCTGCCACAACTATGAAAAACACGGTTGGTGGATGCCACCATCTTGGCAAGAAGATATAGGGGGACACGACGCAATATTCTTTGGGGCAAACGGCTGGCCGGCTCTCGTGCCAGATCACAAAGCTCTGTGGGACTCCATCATTAAATGGCGACGAGAGTTTGACCAATACGTAAATTTAAGACCCGTCAAGTTACTACCAGGTGTGAAATGCCCATTGGCAGGGCTCAAACCCGGAGACATTGATTATCTTGTCGTTCGGGAAAATACAGAAGGCGAATACTCCTCCATTGGCGGGAGAATGTTTGAGGGCACTGACCGAGAAACGGTGACGCAACAATCTGTTTTCACACGAAAAGGGGTCGACCGGATCATGAGATACGCATTCGGGCTCGCAGAAAAACGAAACAGAAAACATGTGACATCGGCGACTAAGTCAAACGGCATAGCGATAACAATGCCTTACTGGGATGAACGCTTTAAAATAATCGCAGATGAATTTCCATCGATCGGCACTGATCAATACCATATAGATGGGCTGACAATTCAGCTCATACTCAATCCCCAACGTTTTGATGTGATTGTCGCGTCAAACTTGTTCGGAGATATTATTTCAGATATTGGTCCTGCGACAGCGGGGACCATTGGCATAGCACCGTCTGCTAATATAAATCCAGAAAGAATTTTTCCTTCCCTTTTTGAGCCAGTTCATGGTTCAGCTCCTGATATTTATGGCCAAAATATATCTAACCCAATCGCACAGATATGGTCTGGTGCGATGATGTTGGACCACCTCGGCGAACACGAAGCTGCAAGAGCCATTACCGAGAGTATTGAGGCTTGCCTCGTCTCTGGGCCAGTTACTCCCGACCTTGGGGGCAACGCAAATACTTCAGATGTAGGTCAAGCAATTTCTAATTCATTAACTTAGCGCGTGATTAACTAAACCCGTAAGAAAGTAAAGAATGCCAAAGTTTCTCAATATCCAAGAATCTAAAGCGGTTATCACCGTAACAATGAATGAACCCGGAACCAGAAATGCTTTAACCGGAAATAGCGCCTCCGAAGAATTTGTAAATGTTTGCTCATATATCCATTCACAGAAATCAATTAAAGCCGTCATCGTCACTGGAGCAGGTCCCACATTTTCAGCCGGCGGCAATCTCAAAGATATGAAAAAAATGCTCGACGACGACATTCCCAGCGAGGTCATTCGTGAAAGTTATCGTCAAGGTATTCAACGTATCCCGCTAGCGCTGTATAACCTCGAGGTCCCTACAATTGCGGCAGTCAATGGAGCCGCCATTGGTGCCGGTTGTGACCTTGCATGCATGTGCGACATTCGAATAGCTTCAGACAAGGCTATTTTTGCTGAGAGCTTTGTGAAAGTTGGGATCATTCCAGGTGACGGTGGCGCTTGGTTCCTACCTCGTGCGGTAGGCATGTCGAAGGCAGCGGAAATGAGCTTCACAGGGGATGCGATTGATGCACAAGAAGCTCTGAGAATTGGACTGATCTCCCAATTAACCACCGCAGACGCCCTCTTAGAAACGGCAAATACGCTGGCTAACCGTATTACGAGTAATCCGAGTTTAGTTCTCAGAATGACCAAACGGTTGCTTCGAGAAGGACAGAAACAGAGCCTTGAGAGCTTACTAGAGCTTTCGGCCGGTCTTCAATCAATCGCACACAAAACGGACGATCATCGAGAGGCCGTGCATGCATTTTTAGAGAAACGAAAGCCTAATTTTCATTAGTGGGGAAAAGCTATATCAAAGTACGTAACGAAATTTGCGCAGAACCTACCAGCGCATTGTAGGATAACTCAACGCTGTAAATTAGTTTTCTCTAGAATTAAAAGTAATTTAAAAACTCTTACCAACAACTTAAAATATATAGGAACTTACCGTGTCTGATTTCCGCTTAGAGCATATTAATATTCCGTCTGAAAATCCTATGGATTTAGCTAAATGGTACGCCGACACCTTCGGGCTATCGGCTGAAAAACACATAGCACGCGGTGAGGGCATCCTTATGGTCTTTCAAGACGGTACGCCAATCCAAAGTCCCGACACATTTCACATCGGCCTCAGAGTTGGCGGAATGTCAAAGTTAAATGAATGGAGAATACGATTTAATAAGACGCTAAAAATTGGTAAAGAATTTTCCTCCTTCCAGCTTCTAGATCCAGAGGGGAATTGCGTCGAGATTTACGCTAAAAATTCGAATTTGTAATCAAAGATATATCTAAAATCATTATTAAATGAACCCTTTTCCGCCTGGTCCACTGGAAACATGATGAAAATTGCGATAGTCGGCTGCGGTGCCATGGGTAGCGTCTACGCTGCCCTCCTGTCGGATGCTGGCCACGAGGTTTGGGCGGTTGACTCTTGGCACGATCACGTAAATGCGATCAATAAATATGGCCTCCGTTTAGAGGGAGCCTCTGGTTCTAGAGTCGTCAAATTAAAAGCAACGACGAAGGTAGGCGATGTTGGGAAGTGTGATTTAGTCATTATCGCAACTAAAGCAATGCACGTTGAAGCTGCTGCGCGAGCGGCAACATCTTTGCTGGGTGATAACACGCCAGTACTCTCCATCCAAAATGGCTTGGGAGCACCTGAGATTGCAGCAAAAATAATCGGGGCTGAAAGAATGCTCGTTGGTGTCGTTGGGGGATTTGGTGCATCGATAAAAGAACCAGGATATGCACATCATAATGGTTGGGAGCTCGTGCGTTTAGGAGAATTTTCAGGTCCAATAACGGGCCGTCTAAAGTCGATCGCTTCAACATGGGCATCTGGAGGATTTCGAGTCGAGTGTTTTGACGATATCGACCAACTCGTTTGGGAAAAATTAATTTGTAACGTCTGTTTTTCTGGTACCTGCACAATAACTGGCCTGACCATTGGGGAAGTAATAGGAGAATCAAACGCATGGACTTGTGCAGCAAATTGCGCGCAGGAAGCCTATGACGTCGCAATTGCAAAAAACATCAATGTGAGGATTAAAAATCCTATTGAATATGTAAAGAACTTTGGATTGAAAATTCCAAAAGCTAAACCCTCTATGCTACTCGACTCGCTAGCTGGTCGACTGTCCGAAATTGATGCCATCAATGGAGCGATAACAAATGTCGGTCTCGAATTAAATATTGAAACTCCATTTAATACGACAATCAGTGCCCTAATAAGAAACAAAGAAAAACAATTAGGTGTTCGTTAAGAATCATTCAAAAGAATAAAAACGGGAGGTCAAATTGGAAAAGTTCAAAATGTTTATTGACGGCGAGTTTGTTGAAGCTGCCTCGGGAAAATGGTTTGATAGTTTCGACCCATTCACTGGAAAAGTTTGGTCTCAAGTGGCCGCGGGCGGGCCAGCAGATGCAGATCTGGCTGTGAGGGCGGCACATCGGGCATTCACAAACGGACCATGGTCTGAAATGACCGCAAGCCAAAGAGGTTTGCTCATTCACAAGCTCGGTGACCTGATTGCCAGAGATGCGACCAAACTAGCAAAATTAGAAGTACAAGATAACGGCAAGCTCATTGCAGAAATGCAAGGACAAGTCAATTATGTCCCCCAGTGGTATTACTACTTTGGCGGGCTAGCTGACAAAATAGAGGGTGCGGTCATACCCCTCGATAAAAAAGGATACTTCAATTTCACACGGCACGAGCCACTGGGTGTGGTCGCTGCAATAACCGCATGGAATTCGCCACTATTGCTTTTGGCATGGAAGCTCGCACCGGCACTAGCTGCGGGTTGCACTGTGGTCATCAAGCCCTCTGAATTCACCTCCGCGTCTACTCTGGAATTTATAAAGCTCTTTAAAGAAGCGGGGTTTCCCGATGGGGTTGTAAACGTATTAACCGGTTTTGGTAAGGACGTCGGTGAACCACTCACTAATCATCCGCTCGTTCGGAAGATCGCATTCACGGGTTCAGATGCGACCGGAAGAGCCATCAATGAGTTAGCGGCAAAATCTTTCAAACGAGTCACGCTTGAGCTCGGTGGCAAATCGCCCAATATCGTTTTTAATGACGCTAACTTGGAAGATGCGGTTAATGGCGCCGTATCTGGCATCTTTGCGGCGACGGGCCAAACATGTATCGCAGGATCCCGATTGCTTCTCCAAGAGGACATCCACGACCAATTCATGGAAAAACTCATAGCTCTCGCGAAAACCGCACGTATGGGAAACCCAATGAATGAGGATACTCAAGTTGGACCAATCACCACAAGACCCCAATATGAAAAGGTTCTCAGCTATATTGACGTTGCACAGACGGAAGGTGCTAATCTAGCCCTTGGGGGTCTGCCAGCGAACAGAGCAGAATGTGAGGACGGCTGGTTCATTGAGCCGACCGTCTTCACAAACGTTACGAATGACATGAGAATCGCACAAGAGGAGGTGTTCGGGCCAGTCCTCTCAGTCATCAAGTTTAAAGATGAAGCCGAAGCCATCGAAATAGCCAATGATGTTCGATTTGGTCTTGGCTCTGGTGTGTGGACTAGCGATATCGGTCGGGCCATCAGAATGTCAGAAAAAATACAAGCGGGCACGGTCTGGGTTAATACATATCGTGCAGTGAGTTACATGTCGCCTTTCGGGGGATACAAAGATTCAGGCGTGGGGAGGGAGAGTGGTATTGAAGCTATTTATCAATACTTACAAACAAAGAGCGTTTGGATCAATACCGGCGCCAAGACCGGTAATCCATTTGTGCTTAAATAAGGACGTCAATTCATACAGGGAGCTCCGACATG
>CBFIFN010000038.1:0-11721 GCA_965661885.1 uncultured Burkholderiales bacterium | reverse complement strand
TAATTGCTTATCGGTTTGATCTCATTTTGCGTGGTCCAAATTCCACGGTATTTGAAAATAAAACGGGAGGACATTGATATGGATTCTCTTGATCGTCGTCGTACGCGGCCAGCTCAAACTAATGCAGAAGCGCCGCTTCGTGAAACAGCATCGCAAACCGCTGGACCATACGTTCATATTGGTTGCTTGCCTAATGCTGCAGATGTCAGAGGCATTTATCCAAATGACCTTACCGTTAATAGAAATTTGCCAAATGCGCCGATCACAATCAGCGGAAAAGTATTTGAAGGTGACAACGTGATCTGCAAAGATGTAATGCTTGAGTTTTGGCACGCAGACGAGAGCGGTTGCTACGATAATGGCATATGGCATCGCTCGGCTACTAACTCGACCAGCGGTTTATTTTCGATCTGCACACAGATGCCAGGAAAAACAAAAACGGAAGACGGTAAATGGCTTGCACCATTTGTGTCGGTTTGGATCACAGCTCGAGGAATAAATCTTGGCCTTCTAACTCGTGTCTATTTTCCAGACCATGAAAGTGCATTACATGAAGATCCGCATATGAAGCTAGTACCTGAGAGCCGAAGGCGTACATTGATGGCTGAGAAAGTGAATGGTGGATATTGTTTTAATATTTATTTACAGGGGTCAAGGGAAACCGTGTTCTTTGACGTTTGACTACTGTAAGTCTTACCTTAAAATTCATGGTGTATATGTTTAGTTTATCTATGATGAATCGCGTATGAATTATGCTAACAAACATTAAAATTAACACCTGTTACATCAGCTACGAGCATCTTAAAGTTGATCCTAAAAAATCGACATTGGTGTTTATCAATTCGCTAGGTACGGACCATCGAATATGGTCTTACGTCGTAGAGCAGCTGGGACATAAGTTTAATATTTTGAAGTATGACAAACAAGGACACGGATTATCTGAGCAATCGACAAAATCTCCCTCTATCAGTCAATATGCAGATGACTTGATAGCACTCATTTCTCTACTTTCTATAAACCAAGTGATACCAGTAGGCTTGTCCATCGGCGGACTAATTGCTCAAGAGCTGTATCGTAAGCGACCAGACTTGGTGGAGAAGTTGATTCTAACGAATACGGCCACCGCGATAGGCTCGAGGGATAGTTGGAATGAACGCATTCAGGCAGTTGAAAGGAGTGGGCTAGCTAGTATTTCCGATCTAATTTTGAGTAGATGGTTTGGATCCGGTTTTGCAGATAATTATCCTGACCGGCTTGCCATTGCTCGAGCAATTTTGTTACAAACTTCGAATTCAGGGTATGTGGCTGCCTGCCAAGCGTTGTCGAACGCTGATTTAACTGCTTTCGCTACCAATATAGAAGTCCCTACTCTTTGTATTGCAGGAGCCGATGATCAAGCGACGCCAACTGACGTTGTAATAGCTATGGCTAATTTGATTCCAAAAAGTGAATTTTATGAATTATCAGGGGTTGGACACATACCATGTCTTGAGGCTGAACAGGAGTTCTCTCAAGTTATCTTAAACTTTTTAGGTAAAAGCGGAGGAGCTGACTCATGAGTTATGCAATAGGACCCGGACATTTCATGGCAGCATTCTCACAAGAGGAAAGCATCCGAAAGCTATTTAGCGTTCAGTCTGATGTGCTTGCAATGATTGCATTTGAAAGGGCTTTAGCTCATGCTCTTGGCCGATTCGAACTCATTTCCTTGAGGAGTGCGACGCGTATCTTAGAAGTATTGGATAATTTTCGGCCTGATATGGAGGATCTTCGGACTGGATTTAAACGTGACGGTGTAGCGTCACCGAATTTGGTGAATCAAATACGTAACCAACTAGATGACGAAGACCAATCGAACTTCCATTATGGAACAACAAGTCAAGACTTAACTGATACCAGCTTGATGATGCGAATGAGAGATAGCGTCGCAAGTATGTCTCAAAACATCGAGCTTTTAAATTTGAAATTGGAAGAGCTTGCCACTTCGCACTCAGGTGAAAAAGTATTGATCGCAAGAACGCGGATGCAAAATGCGCTTCCTATTTCTGTGCCAGAGAAATTAGGCAATTGGTGCGCTCAACTGGAAGGTCTAATTTCAACGAGGCCGCAAAAGTTTCTTTTGCAATTAGGGGGCCCCGAAGGCGCGGCAAGGAAGTTTGGTGTCAGTTATGACGATGTTACTCATGATATGGCGTCGACATTGGATCTAACGGTTGCAAAGCACGTTTGGCACACAGATCGCCAGTCTGTAACAAACATCTGTTTTTGGTTTTCCCAGGTCTCGACTGTAATGGGAAAAATTGCTCAAGACGTTTTGTTCATGGCTCAAACTGATGTAGGTGAAGCACGAATAGAAGGCGGTGGCTTCTCTTCCGCTATGCCTCACAAAAAAAATCCTGTTTTGGCCGAGATTATTCTTGCGCAAACTCACTATTGTCATACGCAGATGAGTGGGTTAAGCAGTGCATCGATACATGAAAATGAACGTTCAGGTGCAGCATGGACTTTGGAATGGCTGCTTGTCCCTGCAATACTAGTAACAAGCGCAGATATCGTTATAAACACACAGGAGATGATTGAAAAGCTTATTTTTATTACTGACTGATCGCAACTCTCAAGGACTGATCGCCAGCGCACGCGTGAATGAAAGTGAGTTGCACGCTTTTGGGATGTCGTCTAGTAGGCCGCAGGGCGGTTCACAGTTATTCAATTATTCCTTCGTTACCGGCTTTTTTCGCTCTTCCAAGTGCCACCATATTGGTAAGTGCCCTTGAAGGACATTTTGACTGTTTTTAAACATTCACCGCATAAGAAAACCCAGTGTTCTGATTCCCCATATCTACATCGATATAAGGTGGTTTTAGCTTCTCTACACTGATCACACTTTTTGATTCTAACCCTCATTACGTCTCCATTATGTAGATATCAGGTATTGTCTATGACGCATTATGATTAACGAGGCGCTAATTATTTCCCAATACATAATCGGAAGGTAGTGAAATGCGATACAAAGAACAGAATATCAAAACTTTTCAAAAACTCTGTGAGTTAGCTAAAGACGATTTTGAGGCAGCAACAACACTCATTGATGAGCAAAATGCTATTGATAGAGAAGAGGTTCTCCAGATGTGGAAACGTATCTATCATTATCTTAAAGGCGTGCATCTTAAAAATTAATATGAATCGTCTCGTTTGTCCTGGGGTCAGCCAAGAGATCCTACGCGTCTAATGTCTATTCAATAGGTGAAATAGCGATGACACTGAAAGTTATGTCTTTGACGGATTTAGCGTCGTCGGGATGAATCTCACCTGAAACTAAAATGTTAGTGCCGATAGCTTCGCTAAATTGTAACAATAAGGTTTCGTTATTGAATTTAAGAAATACGAATTTAATTTGTTTAATTGAAGGACAACTCGAAACCTTCACATCTGACGTGATCGTCAGGTCGGCTTGTAGCCGGAGAGAGGGGCTTTGAGCGGACCCACTCACGAGCGCCTCGCCGGCAAGAACCACTTCATTAAGGCATGACGTTACCAAGGGCTCGTATGGATATTTAGGCGTCATCGCGAAGGAAGTTACCGATGATACTAAGAACATACATATTGAAATGTATCTGAAACATTGGGACATATAAACTCACGATGCAAGTGAACAGAACTGCTTAGACGGTTTACACTAATAAACTATATTATCGCCTAAAAACTGACTACTGACTTATTAAATGAAACGCATCCCTTGGCCACAATCCATATCGCCAGCCGCTTACTCGATTCAAGGTGGCGTTGTTCATTCAACCACTTATGATGACCCCTATTTTGCGAGTGCCGGGGCGATGAATGAGAAACAATATGTATACATTGAGGGGAATCATCTCGATCGCAGATTTCGAGAGTCAAGAAAAATTACTATTCTTGAATTAGGGTTTGGTCTAGGACTCAATTTCTTAAGTACGCTCGATGCCCATGCCGCCACTGGTGGGGACTGTGTGCTGGATTACGTTGCTTTTGAAAAGCATCCGTTCGAGAAAAGTGATCTTCGAAAGTGTCTTGGAGAATCTATAGGGGCGCATGCACGAGTCGATGATGTAATCGCGAAGTTGCCACCATTACTGTCTGGTTTTCATCGGGTGATGATATACCCCAAGGTGATGTTGACTCTGATTTACGGTGATGCTGCCGACTATATAAGAGAGCTGGAAGCTTCCGTGGATGTGTTCTTTTTAGACGGTTTCTCGCCAAAGAAAAATCGCGTGATGTGGACCCCACGATTGTTCGCCAGTTTTAGACGATTGGCTGCAACGGGCGCCACCTTCAGTACTTACAGCAGCGCCAGTGATGTCCGACGAGGTATGATTCATGCCGGATTTGATGTGGACCTTCCAAGAGGATTTGGGTCGAAGCGAAATATGCTTACCGGGACCTTTCGTGGAGGAAATGACTCAAAGGCTAATGACTCCATTCGAGCTAATTTAACGATCGTTGGTGGTGGGATTGCCGGGTGTTCTCTCGCACTTCGTGCAGCAGAGCTAGGGATGAAAGCAACTATCATTGAGTCCGGGCAGAGTGTTATGGGGCGGGGCTCGAGTAATCCATTACCGTTAGTACGTCCAGTGATCTCTCTGGATTTCGGGCCGCGAGGTCAGTTTAGCTGGTACGCTTACTTGAGTGCAATGAGCTTTTATCGACGTCTGTCACTGTCGCAATCCATAGGCTGGCACGAGTCCGTCGGACTCCAAATCCCTAGCTCCGACGATGAATGGAATAAGATGTGTGAAGCAGTGAGTATATTAAACTTTCAGGATGATGTTCTGAGATGCTTGGATGATGATTCTGACAGTTTTAGTCAATTAAATATTAAGCACTCGAGAGCATTAATGATCGGTCAGGTTGGTCAGTTGAGGCAGTGTCAATCATTTATTTCGAGGCTCTTAAAAGATAATTCTGTCGAGGTGTTAACAGGTAAAACAGTTTCTAAAATATCTTCGGACTGCGGGCGTTTGGACCTTCGTCAAGCTTCTTCATTTCAAGTTGATGGTGCATTAGTCTTGTCTAACCCACAGGACGTAAAGCAATTACTACCTGATACTGATTTAAAGTTACAGTCAATTCGAGGTCAATCAACCCAGGTAGTCGGGCATCCAACTGCTATCGATTTCGCAATCTGTGGCGACGGTTATATAGCTCGCTCAGAGGATGGCGGCGTCTGGTCCTCCGGAACCTTTGAAGTAGGTTGCGACTCAACCGAGTGTCGGGATGGTGATGATCAAACGAATATGACGCGCATTAATAATTTACTAAAACCGGTTGGGGAATCACCTTCATTGATTGCTCGAAAGGCGTGGGCAGGAATTCGATACGCGACTCACGATCGGATGCCACATGCCGGTCGGATAAAAGGTGGGGTGCATGTGTTGACTGGCTTTGGCTCGAGAGGGTTTACCTGGGCGCCACTTGCGGCAGAGGTCGTTTTGTCTGATATTTTAGGGCTTTCGTGTCCGGTCGAGCGGAGCCTGAAGAAGCGTATGAGCCCATTGAGGTTTTAGTTAGGATAGATAATAGAATGAAAGGTAAAGAGCACTATGAGGGAATCAAAAGTTAAACTATTGGGCCTGTCAGGCAGCATAAGAAAGGAGTCTTTTAATTCAAAACTTTTAGGGTTGGCCTTGAATAGTGCCGAACGTCAAGGTGCCGATGTGACTCATATCGATTTGGGACACACTCCTCTGCCATTTTATGATGGTGATTTAGAGGCAGATCACGGCCTACCTGAAAATGTGCAGGCTCTCAAGAAAATTTTCGAAAAAGCTGATGGGTTTATTATTGCGACGCCTGAATACAATGGTTTTTTCCCAGGGATACTTAAAAACTGTTTCGATTGGTTATCTAGACGAAAAGATTCCCAAGATCCGATACTGTCTTCGTTTGATGGTAAGACAGCCCTCTTGATGTCCGCTACTGTTGGTGGAAGCGGCGGCGTTCGGTCATTAACTTCGTTGACGACTCAACTCCACTACTTGGGAGTAACAGTGCTCCCTAGGCCCTTCTCCCTGACTCATGCGGGAAAATTGTTCTCTGAGTCTGATAGCCTACTGTCGGACAGTTTAGCGTTGTTGGACGATAGAGTATCCGCGTTAATGGCTAACTTGAAAAAATCCTAGTAAGGTAACGCTGGGTGGGTATTCAGTGACATGACAAAGCGAAGAGGGATTAGTATGAAATGGTTAGTTTTTTTAATGTGCGTTTTGCCATCGTTCTCGCTGGCACAAACCTGGGTTTCTGTCGGTGCTGATACCGAGGCTAGGTATTACGTTGACACTGATTCTATTCAAATGGAAGGCGAAAATACCATCGTTATGAAAAAAGGTGCGTACACGAACACACTGACTGACAAGCTTGACGATGGAAAGCCTGTCGTGTTTAAAGCCACTATGGCCCGCCTTGAGATTGATTGTGAGCGCGGGTTAAACCGAGTGACGCAAATGGATATGGTGAGTGAGGAGGGTGATGTTGTGTGGTCGTCAGGCTATATGGATAAACGAATTTGGCTCACGATCAATACGCAAGGGCATGCTCGCACAACTTTCGATTTGGTGTGCGGTCAGACGCGGTAGGAATAAAAAGGCTTGTTTAGCCTTTTTATCATTCAGTCGGTTACTGATTTTTTGGGTCGTCAGCAGGGTTAATCCAGGTCATGTCTGTTGGTCCAAACCCAGACTCTTGTAAGATTACTTCTGTTCTTGCCCAGGCGTAATGCGCGGCATTCGCCTCGGTGATATAAAACGAGCCAGCTTCCATCGTTCGCATCGATTTCGCGTCATATTGTTCACCGTCACCAATCCAGTAGGTTCCCTTGAGCACCGTGACAGTCCGTTCATCCTGATGTCTGTGAGGCGGGAGTTTATATCCAGAGGGCATTTTTACGCGGAACGTGTAAGGGCCAGGTTTTGATGGGTCGCCGTGTATGACGATGAGTCGCATGCCCCATGGAACGTGATGATTACGTTCCCACTTCATTGTTTCCGCATCAGCGGTCACTAGGACACTTCTCATGATGACTTTGCTGCCAATATGGTCTTCCGCCATCGCTGAGTGCGTTATAAGAGTAAAAAGAATGGTTAATTGGACCGCTGCGAATTTTCTGAATAATTTCATGTGTTCTCCCCATCCGTCGATTATTATAAAAACTTATAGTTGTGACTCAGTCTCTCACTACTCAGAGTTTAGATTATTTTGAGTAACTCGTTTAGGAACGCATCATTCTCTATCCATTTCGGTTGGTCCTACGTATTTGTTTCATCTGATTGATTCGGCGGAGATGGATTTTGATTTGTAGTTTCAGGAGGTCTATGTTGGCCTGATCAATACGTGAAACGTACTATTAGCCGCGCATTTTTGATAGGATATCGCCCTGAGACACGACAGGTAGTCCTTAAATTTTAGTGTTATCTGAATAAGCCTATATTGGAGTCAAATATGAAAGATTCGCCTGTACGACGTTCGGAATTATTAATGCCTGCTGGCTCATTGGAGCGTCTAAAAGTTGCTGCTCTTTATGGTGCCGACGCGATATATATGGGGACGCCCGATATGTCCATGCGAACCAAGTCACAATTAAGCTTGGAAGACATCAAAGAGGGCATCACCTTTGCTCATGAACGCGGCGTACGTGTTTATTTAACTCTAAACATTTTTACTCATAACAAAGACATCCCTAAGCTCGATGCTTACATTGATACGCTCAAGGAGGTCAGACCAGATGGCGTCATTGTGTCTGACCCTGGTGTATTTCATTACCTTAGGGAGTTCGCGCCTGAATTCAACATTCATATTTCAACTCAAGCGAATGTCTGTTCTTGGATGACTGTTAAATTTTGGAAAGACCAGGGTGCTGAGTTAATCGTACTTGCCAGGGAAGTCACTTTTTCGGAGTTAGAAGAGATCAGAGAGAAGTGCCCTGATGTTCGTTTGGAGACTTTTGTACACGGCGCTATGTGCATGACCTACTCGGGTCGATGCTTATTATCTAACTTTATGGCGGAGAGAGGTGCGAACCAAGGGAATTGCGCCAACAGCTGCCGATGGCAGTATAAAGTCCATTTGCGTCTAAATGACGGCAACATTAAGGAATTAGAGCTCTCGGAGGAGAATATGAAGTTATTCGAGTTCGTGTTGGAGGAAGGGCACAGGCCGGGTGATTTAATGCCGATTGAGGAGGACGATCGAGGGTCCTACATCCTTAACTCAAAGGATTTATGTTTAATGCCAAAGCTCGACGATTATTTAAGGATCGGTGTCGATAGCCTGAAAGTAGAGGGGCGTGGTAAGAGCCCTTATTATTTAGCGACAACGGCTAGAGCTTATCGGCGTGCTATCGATGACTATTACGAGGACCCGGAGAGTTGGGATCATCGGCCGTATATGAGGGAACTTGAGATGACCGGCAATCGGGGTTACACCCTAGCGTTTCATGAAGGCCGAGTTACTAATTATGCTCATAATTATGAGAGCACCAATAGTGTTGCCTCTTGGGAGTTTGGAGGAATTCTTCGTTCAGTCACTGAAGATGCATTAATTATGGAAGTTAAAAATAAGTTGCGCTCGGGTGATGTGCTTGAGTTCATACCACCTGACCCGCAGGATGCGCCGGTTCTATTGCGATTATACGAGTTTGACGTTGAAGGAAAAGATGAGCCATTAGAGGAAATTCACGGTGGTCCGAAGTGCAGAATCCGAATACCAATCAAGGCATTTGATCAAGAGGATGCTGCGGATATTTTAAGAAAATTCCCAGAATTCACGATTGTGAGAAAGGAGTCGATGTTATCGGAGGAGGAGTGGGAACGCATTCGCCTTGATCAATTGACTCAGAAAATTGAGCTCGGGAAAACCTCACCGCAGCGTTATAACAATGCGGTTGAACGTTTGAAAAATACGATCAGTGTAGAGACTCTAGAGAAGCGCGCTAAGACAACCAGTAGGGGGCTTGAGGGGTGTTGCGGCCGCGGTTGTAATGGTTGCTTAATGTTTTGGAATGATCCTAAGTATGAAAAAGCAAGAAACTTAATGGCGGGTAAAAAATCTGGTGAGATGCTGAGTAAAAATATGCGTGATGACGTGATTGAAGCGAGAGAGGCAATTGGAGCTTAATTCTTAGTCTAGTATCGACTCGTTACGGCAATTCACGCACCACTCGAAAGCCGAGGTCTTCTTCGCTCGAGGTTAAGTCTTTGAATCGGGTTGCCTCTGTTAGGTAGGATGGTTCATTAGATAGCCATGAACTTCCGCGATAGCCACGGAGAGAGCAGTCTCCCGCTATCCACGCTTTACCAGTCGTCGGAAAGCCACCACGGCCTTGTCCGCCTGGGTTAGGGCAGTCTTCAGTCCATTCAAAAACGTTACCAATCGTATCGTAGATGCCAAAACTGTTGGGTAAAAAATTTCCCACGGTGGTGAGTGTGATTGTCTTATCTTCACAGGGCATAGTGTCTAACCCATACTCTAATTCGTTCTCAGCAGACAGGTCATACACGTTTCCATACGCACAAACGTCCGTAGGTTTGAGGTTAAAGTATCGGTTCATCCCTAATTCGCTTCTTGCGGCGTATTCCCATTCTGTATTAGAGGGTAGACGATAGATCTGTCCCGTTTTCTTCGATAGCCATTTTGTATAGCCAACTGCTTGTTGCCAACTTACCTGGGTGACTGGGTTGTGTAGAATTTGGATTGCATCGGCCTCCAGTGAATCGCAGACGTCACTCTCGACGCAGGCGAGCCACTCTGCATTCGTGACTTCGTAGAGTCCTATAGCGAATGGTTGGGAAAAGGTTACTCGACTGTAGTAGCCGACGTTATGCCCTCTCCCCAATGCACCGGGAGGCAGTCTTATATCAATTTCACCAGCAGGGATGCGCGTCAGCTTGGGACACTCGTTACAATCCTTGAACACTTCAGCCTCGGCTGATACGTCTTCAGTCAACGGGGAAGCCAGTAGCATGACCACAATGATTGCAATACGGTTCACAGTGAATCGAGGGGTTTTTACGTTCGGAGCGTATTTAATCGAACCATACGATCTTGTGCTTCCTTGGATTGTCCGTCTTCCCAGATCTTTTCCTGACCAGGCTCTGGGAGGATAGACCCAAACTCGGCCACTTGGCTTGCCGGGATGTCCGTGATGTAAACCTGCAAACTGGATTTGTCCGCACCCGTCTCAGCGGTTACCGAGGAGATAATGTCATTCATAATCTTTTGCTTTGATTCTGTTGTGCGTCCACTGCGAATATGAGCGTGTATGTAAATGTTGTCCTCCTCTAGTCGCTTTCCTGCGAGAAAGTAGTCTTCAGTCGGGACGCCATTAAATAAAATTTGCACAAAATATTTAGGTGCCCCGGTAACTGAGCAGTGAATGTCTGTGATGTCCTTCGCAATGGTTTGTTTGTTTTCCGCTGACAGCCTCGCGGGAGTGGAGGTTACGACATAAGTTGGCATTTTCACTCCTGAACTTTAATTATGGATATTGATAAAAATTTAAAGTAGCAGAAAGATTGGGATGACGTCTACCCTACGAGTCGCTCGGAGTCATGTGTCATCACATAATTCGTGTATTAATTATTGGGGGGTATCGCACGAAAAAAGGCTCAGAGCGATTCGCTCTGAGCCAACGACTAAAAGTTAAAATATTTTTATTTAGAAGCTTTTTGAAACGCTGAGTACGACGCCGTCTTCATCCTCTGCGGTTGGGTCGTCTAGATCCATTTCTGTGTACATGAGGGCAACTTCCACTGGCCACGTTTCATCCAGTATTTCAGTTGAGACGATAAACGAGAAGTAATCTCCAGTGTTGTCGTATTCACCAAGGGTATAGGCAAAACCGAAGTCTCCTAACGAGGTCCCCAGGCTAAACTCTGTTGCGTTCTCGGCGCTAGATGACCCTTCATAATGGGTCGCACCGAAATCCACGCCGGATAAAGTGGTACTAAAACCCAGATACAGTTCTTCAAAAGATGAATTTGGGATACTTCCTGGGTATTGGTATGAGATCACGCCAACATCTACGCCGACAGGTCCAAATTCAGCACCATATCCGCCATAGTAGTCGACTTCCGAGGAGGCTCCATCCGAAAAATTCACAGGTGAACTCCACACGCCAATGTAGAGACCTGCGTCATGGGCTAGGTCGATACCACCTTGAAGTGCCGCCGCGTTTGAGTTTTGATCCATGCCTCTCCAAAAATATTCCGAAGTGATGGTTGCGTTACCGCTTAGGTCAAAACCACCGCCAATATCTGCTGATGTGGCAGCAGTGCTGAATACAGTTAAAAGGGTGGCTGTCGTTATTGCATATTTAGTCATACGATTTCTCCGTGAAATAATTAAGAGAGGTTTTTAGCCCTCACGTAAAATCAACGCAAAAACCGTTCCAATAAAAAATCACCCTAGTTTCATAATTTTTCCTGATGATGATGTATTCCGATTGTGCACACCACGACGTCATCGCACACGTATGATGCATTTGATGTCATCGATGAGTTTAAAAAGCTGATTGACTAGCAGCAGATCACACACTGTTGGAGGTTTTTCGGTATCCAATATTAGCGGAGGTTTAAAACAAAAAAATACCCCAACGAGAAATATTTGGGGTAGGGGTGCTTCAGTAAAGCAGCATATGGCGAAAGCTCGTCAGTTTTGTAAAGCCCTATTTAACTAATTATTGATAACAGT
>CBFIFN010000037.1:7327-12238 GCA_965661885.1 uncultured Burkholderiales bacterium | reverse complement strand
TTTGATGCAAGTCAGTGATGTTTTAAAAGCGGCCAGTATTGCAAAAGCAAACGGCGCGAGTCGTTTTTGTATGGGTGCGGCGTGGAGAGGACCTAAGGATCGAGATGTATCCAAAGTCGCCGAAATGGTGTCTGCGGTTAAGTCACTTGGTCTCGAAACTTGTGCTACCTTGGGATTACTAAAAGATGGACAGGCAGAGGTGTTGAAAGACGCTGGTTTGGACTACTACAACCATAATATTGATACCTCATCCGAGCATTATGAGGAGATCATTTCGACCCGAACTCAAGATGATCGCCATGACACACTTAAGCGCGTGAAGGACGCTGGAGTGTCGGTTTGTTGCGGAGGAATCATCGGAATGGGTGAATCGATTGATGACAGAGCGGAGATGATCGCTCAGCTCGCCAACATGGATCCCTACCCGCAAAGTGTCCCGATAAATAATTTAGTGAAAGTTTCGGGTACGCCAATGGAAAACATAGCTGAAATTGATCCATTTGATTTCGTCAGAACAATAGCGGTCGCCAGGATTACAATGCCTAAGGCGATGGTTCGATTATCAGCAGGGCGGAGTGAGATGTCAGATGAAATTCAAGCGCTTTGCTTTTTAGCGGGCGCAAATTCAGTGTTTTACGGCGAGAAATTGCTGACAACGCCAAATGCAACCTCTTACGGTGATGATGAGTTGTTTAATCGTCTCGGGTTGATTCCAAGCGATGATGTTATTCGCTGAATGAAGGGTCGAGCTAGGACAAAAATTAATCGTATTTTCGACCAGCCGGATTGTCAGGCATTTTTATATGATGAGGTGGCAAAGCGATTAGACGATAGGTTGGAAGGCGTTCTAGTGGATCCTAGGGTTGTAATGGCCTCAGGCTTCGGTAATCATTGTCTTGCAGAACGATTCAATTCCATTAAAAATATACTAACGTTCGATTTTGCTCATTCGCGCTTGCTTCGGGGCCAAAAAAAAAGTGGTTTTAGGCTGCCTTGGCAACCACAACAGACAAATATTTGCGGCGATCTCAGTGCCTTACCTTTGGCATCACAATCCGTTGATTTGGTCTACTCCAACTTGGATCTACCATTTTTTTTTGAGTGTGGAGAATTGGTCAAATCTTTAGAGGAAGTTTTTCGTATTTTGAGGCCAGGAGGTTTGTTTATTTTCTCGTCCTTCGGGCCAGATACTTTAAAAGAAATCAAACTATCAGACTCGAACTCGCATTTTCGGACATGCGATCATTTGGATATGCATGATCTTGGGGACCAATTGATGGGCGCCTTATTTTCCGACCCGGTTATGGAGATGGAAAAATTAGAGTTGACATATCGAGACCCATTGGCTCTCTTGAGGGATGTTAAAGCGCATGGCTCGGTGGTGTTTGCTAGGTCAGAGAGGGAGGGGTTAACGGGTAAGGACCTACTGTCCTCGCTCACTCAGCAGTTCGAACGCTTAGACGGTTGTAGCGTGTCGCTGACTGCTGAACTTGTATTTGGACATGCCTGGCGAGCCCCCTTAAAAAAGTCGCCAAAAGGGCGCAAAGTCGTTGAGATTAAGGTGCAGAGTGACTAAAGATACATGCGGTTAATGTAATTTAGTTCCGCTTAGGGTAGTCAGTCTTGCAGGATGAAAAATCAATGTGGTAAGGTCCTTTGCGTTGACGTTAGAGCGTCTTAAAAGTTGTTAAATGAAGTTTGGAAAAAGTGTTAATGGAAGTTTGGATTCAAGTGGTTTTAACGTGAAGTATCCAGTTAGCAATATCAACACACAAGAGCCACGGATTTTGTTGCAACGGCACCAAAATACTAGTTCCTCTGTTGCCTTCGTCTTTATTTGGCTTGGAGCCGTTACGTTGGCGATCGCAACCGGTTTCGCATTGAATGGACTATGGCTCGTGCTGCCTTACGCGGTTTTGGAGTGCTCCGCTTTATATGTTGCTTATTTTTGGTTAAAAAAGCAAAGAGAAGATTACGAGATGATCTTTTTGCGAGGCGACGATATCGTATTCGAGTCCTGTTTCTCAGGGGTAATGAAAAGATCGATATTCAACCGTTATTGGCTAAATGTAACGCTTGAACAAGCGTCAGCCAATCGATTGAAAATTCAAGTCGGTTCACACGGTAATCGCATGGAGGTCGGTCGACTCATTCCTTCATCTAGAAAGAGAGAGTTGTTGGCCCAAATAAAATCCATGGCGCAGAGTTAATGTTTTTGGATTTATAGGTTAAAATGAGGAATTGCGTGTTATTTAAAAGAACATTGGGGGGAGAATGAAAAGCTCATTTGGTTTACGGGTACTCGGTATTGTCTTGGCATTAATGCCCGGTTTGGTAATGGCCGAGTGGAACCTCAACTTCACACCGGTGGTTACATTGCTCGGTGCTGAGATACAGGCTGTACATACTCTAGTAATGTGGATCATTGTCGGAATTTCTGTCGTGGTCTTCGGTGCGATGTTTTGGTCGATATTGAAGCATCGCAAGTCTGTTGGTCATAAGGCAGCCAACTTCCATGAAAACACAACAATTGAGATTATCTGGACTGTGATTCCGGTCATCATCCTTATTGCGATGGCCTTTCCCGCAACTCGACTTCTACTGGCAACAAGGGATTCTTCAGCTTCTGACATGACAATCAAAGCGACTGGATATCAATGGCGTTGGGGTTATGAATACATCGGTGAAGGAGTCAAGTTTTACAGCACTTTGGCTACACCGAGGAATCAAATAGATGGAATAGCAGAAAAAAACGGTACTTATTTGCTGGAGGTGGATAACCCAGTTGTTGTTCCTGTGGGTAAGAAGGTACGCATATTAACAACGGCTAATGATGTGATTCATTCGTGGTCTGTCCCGGGTCTCGCGGTGAAGCAGGACGCCATCCCAGGGTTTATTCGAGACATCGCCTTTAAAGCGGAGACTATCGGCACTTATCGTGGACAGTGCACCGAGCTTTGCGGCAAGGAGCACGGGTTTATGCCCATCGTGGTTGAAGTTGTAAGCGAAGAGGATTATCAGACTTGGATGCAGGCCAAAGTAGCTGAGTCTGGAGCCCCATCTTTTGATTCAACTAAATCCTATTCGGTCGCTGAGTTAGTGTCCGCTGGGGAGCAGGTATACAACGCTAACTGTATCGCCTGTCACCAAGAGGGTGGTGTAGGGATGGCTCCAACGTTTCCCGCGATTAAAGGAGGAAAGATCGCGACCGGTGACATGGCGGGTCATTTAGATATCATCATGAACGGTAGTGCTAAAAATCCAATGATGGCGGCGTGGGGTCCGATCTTGTCCGATTTGGATATCGCGGCGGTGATTGCATACCAAAGGAATGAAATTAATTCGAGCGGTGACTACTTGCAGCCGAGTGAAATTGCATCTGCGCGCTCTAAGTAAGGTTTGAAACTATTTAAATTATTAATTGAATTGAGGTTCGGCTAAGGAGAATCATAATGGAAGCGGTACACGATCAAAGTCACGACCATCACGTGCCCACGGGCATCATGAGATACGTAACGACAACTAACCACAAAGATATCGGATCGATGTATTTGTGGTTTAGTTTCGTGATGTTCCTTGTTGGTGGAGTAATGGCGCTGGTGATTAGGGCAGAATTATTTCAGCCCGGACTTCAGATTGTACAACCTGAGTTTTTCAACCAGATGACTACACTTCACGGTTTAGTTATGGTGTTTGGGGCGATCATGCCGGCTTTCGTTGGGTTTGCAAACTGGCAAATACCACTAATGATCGGCGCTCCGGATATGGCGTTTCCAAGAATGAATAATTGGAGTTTTTGGTTATTGCCCCCTGCAGGCATGCTACTTTTAGGATCATTGTTAGCTCCAGGTGGAGCCGGCGGTGTTGGTTGGACAATGTACGCTCCGTTGACGATCCAGCAAGGTATGGGCATGGATATGATGATCTTTGCTGTTCATATTTTGGGAATGTCTTCTATCATGGGCTCCATAAACATTATTACGACGATCCTCAACATGCGAGCTCCGGGCATGACAATGATGAAAATGCCGTTATTTGTGTGGACTTGGCTGATTACGGCTTACTTACTAGTAGCTTCTATGCCGGTGCTGGCAGGTGCCGTCACCATGACTTTGACGGACCGTCACTTTGGTACGCACTTCTTTAACGCTGCGGGTGGTGGAGACCCGGTGTTGTATCAACATATATTCTGGTTTTTTGGCCATCCTGAGGTCTACATTATCGCGATACCAGCTTTCGGCGTTATTTCAGAGGTTATTCCAACTTTCTCGAGAAAGCCGCTCTTCGGTTATCCATCTATGGTCTACGCTACCGGATCGATCGCTATCCTTTCTTTTCTAGTGTGGGCGCACCACATGTATACAGTGGGGATGCCAGTGGAGGCGCAGCTATATTACATGTTCGCGACCATGCTGATTGCGATCCCAACGGGTGTGAAAGTTTTTAACTGGGTTGCTACGATGTGGAAAGGGTCCATGTCGTTCGAGACGCCGATGCTTTTTGCGCAGGGCTTTCTATTTTTGTTCACGATTGGGGGTTTTACGGGTTTGGTATTAGCTGTTACACCAATCGATATTCAATTACATGATACCTACTATGTGGTGGCGCATTTCCATTACGTGATGGTTGCTGGAGCTCTCTTCGCGGCATTCGCTGGCGTATATTACTGGCTACCTAAGTGGATCGGAAAAATGTACGACGAACGTCTTGGAAAAATCCATTTTTGGTTGTCTTTGGTGTTTTTTAATGTAACTTTCTTTGTTCAGCATTTCCTTGGATTAGCTGGAATGCCGCGTCGGATTCCGGATTATGCCTTGCAATTTGCTGACTGGAATATGATTTCGTCGATCGGTGCTTTTGGGTTTGGGTTATCACAGGTCTTTTTCTTGTATATATTGCTGAAGGCTATTC
>CBFIFN010000037.1:4217-7280 GCA_965661885.1 uncultured Burkholderiales bacterium | reverse complement strand
CTTGAATGGACGCACCTACCTACTCCGGCTCCTTATCACAGCTTCGAAACACCACCAGATTTAAGAGACGAACCGAGTCACTAAGCTATGTAGGGGAGTGACAGTGGTGTCGCTCCTCAATAAGCAAGCTCAGAAATAAACAATAACAAAATAAACGATGAGTAAGAATACAAAAACGGCGCTTATATTTGCGACAATTGCGATCGTGTTTTTCTTTGGCTTTATTATTCGTCGTGCCATGTATTGATGACAAATAATAAATTAGCAATTGAAAATAATAATCTGTTACGCAAACTCATTGTTGTAGCGATTATTATGTTTGCATTTGGTTACGCCCTTGTTCCGCTATACAAAAAAATTTGCGAAGTTACAGGGGTCTACGACCTCATTAAACCTGATGAGATCGTCAATACACAAGTCGACGAAAGCCGCACGGTGGTTATGGAATTCGACGCAAATACGAGAAGTGAGATTGGATGGCAGTTGGTCCCACTAGACTTTAAACTGGACGTTCATCCCGGCGAGTTGGTGCATGCGACATTTCGATTGACCAACCCTACCGATACCTCGTTTGATGCACAAGCGATACCAAGTTACGGTCCGCAACATGCCGCTCAATTCGTCAAGAAGTTGGAATGTTTTTGCTTCACTCAACAAACGATTAGTGCGGGCGAGACCCGAGATTTTTCAGTGGTATTCGTGCTCGATCCGAGTCTGCCGTCAGACGTAGGAACGGTTACGCTTTCCTACACCATGTTTGAAATTGAGGGTACTAAAACAATACAGGATCAAACTGTTCGTTCAGATACTGTTGAAAGAAAGTCATGAGGATCGCGGGTCGGACGTCCTTTCAAGCTGTACGCGCAGTGGTTTGCGCTTTTACAGGGATTGGAAAGCGTAAGGAATTGGAGCACCATTTGGGTGTTCTTAAGCCGCAGCATGTAATTATTGCTGGGGTTTTTTGTGCGGCGATATTCGTTTTTTCGCTGATTACGCTCGTCAAAATGGTTGCTAAATAGCGGTAGGTTGAATACATTGTGGCAAGAGTTTATATAATGAAATTAATAAAGGGGAATAAACAATGAGCTCGCAATCCGGTGGGTACTATTTACCAGAGCCTTCTCGTTGGCCGATAGTCGGTTCAATTGGGTTGTTCTTTTTGGCCTTAGGGGCTGTTTTTACGATGAACGCTGTTTCCGGTGGTTGGTATGTCGTTCTAGCAGGGGCCATTGTGATGATTTATATGCTTTTTGGCTGGTTTGGCACAGTCATTCGGGAGAGTGAGTCAGGAAAATACAACAAACAGGTGGATGTCTCCTTTCGTTGGTCGATGAGTTGGTTCATTTTTTCAGAGGTGATGTTCTTCGCCGCGTTCTTCGGCGCTCTCTTCTACATGCGAGTCTTGTCTGTTCCGTGGCTAACCGAGGGTGAAACAGGAAATTTACTTTGGGATGGGTTTGTCGCGGCTTGGCCAACAGCCGGCCCAGGGGTAGAGAGTAAGTTCACCCCTATGGGCGCTTGGGGGCTTCCCGCGATTAATACGGCTCTACTTTTAACGTCTGGAGTGACGCTAACGATTGCTCATTGGGCACTTAAGATGGGCAAGCGTGGATTGCTGAATTCTTTTATGTTTCTGACGATAGCGTTGGGTGCTTTATTCTTAGGGCTTCAAGTGCTCGAATATATGCACGGATATCAGGAGTTAGATTTAACGCTTGAAAGCGGCGCGTACGGTGCTACATTTTACATGCTGACCGGGTTTCATGGCTTCCATGTGACGCTTGGCACGATCATGCTAATTGTGGTCTGGCTGCGAGGGGTTCGCGGACACTTTAAGCCAGAAGCGCATTTCGGATTTGAGGGTGTTGCATGGTATTGGCACTTTGTAGATGTCGTATGGTTAGGGCTGTTTATTTTCGTTTACTGGTTGTAAAGCTTTAGGGTGTTTAGTTGTGTAGCCCATGCGTTTTCAGGCGCATGGGCTTTTTTATAGACCCGATGGCGAAATTATTCCGAAATAAGAACCGGCCATAAGGAGAACGAATAAGATCACTGATAGTCCGACTCGGTAACTTAAGGCTTTTATGACTCCGTCAGATCCGCCTTTGTTGCGAACTAGTAATATTAACGCGGACGCTAGACTTCCGAAAATTGCTAGCAAAAACAGAATTACGATTATCTTCATTTCGTTTGACCTTCGAATTTTAAATTAATAATTGACACCATACAGTATGAGGCACCCCAGTTGGATACTTACATTCATTGCTATTTTAACTTTTGGACTAACTCTGTCTGCGGCATATTGGCAACTTCAAAGAGCGGAGCATAAGGAGGCATTGGAGTTACGCTTTAACCGTATGCAAGCGGAAGATATTTTAGATCTTAATATTGATATTGGTTTCTCAAAAGATATTGAATATAGGCGTGTTGTCGGAACAGGAATACTCGATGCTTCAAAAAGAATGATTCTAGATAACCGCATTCGCCGCGGGCAAGCGGGATATGAAATTTTAATGCCATTCTCACTCACTGGATCCGAGAATATTGTTTTAATTAATTTGGGATGGATTCCGCGCGGGCGAGTGTTTGGTGAAATACCTGATGTAAGAACTCCTGATGGAGTGATCAAGGTGACTGGAACTATTATTAAACCTGGTTTGGGTGCTCTAGAGCTATCAGAAAACACAGTGGATGGAGAGATTTGGCAAAACCTGGACCTCAGTCGTTATCGTTTGAGATCCTCTTTAAATGTGTTGGATTATGTAATACAAGTTGATGGCACAGAGAATTTCAATACTCAGTTCGACCGCGCTTGGCCAAGAAGAAGCTTTGGTATCGAAACTCACTTATCCTATGCGGGGCAGTGGTTATTCTTTAGTTTTATGATTTTATTTTTTTATATTTATTATGGATTCATTAAGCAGCAAGACAAGGCAAAATAAAAGCGGTTCCTATATTCCTTGGATCGTACTCACAATATGTGTTTTGCCAGTGATAGCATCAACTGCACTCTATTATTTGTGGGAACCTGATGGTTTCGTAAATAATGGAGAATTGATCGAG
>CBFIFN010000037.1:3374-4209 GCA_965661885.1 uncultured Burkholderiales bacterium | reverse complement strand
TTTGCCAGTGATAGCATCAACTGCACTCTATTATTTGTGGGAACCTGATGGTTTCGTAAATAATGGAGAATTGATCGAACCTGTACCGATTTACAACTTGGAGACGCGCTCGATCGATGGTGAGGTATTTTCTTTTGGCGAGCTAAATGGGTTCTGGTCGTTTGTCTCAATTGATCAAACACCATGTATGGATCTATGTACTAAGAAGTTATATCTTATGCGCCAGATTCGTTTGACACAAGGTCCTGAGAAAGAAAGGCTGGAGAGAATACACTTTACGTTAGGTGGAACTCATATTCCGGCCTCCGTGACTGAGGACTACGAGGGTACAAAGTTCATCGCCTTAAATGACGCTGAAGATTTAACGGCTTTTGGTGACCTAAGTGAGGCGGTCAATTATATCTTTCTCGTGGATCAGATCGGTAATTTGATGATGCGTTTTCCCACTACCATTGACCCTTCGCTGATGAAAAAAGATGTTAAAAAACTTTTAAAGATTTCAAAAGCTTGGAAAAAAATTAAATAGCAGTGAGTGCGCCATTTTATTCTCAAGTGTTAAACTGGCCCTCTAATATTGGGCAGCGAAAATGACTGTTGTGACTACACCTACTTTATCCTTATATTCTCGCCTCGAGCACTATGTGAGGCTTACAAAGCCCAGAGTGGTTATGTTAATCGTGTTCACGGCCTTTATTGGGATGCTGTTGGCTCAACCATCTGTGGCACCCTTAAATGTTTTGATTTACGGGTCGCTAGGTATATGGCTCGTAGCGGGCGCAGCTGCCGCTGTCAATTGCTTAATCGAGCAAAGGATAGACGCTGTCATGGCGCGTAC
>CBFIFN010000037.1:0-3274 GCA_965661885.1 uncultured Burkholderiales bacterium | reverse complement strand
ATATGGCTCGTAGCGGGCGCAGCTGCCGCTGTCAATTGCTTAATCGAGCAAAGGATAGACGCTGTCATGGCGCGTACCCGCGGACGGCCGTTGCCAACTGGTGCGGTTACAGAATTAGAGACGGTATCCGTATCACTAGTCGTTGGGGGGATGGGCTTATTCTTGCTCTATGTGTTTATTAATCCGCTGACTATGTGGTTGACACTAGGTACATTTGTCGGTTACGCCATTATCTATACGATGGTGCTGAAGCCATTAACACCTCAAAATATTGTTATCGGTGGTGCATCTGGAGCCATGCCGCCTGTTCTTGGATGGGCTGCAGTGACCGGGGAGGTTACCCATGAGGCCTTACTTCTTTTTTTAATTATTTTTGCTTGGACACCGCCGCATTTTTGGGCATTAGCGCTATATCGTAGAGAAGAATACGCGAGGGCAGAAGTGCCGATGCTACCTGTGACGCACGGTGTTGCCTTCACCCAGCTTCATGTTTTTTTATACACTTTAATCTTGTTGGCGGTCTCTATGCTCCCTTTCGTAGTGGGCATGAGTGATTGGTTTTACGGGCTGTCAGCATTCATTCTTGGCTTAATATTTTTGGTTTATTCATACCGTATTTGGAAGTCGTACACTGATGAAGTAGCTAAAGCCACCTTTAGGTATTCGATTTTGTATTTATCCCTTATATTTTTGGCTCTTTTGATTGACCACTATTTAGTTTCCTAGCATTCATGTCATCGTTAGAAAAATCTATCGTGAAATCATTAATACTCATTACTTGTTTAGTTTGCTTAAGCGGTTGCGGTCGCTCTTCGGATACTTCAGTTGATTTCAATTACACGGACATAACTGGTGCAAAGTTCGCCAGGGGCTTTGAACTCACAAACCATCACGGCGATCCTGTGAGTCTCAACAGCTTTCAGGGAAAAGTAGTTATTTTGTTTTTTGGCTTTATGAATTGCCCTGACATTTGTCCAACTACTTTGTCAGAGCTCAATGAGGTGATGGTGCATTTAGGCGCTGATGCTGACCGAGCACAAGTGCTTTTTATAACGGTCGATCCAGAGCGAGATACTGTTGAGAATTTGAAAGCGTATATGAGCGCTTTTAACCCTAAATTCTTAGGGTTGTGGGGTACAGAAGATGAAATCTCCGAAGTGGCTCAAGAGTTTAAAATAATGTACCAAAAGGTTGCTGGGTCTACTACTGCGATATATTCGGTCGATCATTCAGCGGGTACGTTCGTCTTTGACCCACTCGGCCGCGTGCGCCTCTTTGTACCCTACGGCGCTGAACCGGCTAAACTGTCGGAAGACATAATGATGCTGATAAGTTCAGTAAGCTAGACTTACATAAGCGCATCATTTACTAAACAACCTATTTTTGTTGTGTGATCGCGGCCTTCATTTTTTTCATGGCCTGCACTTCGATTTGACGAATTCGTTCGGCTGAAACACCATATTTTTCCGCTAACTGATGAAGAGTAGCTTGGTTTTCTTCTTTCAACCATCTTGACTGAATGATTGTTCGGCTTCTCTCATCGAGATCGGACAACGCTTGAATAAGACTTTGGTGCTGAGCAAATCCCATCTGCTTTTTCTCAAGGACTTCAGATGGGTCTAAGTCGGCACTTGGGAGATATGATATTGGAGAATAATCATCATCTTCGTTTAAGGAAAGCGGATCCAGTGCTAGATCCGCCCCGGACATACGTGTCTCCATCTCAGTGACATCAGTAGCTTTGACATCTAACTTGTGCGAGATACGATCAATCTCGTCGTTATTGAGCGTGTCAAGGCTTGATCTCATGCTACGTAGATTGAAAAAAAGCTTACGCTGGGCTTTGGTCGTCGCAACTTTAACAATTCGCCAGTTTTTGAGCACAAACTCATGAATTTCAGCCTTAATCCAGTGCGTTGCAAAGGATACTAGTCGAGCGCCGTTTTCAAAATCATACCGTTTTACCGCTTTCATGAGGCCAACATTACCTTCTTGGATTAAATCTCCAAAGGGAAGTCCATATCCATTAAATCTTCTAGCAATTGATACAACAAGACGCAAATGTGACATGACCAGCCTCTTTGCCGCATCAAGGTCTTCTTCCTCTTTGAGCTTTTTGCCCAAACTTAATTCTTCCGAAGCCGACAATAACGGTATTCGGTTGACCGCTTGGATGTAAAGATCCAAGCTAGCTATGGGTGGTAAATTATTAATTGTTAATGCATTTGCCATATATTTTGTCCTCGAACTATATTTTAGCACTCTTGAGCTATGAGTGCTAATTCTAGGGAAAGTTCTGCCTAATCCGCTAACTACGTGTTAAAAATCGAATTTTTTTAAATGATTATTCGATGATAACCAGGCTCCCAGTAAGCTCAATGACACGCTAAATACAATGGGTAAACTAAGGGTAAGCAAACTAGGTTTGCGTATGAAAAATCCCATAGGTTCTAGTATGGGTTGGATGGAACTCAAACCTACCTTAAATGCAATAAAAATAATGAATACCGCGCATGCGCCCCCCAGCAAACCTTGGATGAATCCATAGTACAAAAATGGTCGCCGTATGAAGCGACCAGTCGCTCCAACTAGCCGTGCAACTTCTATTTCGTTTTTTCGAATAGTGATTTGTAGTTGAATATTTGTGAAAATGCTGGCAACAAAACCGAGTCCAATGAGTAAAACTATAAGCATTACAAGAGTTTTCGATATAGCAATAAAAGATTCAAGTTTGAAAGCCCAATCTGCATCGAACCTGACTTCTTCAATAAAAGGCCACTCTGTAATCGTTTCTGCGATTTTTAGTAATTTTTGTGAATCATTACGGTTTGGTGTCAGAACGAACATATTCGGGATCGGATTTTTATCTAGACTTGCGACTAGGCCTTTAAATTCTGGATTTTTTGATAGCTCCTTGAGGCCTTGATCACGATCAATAAACTTAATTTCCCCATCGAATATCTCGGTTAATTTTTTTTCAGCAATTTTCACATTGTCGTTGGTATCGTCCGCTTTGAGGAAAACATTTAACTGGGTGGAATTATTTAGTTTCCTGGAGAATTGATCAGCACCATCAAGCAATACGTAACAACCCATAGGTATGGATAAGGCTATGCCCATCCCGAGTATGTGCAAGATGGAGGTGATGGGCTGTTTTAGTAACCTAGATACGCTATCAGTCAAGGCGCTAATTCTTAAATAAAGCCACGTCACGGTTCTAGCTCTCCTTGTTTGAGTGAAATGACTCGAGCGCCTAGCCCTTCAATCATAGCTG
>CBFIFN010000036.1:0-12548 GCA_965661885.1 uncultured Burkholderiales bacterium | reverse complement strand
ATAGGACCTCAGCGATGCCACTCATACCAACACCGCCAACCCCAACAAAATGTATCGCTTTAACCTTATATCTCACCGAATCAAATCCTCGATTTGTTGGCCAACCAAATTTGTAGCTCCGAACATATCCGCTAATTTTGCCTTCGCCCCCATTTCCGAAAGACTAGCACGGTCGAAATTTAATATAGATTTTGCTAGGAAATCCGGGTTCAACTCACTCTCTGGAATTACGATGGCACCACCCAAGTTAGCTAAAAACTCACTATTACGCATTTGATGATCATCAACAGCAAAGGGGTAGGGAATTAAAAAACTTGCCACGCCAACCGAAGCTATTTCAGATACTGATAGAGCACCACCACGTGAAATCACTAAGTCAGCTTGTGCATAAGCTGCAGGAATCTCCTCGATAAATTCCAACAAAGTCGCAGAAACACCAAGTCGGTCATATGATTTTCGCAGTTCCGTCAATTTATTACGTCCAGATTGGTGCATCACGCAAGGTCGGTCATTTTCAGGAATTCTGGATATAGCGATTGGCAAAATGTCGTTAAAAACTTTTGCCCCCAAGCTTCCACCGACGATGAGAATCTTCAAACGCCCATTTCTTTCTCGATACCTTTCTTCTGGTGGCGGAATAGATGAGAAAGCTGATCTAAGGGGATTACCCACATGGATCCCTTGCGGCATCGAATTTGGAAAACCGAGTAATATTTTTTTACTAATCTTAGCCAGTAATCTGTTGGACAAACCAGGTGTCGCATTTTGTTCATGAATTACAAGCGGGCAGCGACACAACTTAGCAGCAATCCCACCAGGTACAGTAACATAACCTCCAAATCCAATAACGACATTGGGTTTGTTTTTTATTAAAAATTTAACCACATTAAAAATAGCTAGCGCCAAGTTTAAAGGGAGTTTTAACCAACCCAAAACACCATTCCTCCTGACTCCGGCGAAACGAATAAATAACGTTCGAGATACTTCTAAATTGAGCACTTGCCTCTCTAAACCTTTTGTCCCGCCTAACCAAAACACCTCCCATTGTCTTTTCTTGAGATATTCAGCTACCGCTAACGCAGGGAAAACATGACCACCCGTTCCACCTGCCATTATTACTACTCGCTTATTCAAAGGTTCACCCCTTTCATAAGCGCACGATTTTCGTAATCAATCCTAAAAATCAAACCTATGGCAATGCAGTTCATCATCAAACCACTACCACCAAACGATAAGAGCGGTAGTGTAAGACCCTTGGTCGGAAGGGCACCTACATTTACCCCCATATTTATGAGCGCCTGAAAACCAATCCATATCGCCACCCCCTGCGCCACCAAGGCAGAGAAATATCGCTCTAATCGAGCCGCTTGATTACCAATCATAATCATCCGGAGAGTTAACCAACCAAAACCCGCGACCGTAAAAGCCACACCAAAGAAACCTATCTCCTCCGCGATAACAGCAAGAATGAAGTCTGTGTGCGGTTCTGGTAGGAAATGTAATTTCTGAATACTATCTCCGAGACCAACGCCAAATAACTCCCCACGTGCAAACGCCATTAAAGAGTGGGAGAGCTGATATCCGGTATCAAACGGGTCCCCAAATGGGTCTAAAAAACCAAAAACACGAGCCGAGCGATACTCCGAGTAATTGATCAAAACCACGAAAGCGGCAAACAACAGGAACGTCAGTACCAACAGCAGCTTCCAATTCATCCCTCCGAGAAAAAGCACCCCCATTGCTATAGCCGTGATCACGACAAACGCTCCAAAGTCAGGCTCAAATAACAGCAACGCACCAGCTAGCACCATCACTGCAAATAAAGGCAGAAAACCACGCTTAAAACTAGATATGTGTACGCCCTTCCTTATTGTGTAATCTGCCGCATACAGGACCGCGGCAAACTTCATAAACTCGGAAGGCTGAAAACTGAAACCTACAAAGCGAAACCATCGGCGACTTCCATTAGCCTCATATCCGACTCCAGGAATGAGTACTACTATAAGCATAAACAGCCCCATCAAAAATAAAACCGGAGCAACCGCCTCCCAGAATCTAACCGGAAGTTGCGTAGCGAAGAAAGCCAACATAAGACCAATTGATAGAGCAAATAAATGCCTGATAAGAAATCGGTAGGGGTTACCGCCTACGTCTGCGATCGCGATAGAGGAAGAATAGACCATAACAACACCTAAACCAATTAACCCGAAGACTAGCCAAAATAAAATCAAATCAAAATCGTACGGTGAGTTTTTTTGCCCAATTTTTGATTCATCAGTAAAACGAAAAAGCATCAGATTAAGCTCCTAACGGCTTCCATAAAAACATCACCACGGTGAGTGTAATCATCGAACATATCGAAGCTGGCACAAGCTGGAGATAAAAGAACAAGTTCGTTGGACTCAGCAATATCTGCAGATAAGCGCACGGCATCGACCATGCTAGAAGCCTCAATAACAGGCACACCGGACCCTTCAATTGCCGCCTTAATAATGAGTGCGTCTTGTCCAATTAAAATGACTGTTCGAATTTTCTGACGAATCGCCTCAGTCAAAGCCTCGAAGTTTTGTTGCTTTGACTGACCACCAAGAATAAGAACAGCGATCTCAGATAAGCCTGAAATTGCTGCTAGAGTTGCTCCAACATTTGTGGCTTTAGAATCATTAAAAAACCGCACACCATTAACATCAGCTACCATCTGCATTCGATGATCTAACCCAGAATATTTCATCAAACCATCCGCAGCCATCTCATTTGAAGGTAAGAATAGAGACGATAGTGCAAGAGCTGCCAGCGCGTTACTCACGTTATGCAATCCAAGGACCGGTAAATCATCGCTCCTACATACTTTTTGATCACCTAACATTAACCATTCAACTTCTTCAATTCGAGCAATACCCCAAGCGACGTCAGTATCAGGGTGACTTAGGCCAAAAGTAACAATATCATCTGACATAGGATAGGAATTCATAATAAGCGGGTCATCCCTGTTAAGCACTTTCGTACCAGTACCAGAATAGATTCTTAATTTCGATCTTATATAAGCCTCAAAATTTTCATATCGATCCAAATGGTCCTCAGATATATTGAGAATAACGGCACCATGAAAGTCAAGCGTGAATGTCGTATCAATTTGAAAACTTGATATCTCTAAGACAAATACGTCAGGAGCTTTTCGCTCGCCGGTCACAATCTGAGTCAAAATTTCCAGCACAGGGGTGCCAATATTTCCCACTGCGACAGCATCTACGCCCGACACGTTAAGAATTGTTTCAACCATTCGAGTCACTGTGCTTTTACCATTCGTCCCCGTAATAGCTAAAACTTTACTCTCAAAGCGCTTTGTATTCTCACAAAGAAAGATTTCTATATCCCCAACAACAGATATATTCTTTTGCTCTAATTCTTCAGTAGGGAGGACGTCTAACGGAACACCTGGACTAATTACGACTAAGTCTACATCGTCATAATTTAAATTTATAAACGGACCTGCCTGAAAAATTAAATCAGGAAACTCAGCTTTCAGGATGGTTATCCCCGGTGGTCTAGCTCGCGAATCTGCCAAAAGAACAACAGCACCAACGTACGTAAGCCATCGAACAATCGATATACCAGTTTTACCTGCGCCCAACACGAGAACGGCTTTACCCCGTAAAGCTGTGAGTTCATTTCGTTGTTGCAAAGGTAAATGAGCATTCATCATACTTGTCGGGTCATTTTTAACAATTACCGCAACTTCAGCGTAGAGAGACCAATCAGGACCAACATCATTGTAATAATCCAAAAACGAACGACCACTTGATTCTCCTTCCAACCTTTCAGCTCGAAATGATGATGAAGTGGGGCCATACGAAAAACTCTTCGGCCTGTCAACTTAAACGAAATAACTTGAATCATTACCGAAAGTGTTTCGATAACAAACACGCCACCCATGATGAAAAGAACAATCTCTTGCCTGACAATAATTGCCACAACGCCGAGGGCTGCACCTAATGCCAGAGCACCTACATCTCCCATGAACACCTCAGCGGGATACGCGTTAAACCACAAAAACGCTAAACCAGCTCCAGATAAAGATGCACAGAAAATTGCTAACTCTCCAGCCCCCGGGATGTAGGGAAACCCAAGGTATTTTGAAAATTCGGCATGGCCTGCTACATAAGAAAAAATAGCCAGCGCGCTTGCGATCATTACGGACGGCATGATAGCAAGTCCATCAAGCCCGTCGGTTAAATTGACGGCATTACTACTGCCCACAATCACCAGGAAACTTAGCACCACAAAACCGTAAAGACCTAAGGGTATCGCGACGTCTTTCAAAAAAGGAAAAATTAAATTCGTGTCCATACCAAACTCAGTGGCATGCGCCAGATATACCGACGCAATCACAGCGACAATGGCCTGATATGAAAACTTTTCTATCGCAGTTAAACCATGAGGACTTCGCAACACAACTTTCCTATAGTCATCAATCCAACCAATCACTCCGAAGGCAATCGTCACCAACAACACAACCCATATCCAGCGATTACTTAAATCTGCCCATAGAAATGTGGTAATCGATATAGAAGTCAAGATAAGTGCGCCTCCCATTGTCGGCGTTCCAGTTTTTACCTCATGGCTCTTTGGGCCATCGCTCCTTACAGTTTGACCAATTTTGTAATAGGTCAATTTTTTGATCATTCGAGGGCCGACAAAAAATGAGATTAGCAGCGCTGTTAGTGCGGCCAAAACCGCCCTCAAGGTGATGTAAGAAAAAGCGTTAAACGCGCTATAGAAACTCTCTAAATATTGAGCTAAAAGTAAAAACACTTAATTTCCTCTTTAATTCCTTTAATCACTAATCAATGCCTCACAAAAAAGATTCATTTGCATAAATCGAGAGCCCTTCACCAGAATATAAGCCTCACCGTTCAATTCCGACCTCAGTTGATCCAGCAGATCCTTTCTTGAGTCAAAATGCGAACCGCCAGAGCCAAACCCTAAAACTGCCTGCTTCGAAGCAATCCCGAACCCATACAAAAGCGATACCCCCAAACTTTTTGCGAATCTACCGACTTCCTCATGCATTGGATTGCAAAAATCACCTAATTCCCCCATGTCACCAAACACAAATATTTTTCTCCCTGGCTGCGCTGATAAATACTCTAAAGCCCTACAAACTGAATCCATATTTGCGTTATAGCTATCGTCAATTAAAGTATCTCCAGACCTGAGTCGAACCGTCTCAAGTCTTCCATCGACACCTTTAAAAAGCTCAAGTCCGCGCTTAATTGCGCGAGGAGAAATATTCAAGACGAAACCAACTGCGGCTGCGGCAAGCGCGTTCAAAAAATTATGCTTCCCATTTACGAACCAATCAATGTCGATAACCTGGTCACCATAAAAAATTTTTATTGCCTGATTTCCATGAGCTTGGCCAAGCTCGCCACGCACCTCAGCATTACTCGATTCACCAAATGTGAGGGTCGAACCAAGGTCGTTTTGATCCGTTAGATAGTCGGCGTACTTACCAGCTGCTTCAATAACCAATGTGCCACCTTTTACTAGTCCCGCTATAACCTCTGCTTTAGCCCTTGCGATGCCGTCTTGAGAACCGAGCTCACCTATATGGGCGGTACCAATATTTGTTATGACTGCGACATCAGGACAAACAGCTTTTGTCAGATGAGTTAGCTCTCCGTAATGGTTCATACCCATTTCAATTACTGCGAAGACATGCTCCCGTCGCAAATTTAAAAGGGTTTTAGGAACTCCGATATCGTTATTAAGATTACCCTTTGTCGCTAGAACCTGGGACTGACTCATCTCAGCACAAAGAATACGAGCAATCATTTCCTTGACTGTCGTCTTACCGTTGCTACCGGTTACGCCTATAAACTTCACCTTATCAGTGAATTTTTTTCGCCACCAAATAGACATATCTTTCAACCCCTGACGGGTATCGTCTGTGACAATGAAAGTTCTTGAACAATCTATAGATGCCGCCTTCGGCTCAGCCGACACCATGCACGCTGATGCCCCCCTTTTAAATGCATCATTGATAAAAGAATGTCCATCAAACTTCGGCCCGATCAAAGCAACATATAAGTCTCCAGACTGAATATCACGACTATCAGTGGATACCCTAGAAATAACCGCTGATGAATTACCAAAAACCTGAACGTCATTTTCCTCCGCGTAATCTTTTACGTTAAACATTCAAGCATCCTTCGTGCTTGATAGGTCCTGAGCAGATATCGTTCAAATAGCTCTCGGCTTCCAGATAATCATCAAAAGAAAATTGTTTACCGGCGACTTCTTGATGTTTTTCATGTCCCTTACCGGCAATTAATACGATATCAGATTCATCTGATAAATCGATTGCTCTACGAATCGCCGAACGACGGTCTAAGTCAACGATAAAACGATTTTTATTTGCCACCACTATTGCCTCACAAATCTCCAATGGATCTTCGTAACGAGGATTGTCGGAGGTCACAATAGCAATGTCAGAATAATCGAGAACTACTTCCCCCATTATTGGTCTTTTCTTTTTGTCTCTGTCACCGCCCGCACCAAAAACCGTTATAAGCCTTCCATCAACTTGTAGAAGCCTTTTTAATGTGGCAAGCACGCTTTTAAGAGCGTCAGGTGTATGAGCATAATCAACATAAACAGATCGTTTAAATAACGATCTCACCTTTTGTAACCTGCCTTGAGGATGAGAAAGACCACCAACAGCACTGCAAGCTTTCTCAAAGGAAATCCCCGAGCAGACCAGACCCGACACAACAGCTAATAAATTACTGATGTTGAATTCGCCTATAACTTGGGTCTCTATTGACCTTGAGCCCCAAGGCGAATCAACGATAAATTTTGATCCATAGCTGGTAGATTTAATGCTGCGAGCATGCACAGTAGCTTTTGTATTTTTGATCGCGTAGGTGACAATACATTTGTTATAACGTTTTAGAACAGCCGCCAACTCGGCACCAAACTTATCATCAATGTTGATCACGGAATGAGATAGGGTATCGAGCATAAATAATCGAGCTTTCGCCAGCCCATAACACTCCAAGCTACCATGGTAATCAAGGTGTTCTTGGGTCAAGTTCGTGAAAAGTGCGATATTTACTCTAGTGCCGTCGAGTCGATTTTGCGATAAAGCATGTGATGAAGCCTCAATGGCTAGACAATTAACCCCGATATTATTTAGCTCCCTAAAAACCCGTTGAAGCGTAATCGCATCAGGTGTCGTCTGTTTTATATTAAATTTAACCGTCGACTCCTGACCCTGAATTTTCAAACCAAGCGTTCCTATACTTGCACTATTCTGGCCCAGCGCATGAAGAGACTCTGCAATCCAGTTGACACAGGTAGTTTTTCCATTTGTTCCTGTTACCGCGAAAACAGTTTGATTACGAGTTGGGTCATCATAAAAATCAGCGGCGAATTTCCCCATCAAGCTACGTACGTTTGTCACTCCGATATTGGGCACGGTGTGACCAGAATTCCAAAGCCACCCGTCTACCTCCCATACGACTCCCGAGCAACCCCGCTTAATCGCTTCAGCGATATGAATACGCCCGTCTTGCTTAAAACCTGGATAAGCGAAAAATAAATCCCCTGGTCTAATTAACCGGCTGTCATCAGAAATATTTACAAATTCAACTCCTAGAGCTCTAAAATTTTCCTTAAAGTCATCATAGTGATCTCTGAGTAGATCAGCTGACCCAGTCTTAACAAGGTGTTCAATTGAAAATGCGCTCATACTGGCCCCGGAGCAACCGAACGCTTTACCTCCCGATCTAAATCAATGCCATCCGGATCAATCCCGAGAGTTTTCAGCGCCTCTTCCATAACTTTACGAAACACCGGTGCGGCTACCACGCTGGCGTAATAAGATCCGCTCGGTTCCTCGACCATTACCGCCACAATAATTCGCGGATTGGAAACAGGAGCTATACCGACGAAAGAGGAGCGATACTTTCCTCTAGCGTAAGAACCACCAGCTGCCACTTTTGCTGTGCCTGTTTTGCCAGCCACGCGATATCCCGGAATTGCTGCGCTCAAGCCTGTTCCACCTTCTTGAGTCACCGTCTCCAACATTTTCAGAACCGCTTTAGCCGTATGCTCAGAAATGACTCTCCTGCCCTCGGCTGGGACGGAACGTCTTTCAAAAGTGACCGGGACCAACGTGCCGCCCCTCGCAAAAATTGAATAGGCTCGTGCTAATTGAAGCAGGCTCGCCGACATTCCCATGCCATAAGAAATGGTCGCCCGTTTAATTTCCCTCCAACTTTCGGGCGGCGCTAATGTCCCTTTTGAAACTCCTGGAAATCGACTTGTTGGAATGGGTAATTGACCAAAACCTGATTGCGATAGGACCTTCCACAACTGTGACGACTTCATCATTTGTGAAATTTTTGCTGTTCCCACGTTCGACGACGTTTTAATTACATCACTAACTGTCAACAAACTCTTGTCAAAATGATCATCTTTTATATTTCGTCGGCCTATACGTAATCGACCGTCCTCGATATCAATTAATTTTTCTGGTGTTACATATTTCCCCTCAAGCGCCGCGGCAACAGTAAATGGCTTCAAGGTTGAGCCTGGCTCGAATTTATGTACAACTGCGCCATTTCTCATGGACGCTTGATTTTTAAAAGTTGAACGGTTGTTCGGGTTATAACTAGGCCAATTAGCAACCGTCAATATCTCTCCAGTAATCGCGTCTAATACCACCACACTCGCGGACTTAGCCTCATGTTCAAGTACTGCATTTTTCGCTTCTGAAAAAGCCACGTACTGCAATTGTCTATCGATGGACAACGCCAGTTCCGCGCCGTTTTCTGCAGAGCTTATCGTAGCGACCTCCTCGATGACCTGATTTAGCTTATTGATATTTACCCGACGACTACCAGACCTTCCTGCGAGAGTCTTTTGATAGGAATACTCTATGCCTTCCTGCCCCCTTTGGTCTATACCTGTTATACCAACTAACTGTGCCGTCGCCTCTCCATTCGGGTAGTAGCGCTTGTACGTCGTTTTTAATGCCAGGCCAGGCATTTCCAGCAACATAACTTTTTTTGCCAGACTTGGGGGTATTTGCCTTTTTAGATATACCTCTTTTTTATTTTTTTTATTGAGCTGCCTTTTGAGAAACTCAGCATCAAGCTCCAACAATTTCGAGAGTTTTGATAGCTTTTCAACAGGGACCTTATTTAAATTTATCAGTCTCGGATTTGCGATAACTGTCTCAACAGCGGTGGTGATGGCTAACGCCTCTCCGTTTCGGTCTGTTATTAGCCCCCGAGTCGCAATTAGCGCTTTTGTTCTGGAATAGCGCTTTTCTGCCTCAGCTTGTAAAAAATCTTTGTTGACGCTTTGGCAATATAGAGCTCTTGCAGCCAACGCCATAAAACCCAAGAACATCAATGTCACCAATAGTCGCGCCCTCCAGACCGGCAAACGCATATTTAGTACAGACTGGGGCTTAGCTGTCATCGCTTACGACTCTCTAAAGAAGGTGAGAGTAAAATGACGTCCTCTGGGGTCGGATGATTCATTTTGAGCCGCTTTTTCGCTAAACGCTCAATTCTCGCAGGACTTTTTAGCGTGGATATCTCAGCAACTAGCTTGCTCTTATGCTCTTGAATTTCTGTTGATCTACTTCTCTCGATCTCGAGCTCGTTGACCAACTTTCTCGATTCGTGTCGTGCGGTAACCAGGGAAATCGCAGACGTAATCAGAATAATGAAAAGTAGTAAGCTAATCTTCATAAACCATTCCTCTCTGCCACACGCAGAATCGCACTCCGAGAACGCGGATTACGATCAACCTCGTTAACAGTTGGTCTCACTGCTCTACCCATAGCCCTCAGAGGCGTCTTAGGTAGATCAGCCTCCCTGATTGGGACCCGATCAGGGATATTGGGTTTCGACTCCCGGGCAATGAAGTGTTTCACTATTCGATCCTCCAAAGAGTGAAAACTAATTATTACGAGCCTTGCGCCACTCAGCAGGATCGAAGTGGCCTGACCTAGGAAACCCTCTAAGTCGTCCAACTCCTGGTTCAAATAAATCCGAATCGCTTGAAAAGTTTTAGTTGCAGGATTCCTGCCAGTATTGATATGAAATTTCCTTGGGATAGCTCTCTCGACTACTCGGCGTAATTGATGAGTTGTAGTTAACCTCTCACTAACCCTCGTCTCAACAATAAACTGAGCGACCCTTGGCGCAAATCGCTCCTCTCCGTACACCCTTAGAACTCTAACAATCTCAGATTGGGATGCGGTATTTAGCCACTCCTCTGCTGTCTGCCCCTTTTTTGTATTCATCCTCATATCTAACGGGCCGTCATTTGAAAAACTGAATCCACGAAAGGGGTTATCAATTTGAGGCGATGAAACTCCCAAGTCCAACAAAATTCCGTCAACATGCCTAATCCCAATTGCATTAAGGATGGGCTTTATATCTTTAAATGTACCGTGAACCATTTTAAAGTTATCGGATTCAATTTTTTTTCCTTCTGAAACGGCTTGTGGGTCTTTGTCAATAGCGACCAGCAACCCTTCCTCATTTAATTGCTTGAGAATTTCCTTTGCATGACCGCCCCGGCCAAACGTGCCGTCCACATAAATACCGTCAGGCTTTATATTTAGAGATTCAACTGCCTCATTAAGCAAAACCGGAATGTGCAACTGGCTGACCAAGTCCGTATTTACTTCGCCAGATCGGACAGCATCAGAGTGCAAAATTTTCCATTCCAGACGGCGGATTCGCTGGCCCCTCGTCGAATTGTGAAATCTGCTTTTCCCATGAAGATTCGCTCCACAGTTCGAAGTGGCTCCCCTGGCCAACTAGCATTACTTTTTTTTCTAACCCCGCAAATTGTCGCTGCGATGGAGAGACCAAGATTCGACCCGAGTTATCCAACTCCATTTCTTCAGCAAACCCCACGAGTAACCGTTTCCATAAACTCAGTTGCGGATCGAAGCTAGAAAAAGTCATGATTTGAGCTCTGATGGGGGTCCAAGACGCGGAAGGGTACAACAGAAGGCATCGATGAGGATGCGAAGTGAGCACTAACTTTTTTTCAGAACCAGATAAAAGGCTGTCTCGATGTTTAGTCGGAATAGCCAAGCGACCCTTGGCATCCAAATTTATGCCTACAACTCCTTGAAACATAAAATCGCCTTAACTCGAAAGAGTAAATATCCCCTTTTTACCCACTTTTTTCTACTTTTACCCACTGTAGGCGAAAAAAAAACTCAGGTCAAGTAATAACTCAGTAAAATCGGCAACTTACGAGATTTTCGAATAGGATACGGAGAACCTCAATGCAGAAAGCAATGGAGGGGTTTGGAAGTCAGTCTGTAAGCCGGGTTCTGTCTTTCGACAAAAAGTCGAGAGGCAATCATTCATCTGGATCAAAAGTTACCCTTTGATTCTAGCAACCTACCCGAGGACGACGCGAGCCACGTCAATGCCCCCCTATTTGGTCTTGCTCCGGGTGGGGTTTACAATGCCAACCTTGTTACCAAGATCGCGGTGAGCTCTTACCTCACCTTTTCACCCTTACCTCAAGCCTATAACTCGAGGCGGTACGCTTTCTGCTGCACTATCCATCGTCTCACAACGTCCGGCCGTTAACCGGCACCACGCTCTTTGGAGCCCGGACTTTCCTCTACAAATTACTAACTTTGCAGCGATTGCCCGACTAACTTCCGTTAATATTTTAGCATAAAATCAGCATGTTAATGGATTTCTTGGCTCAGAACCTCAAATTGTACAGCGCCAACCCAAGGTCTCCCCAGCTTTAAAAGGCACGACAACACCTCCAGGGTAAGAATATTGATCAACTATTTTTTGTGGAGTTTTTATCAACTTTACATACCCTTCGTTGAGCGGCAGCCCGTAGAACTTTGCACCATAATGTGAGGTAAAGCCTTCTAACCTATCTAACGCACCAACAGACTCAAAAGCCATGGCATAAAACTCCATAGCGGCGTGAGACGTATATACGCCGGCACAACCACACGCCGCCTCTTTGGTGCCTTTTTCATGAGGAGCACTGTCGGTTCCTAAAAAATATTTCGGACTTCCCGATGAAGCGGCACGAACAAGCGCCAATCGATGCGTCTCTCGCTTAAGAATTGGCAAACAATAATGATGGGGGCGAATACCACCTTTAAATAAATCGTTCCGATTTAGCAAAAGGTGATGAGCGGTAATTGTAGCCGCGACATTTTCAGAGCAAGAGTCTACGAAATCTACTGAATCTGAGGTGGTAATGTGCTCTAGAACTATTTTGAGCTCAGGAAAATCCATCACAATCTTAGATAATACCGAGTCGATAAAAACCTTCTCTCTATCAAAAATATCAACGCTCTTTTCAGTCACCTCGCCGTGTAGCAATAATGGTAAACCACACTTCGACATCGCCGCCAGGACATTGTAACGAGCCGAGAGGTCAGTCACTCCTGAGTCTGAATTTGTGGTTGCCCCAGCAGGGTAATACTTGACGCCATAAACAAATCCCGACTCCTTCGCAGTACGGAT
>CBFIFN010000035.1:0-12668 GCA_965661885.1 uncultured Burkholderiales bacterium | reverse complement strand
TCCGGTTTTTTGGATGCCGTCCGATGGGGTCATCAATCACTCCTGCTTTCGGCGCACGACCGTTCACCAATGCATAGTACTCCCGCCTAACTGTTCTTGACTGGAGTTGCCGTACTAGGCTCGTTTGAGACTCAATAGTTTTTGCTACGACCATGAGTCCTGTGGTGTTCTTATCAAGTCGGTGGACAATTCCAGCTCTGGGGATTGCTTTGTTTTTTGGATATTTAAATAAGATTCCGTTCAATAATGTCCCAGACCAATTACCACTGCCTGGATGCACAACCATATCCTGAGGTTTGTTGATCACCAGTATTTCATTATCTTCATAGACGATGTCAATAGGTACATCTTCACCCTCATACGCCGAGTTCTCATCCTTACCTTGCGTTAAGATTTGGATGAACTCACCGCCTAAAACTTTCGTATTTGCTTTAACAGACTTTCCATCAACAAGAAGGTTGCCATCCATCAGCCATTGTTGGAGTCGACTTCGCGAAAATTGCGAATATAACTCCGCCAAGGTTTGATCAAGACGTTGTCCAGCAAATTTATCTGGTATCTGACGACTGAGAGTACTGTCTGTTTCGCTAACTGTCATATAATGAACCTACGGGTCAACGACCGTTAATTGCTGCCACGAGGGGCAAGGCGGTTTCTTTTCAATTTTATCGAGAGTAAATATTAATGAAGATAAGTTCACGCACCACTTTATGGTTGTCAATTCTACTCTTACCATTGCTTTTTTTGGGATGTAAGTCACTTGAGGAAGATCCGACAAAAGACTGGACTGCTGAAGAGTTGTATGTGAACGCTAAGGGTAATCTTGATGATCGTTTTTACGATCAAGCGATTCAGATGTACAAAGATCTGGATTTGCGCTATCCGTATGGTCCTTATGCCGAGCAAGGAAAAATTGATATTGCTTACCTTTATTGGAAAAGGAACGAGCCCGCGTTAGCACTCATGGCTTGTGATCGATTCATTCGAGAGCACCCTCAAAATAAGCATGTAGATTACGTGATGTATCTCAAGGCTATGGTGCATTTCAATGACGACAAGGGGTTATTAGGCGTGCTTGTCAATAAGGAATTGTCCGAGAGAGATCCTGGAGCGGCAAGACAGGCTTTCGATATACTCAGGGAGCTGGTCATACGTTTTCCAGAGAGTAAATATGCTGAAGATTCACAACTCAGGATGGCGTATCTGGTGAATGCATTAGCGCAGCATGAGCTCGCAGTGGCACAGTATTACTATCGACGAGGAGCTTACGTGGCTTCGATTAATCGAGCGCAAACGGTCATTGAGACATACCCAAAGGCGCCGAGTGCTCGGAATGCTCTTGAGCTGCTGGCGCTAAGTTATGAGAAGTCTGGTTTGTTCGAGTCACAAAATAAAGTGAATAAGATCATGGATATCAACTTTCCAGGTCTTCGTGAGGCGATCTCAGAGGAGAAAAGTTCCTCTTGGTGGAGTTTGTGGGGGAATAAGAGTGGGAGCCAAGAGGTGGTTGACTCGGGTGATTCCAATCTTGAGGACGGGCTACCTTGGTGGAAATTTTGGGTCGATGAGGGCGTGCCACCTGAGACGAAATAATAAAAAAAGCTGCCATAGGGCAGCTTTTTTTATTGATGCTGGTGGGGTTTAAACGTGACCGTAAGCAATCATAGCATCTGCTACTTTTACGAAGCCTGCGACGTTGGCACCCTGTAGGTAATTTGTATTCTTACCGCCAGTATTTCCGTATTGAACACATGAATCATGAATATCACGCATCATGTTTTCAAGTAACGATCTTAAGTGATCAGTATCCCAAGCAATTCTTGCGCTATTTTGGCTCATTTCTAGTCCGGATACGCCAACACCGCCAGCATTCACAGCCTTAGCTGGGCCAAACAAAACATCTGCTTCCAGAAACGCCTCGACAGCTGCTTGATCGCATGGCATGTTCGCTGCTTCCGCAACTGCTTTCATGCCATTTTTGATCATAACTGCAGAATCCTCTTCGCTTACTTCATTTTGCGTTGCAGACGGGACCGCACAGTCACCCGGTACACCCCAGGGTCGACCCTCGTGAAACGATATGTTTCCGAACTCATCAGCAGCTTCTGAAATGCGACCACGACGAACATTCTTCAGCTCTTTGATCCAGTCGATTTGTTCTTGCGTGAAGCCATCTTTGCAGTGAATAAACCCTCCGGAATCCGACATGGTTAATGGTTTCGCGCCTAGGTGTAGGCATTTCTCCGCCGCGTGCGTCGCCACATTGCCTGAACCAGAAATAAGCACTGTTTTGCCTTCAATCGTGTCTTTGTGCTGGGCGAACATATTTCTAAGGAAAAATATCGCGCCGTATCCAGTTGCCTCAGTACGCATTTTTGAACCGCCGTACTCTAGCCCTTTACCTGTGAGTACTCCAACGAATTCATTACAAATACGCTTATATTGCCCAAACATATAGCCAATTTCCCTACCACCGACACCAATATCGCCAGCAGGGACGTCTGTATCAGCTCCTACGTGACGATAGAGTTCTGTCATAAAGGATTGGCAAAAACGCATGATTTCTAAATCTGTCTTCCCTTTTGGGTTAAAGTTGGCACCACCTTTACCACCACCCATTGGGAGACCTGTCAGACTATTTTTAAAAGTCTGCTCATATCCTAAAAACTTAAGTACCGATTCATTAACGCTTGGGTGAAATCGGAGTCCGCCTTTGTAAGGGCCAATTGCTGAGTTAAACTGGACTCTCCAGCCACGGTTTGTTCGGATGCGTCCCGCGTCGTCCGTCCATGGCACTCGAAATGAAATGACCCGCTCTGGCTCTGCCATGCGTTCCAGAATTTGCATCTCGTGGTACTTTGGCTTGTCGGCGATGTATGGAAAAATTGTCGAAGCTACTTCATAAACGGCTTGAATGAATTCAGGTTGTCCAGGGTTTCTTTTAGTTGTACCTTCCATGAAGCGGTGAAGGTACTCTTGTGTCTTGCTCTCGCTCGCGTGTAATTTTGACATATTAAATTCGGACTCCACAGTTTAAGTTGTTGTAGTTATGCGGTTTAAGCAAACCGGTTGATAATCGCAAGACTGACCAAAAATAAACTCAATATCCAAATATCTTGGCTTGACAGTGCGTCGTTGGCTGGTATGCATTATCTTTCCCCAAATGCCAGTTTAACTCTCTTTGGCCTGATTCCGAAAGACCAATGCTGAAAAAATATCAAACTCTGCGTCTGCGCGACATAATATCTCCTAAAAACGCGCGCTTATGAAAAAGGTATAAAACAACACTGTATTAGGTTTTTTATGCACTAAAAAACATTTTGAACTTTTTCTTTTGATTCTAGTCGGCGGTTCGGATATTATGAATCGGAATCAATTGCGGTAACAATGCTTGGAGGTTGGGGAGACCACGAATGGCAGCTGAATACAAGATTGCGATAATCGGATCGGGTCCTGGTGGGTTAAGCGCCGCTGGCCACGCCGCTGAGCTAGGGCTTGAGCACATTCTCCTCGAAAAAGCTGGACATCTGTCTGACACTCTCTTCAAGTTCCAAAAAGGGAAGTTTGTGATGTCCACTCCGGACGTTTTGCCTTTACGTTCGCCTATGCCTTTCGAGGCTGGTAAGCGGGAGGACATCCTGGGTAAATGGGACAGCAAATCGGACGAATTGAAAGTCAATGTAAAGCTGAACACAGAGGTCGTGGGGATTGAGGGCGAAAAAGGAAATTTCACCGTCAAGATCTCTGATGGGTCTTCGGTAACAGCTGAGGCTGTGATCCTAGGTATCGGTCTTCAAGGGAATTTGAATAAATTGAGGGTGCCAGGTGCAGAGCTCCCGCACATTCAATATCAGCTTGATGATCCGGACGAGTATGAGTTAGAGCGCATCATCGTGATCGGTGCGGGTGATGCCGCAATCGAGAATGCAGTCGCCCTGTCGCAGAGGAATACAGTTTACGTTCTGAATCGTGGTGAGGATTTCGCGCGCGCGAAGCCTGCTAACGAGGCTTTGATGATGTCAGCTATAGATTCAGGACGGATACAGCCTTTTTACAAAGCAAATACGGTAAGTGCAGGTGAGGGAAGTCTAACGATCGAGACTCCGGAAGGAGAGACGACGATAGAGTGCGACAGAGTCATTGCGCGAATGGGAGCATCTCCACCGCGTAAATTTGTCGAGTCTTGTGGGGTTGTATTTCCGTCTGACGCTCGTAACGCTTTGCCAGAGTGCACCGAACAATACGAATCAAATGTGGCTGGTCTTTATATCGTAGGCGCACTAGGCGGTTACCCACTCATTAAACAGGCGATCAACCAAGGCTATGAGGCTGTTGAGTATATTCTTGGTAATGCCGTGGAGCCTGCGGATAGCCCGATTTTGAAGTCGAAAATAAGCGTATTGAATACCGATGATGTTGAAGCCTTTCTCAAACGCGTGCGCACATCTATCCCAATATTTGAGGGGATTAACTCGTTAATGCTTCGAGAGATGATGGTCGAAGCTGATGTTCATTCGTGTTCGGCTGGTGATGTGATTTTCGAGAAAAACGACTATACCAACAGTTTTTATGTCGTTTTAGATGGCTCAGTAGCTGTCCTAATTGACGAAAATGATCCAAACAAAAAAATCAGCATTGGGGCTGGAAATTATTTCGGCGAGATGGGTTTGATCTCTGGTCGGCGTCGTACAGCAACGATCAAGGCCGAATCTAGCTGCATCTTAATTGAGATACCACGCCGAACTATGATCAAGGTTCGAGGTAACTCACCAGAGGTCAGAGAGGCGCTCGATCGTGAGGCGGCCATTCGCCAAATTCAGACATATATTGCACCAAATACGCCAAGAACGGATCTGATAGACATCGCAAGTAGTTCACAAATTAAGTCATACAAGATGGGTGAGACTTTATTTAATGAGGGTGATGGTGCTGACTCATTACACCTTATTCGCAAAGGATCGGTGTCTGTGGCTAAGAGGCTAGGCGGACGCAGTGTGGTCTTGAACTATGTGGCGGCAGGCAACTATGTTGGCGAAATGGGGCTAATTTCCAACGCGCCGAGGTCGGCAACCGTCACGGCTGCAGTGGCAAGTGAGACCATTCAAATAGACGGACAAGCTTTTAAAAATTTGATGTCGTCTAATTCTTCACTGAAAGCGTCAGTGGAAGAAAAATTTAAAGATCGCATTACACAAAACGAGCGGGTTACCCAAGCAGGAGGTAACGGCGGCATTTTAGAGTTTTTGCTTGACCAGGGTGTTAGTGAGGGAACGGACGTACTGCTCATTGATGAGGCGCTATGCGTAGGATGTGACAATTGCGAAAAAGCTTGCGCTGATACGCACGATGGCATTTCACGATTAGATAGAGAGGCAGGACCCACGTATCAAACGATGCATATTCCGACGTCTTGTCGGCATTGCGAAAACCCGCATTGTATGACTGATTGTCCTCCAGATGCTATTAAGCGTTCTCCCTCCGGAGAGGTTTTTATCGAGGATAGCTGTATTGGCTGTGGAAATTGCGCACGAAGTTGTCCTTACGGTGTGATTCAGTTGGCGTCACTGGATAATAAAAAAAGCGGTATTTTATCAAGGCTGTTCTCAAAAAATGAGACAGATGAAAAAGCGCCTAAAAAAGCCGTCAAGTGCGATATGTGTCGAGAGTATGAAGGTGGTCCATCATGCGTAAGAGCATGCCCAACTGGTGCCGCCGTTCGTGTAGCGCCTCAGGCACTGATGCAGTTAACGGGTAAGGGGTCGTAGGATTATGGACATTAAACTGAGCGAGTCCTTTTTAGCCTATAAAAATTATAAGTACCTTAAGTTAAGTGCCTCGGTTCTTTTGATCGCCTTGGTCGCTTATCTTGCGCATGATCCTGGCCGAGCGCCTAACGGGGGTACGTGGTTCGGTTATACGCTTGGGGTTATTAGTGCCGGTATCGTTATATTTCTGGCTTGGTTCGGAGTAAAAAAGCGTCAATTTGCCACCGGTGTTGACCTTTTAAAAGGATGGTTAAGCGCACACGTCTACCTCGGAATCGTTGTTATATTTCTTAGTTTATTTCATTCTGGGTTTCAACTCGGCTTGAATCTCCATTCGCTCCTGTGGACTTTGGTCACTTTAACCGTCGTCAGTGGGATGTATGGCGTTTTTTGCTATGTCCGTTATCCGTCAGTATTGACAGGATCACGCCAGGGGTTAACTAGAGCTGAAATTCTTTTAGAGCTCTCCGAATTGGACCTTCAGGCGAGAGAAGTTGCTATGGGTCTAGGGGATGATATTAACGAGGTTATTCTCAAGGCAGCAGAAAATACCCAAGTCGGGGGGTCGATAGGAAAAATGTTGGAAATAGATCCAGCGGATTGTCCCACGACGCTTGCTCTGGCTTTCATCGATACGGCCCGCGTTACGAGTGAGGATCAAGAGACCGCTTTGAGGAAGCTCCAAGGCGTGTTGACACGAAAATCAGAGTTGTTACGTCGGCTCCGAACGTATGTTCGAGCTGCCACACTGGTGCGCTTGTGGTTGTATTTTCATGTGCCACTATCCATTGGGGCGCTAGTTGCCCTTGCCGCGCACGTTGTCGCTGTTTTCTTTTATTGGTAGGGGGTTAGAAAAATGAAACTGATACTTCGTACCCTCCAAAGAAAATCAACAGGCGATATTGTAGCGAGAGATACCGAGGTCGACGGGTCTCCAATACGCTTTGGACGTGGCGCGGACGTAGAGATACTTCTGAATGATCCACGAGCTTTACTTCATCAGGCGACGCTACTTGAGCGTGACGGAGACCTCTATATCGACGCCGCAGGTCAAGCAAACGTAAAAATTGCTGGAAACCTTGTTTCAAGCGGTCGACTCAATGTTGGGGAAAAATTCGAAATAGGCCCTTACGAACTTGAATTACAGGCCGCCCCAGAGGGAAGCGACGCAGATTACGTGATGTCGTTGGAGTTGATTCACCCCCTAGAGAATATCCGAGATACGTTGTCGGAGCGCTCGACGCTCAGTGTTGAGGATCTTGGAATGAGGGCGAAGCCCTGGTCCATAGCGATCGGGTCAGTCATCGCCATACTGTTCCTGGCGGTGCCTTTAGTTGAGCATTTTAACGGAGAGTCAAAACGACAAGTTGCAGAGGTCGACGGACCAAGAAGCGTTAAAGAAATTAGAGATGCTAACGTTGAGGGAGAGCATTTGTTGCCGGTTTCTATGCGACAATTTTGGCAAGCAGGACATCTATCCAGTTCTCATAAAATTTTGGGTACAGACTGCAGCGCTTGTCACCAGGAGCCGTTTAAACAAGTCGCAAATGAAACGTGCGTCAATTGCCATTCTGAGGCTCATGAGCACGTGAATGCTGAAGAGTTTCCCGATGCCTCAATCGCTGACTCGGCCTGCCAGACGTGTCACAAGGAGCACGAGGGATCGGACGCGTTAGTGCTTAACTCAGACGAGTTTTGTAGTGATTGTCACGGTAATATTGCGGCGCTTACCAACGGGAAGTCAGACTTGAAAGACATTGTCTCATTTGAGTCTCATGGAGATTTTTACTATGAGAATGATGCGAATCGACCGAAGTCTGGATTGAAATTTTCCCATAAACAACACCTTGACAAAGAAGGTATGAAAGTGCCGGAGGGAGCTGTTGGTGAAAGGCGAGTCATGAATTGTGATAGTTGTCACGTCGCTGACGTAACGGGAACGGTCATGGCAAAACCTGAATTTGAAAAAGTTTGCGCTGATTGTCATAGTTTAGCTTTTGAGCCAAATGCTCCTGATCGGGCAATACCACACGCCGATGTAACAGTGGCTAAACAATATATTAGGGATGCATATGCGTCTATCGCATTGCATGGGGGGTTCAAACCGCGCGAGGGTGAAAACGCCCCGAGTGTGGTGAGACGCATTCCCGGCACCAAGGCGACAGTTCTTGAAAAGAAAGAAGCGCTTCAGTGGGCGGAAAGCAAGGCCGATGAGGTGATCGGTGGTCACTTTGGCAAAAAGTTGTGTGGAGAGTGCCACGAAATCGTGGAAGACAAGGTTGATCCACTCAATTGGACCTTAGCGGAGATGCCACAAAAAGACTTATACCTGCAAAAAGGTCTTTTTAGCCACGCACCACATACGACCGCGGACTGTGCAGAGTGTCATTCGGCAGAACAATCAGAGGAGGCAAACGATTTGATATTGCCATCTATTAATGTGTGTAAAGATTGTCATGGGGGAGATAATGGTAGCCTAGTGCCCACTACGTGTACTAGTTGCCATGAATTTCATAAAGAAAATAAAATTAAAGCAGAGGTGAAACAATGAAAACGAGCATTGTTAGACCGACTCAATATCGGTCAGGGGAAATTACCAACCAGTCGAGGCGCGGTTTCTCGAGTTATGCGAAGGCTCTGGCTATCAGTGTCTTTTCAGGTTTGATGTTGACCGTCGCGTCGGTTAGCGTTCAAGCGGATCCAGAGTTGCCTCAATATTCAGGCAAAGCTCGTTTGGGCACGCAGACATGTGGTGGTTCAACTTGCCACGGGGCTGCTAAGCCATGGGCAAACTCTGCTGTTTTACAGAATGAATTTGTCACTTGGAGCACTGACGATCCACACTCTGGTGCGTATGATGCACTCAGTTCAGACAGAGGTAAACGAATCGCTAAAAATCTTGGAATAGAGGATGCCAGACAGGAAGAAACATGCCTGGACTGCCATACCGATAACGTTCCTAAGGAGTTGCGATCGAAGAACTTTGATGTTGCGGATGGTGTCGGGTGCGAATCCTGCCATGGTGGTGCAGTGGAGTGGTTAGGTTTACACGTGTCCGGATTTGGACAACGTGAGGACTACCTTAACGCTGGTATATATCCCACTGAAGACCCAAAGGCTCGTGCGAAACTTTGTCTTAGCTGTCACCTGAGCGACCCTAGAAAGGCGATTACTCACCGTATTATGGGAGCTGGACATCCACGTTTGGCGTTTGAATTGGATACGTTTACTGCTAACCAGCCAGCACACTACCGAATTGATGCTGATTACAAACAAAGAAAACAGCAATCCAGTGGTGTTAAAGTATGGGCTGTCGGTCAGGCAATGGCTGCGCAAATCACCGTTGAAGCCCTAATGGATAAGAACCGAAACTCTGCTGGTATATTTCCAGAGCTATTCTATTTTGACTGTTACGCGTGCCACCATTCAATGGAAGAGCCGCGTTGGCAAAAGCGGGAGTCAGTGAATATTGGACCTGGTGTGCCACGGTTGAATGATTCAAATCTTGTTATGCTTCGAGTTTTGGCCAGTGCGGTGGATCAATCCATGTCTTCGCGCTTGCTCGAGCAAACAAGAGCGCTACACGAGTCCTCATCTAAAGGCCAAGAGGCAACGCTAAGGGCCTTGGCCGAGTTGTCCACTACAGTTGATGCCTTGGTTGAAACATTCGCTACTACCGAATTCGATGTCACAGCGATGTGGAAGATATACGATTCGCTCGTTGCTGAAGGGTTGAAGGGTGAATTTATAGATTTAATAACAGCGGAGCAGGCGACGATGGCAATAGGTTCAGTCTTAGCTGCGATTGAGATGACTGGCGCTGACGCCGACTTAAACGGATACAATGAAGCGCTATTAAAAGCCTATGCGGCAATTGATAATTCTAAAACCTACACTCCGGCAAAATATACTGCTGCATTGCAGTCATTAGCCGCAGCACGTAAGTAAATCATTTTAGACTTGTCGATCAATGCGGCTTAACTTTAACGATTAAGGAGCAGTAAGCAGGATGAATAAATATGGTTCGAGGTTCTTTGCAACTCTAGTTGCGTTCTGTATGTTGGCCGTAGCATCCATAGGGTCTGCAGAGAGAAATCCCATTGAGCTAACGAGTGGCACAGGCGCTCACTTGGACCTTTTGATGCAGGACGAATTTCCGTCTGCGACAAAATGTGCGATGTGTCACCAAAAGGTATTTTGGGAGTGGGCGTCCTCGAATCATGCTTACGCTTCCGTCTCGCCAATGTTCCATAAATTTGAGCAGGCCGTAAATTCTCTTACTGACGGTACGATGGGAACATTCTGTACCCGTTGTCACCAGCAGGTAGGGACCCAGAAGGGCGAACCTAGAGAACTCCCCTTATGGGATAGAAGTATCGTAGCTAGAGAAGGTATTACGTGTATTACATGCCACAGAGTGAACGCGCAATTTGGTAAAGTGAATGGTGAGCGTCACATCAATCCAGGAACTATTTATGATCCTGTTTATAACACAGGCGGCAGTGCTGATAACTTCCCTGAGGTCATTGAGAACAAAGAGGAATACCGAATCAGTGACACACCAGGTAAGCCGGGAACTCCAATCCATGGCGGCGTAACCGTGTTTGAGCAAATTGGCGATTCGGAATTTTGTGTTTCATGCCATCAGGTTAAGGTAAATTTAGGAATTAAGCTCGAGGTTGTGTGGGAGCAATATCGAGATTCGCCGGCCTTCCGAAAAGGAGTAACGTGTCAAGATTGCCATATGGGTAAGGTGCCTGGTGAGGCGAAAGGCTATGATAAGTGGCCAACGGCAATTGTTAACGGTCGAGTCGTTGGAGATCTAGACAAAAAACATTCAAACCACGCTTTCTATGGTCCTGGATACCCGATTGCACATCCTGGTATCTTTCCGTTTAACCCTCGGGCATTACGTTGGAGCATCAAGGAGTGGTTAACCTTTGATTATAGGGCTGCTTGGGGGGATGCTGATTGGGAAGAAAAACTCAAACGTGGGGAAGTCGACTCTCCAGAATTCCCAGATACCTGGATTGACCCTGAGGACCGACTCTGGGCAAGACATATCGTCAAGCAAAATCAAAAACTTCTCGTTGATAAAAAACTTGACCGCAAAGCTGTCATGGAGAACGGGTCGCGGATTGATGGTCCATTCTTTGATGGAGACACACCAGAAGCTGGTAAGCCCCTCAATGTTCGGTTTAGAGTGACTAATGTGGACGAGGGGCATAATTTGCCTTCCGGCTCGCTCGGGGCGCAGCCGGAAATTTGGATGAATGTCGCGGTCCTCGACCCCGATGGCGAGCGTATTTTCGAGTCGGGCTATGTCGATAGTTATGGCGATATGGCCGACATTCACTCGTTAGATGTTGCTGCGGGAAAGATTGCCTATGACGAGCAATTAGTCAATTTTCAAACGAAATTTTTAACGACAAATATCAAGGGTACGGATCGGGAAATGTATCTACCTGTCAATTTTGACGTGGATCAGAAACCATTTTTAAGACCTTCGGCGGTCCCGACGTCTGTTCAGAATCACCCACCATTGGTGAGAATGGAAGGACGATCTATTCCACCACTTGGCTGGAGAGATGCAAAATATAAGGTTCCTGCTGAGAAGATGACAAAAAAAGGTACTTATAAGATCCTTGCACGAATGAGAAGTCGAGCAGAGCCTCTGTATTTCATGAAGTTTGTTGGTGCTACGCAGGATATGGAACGCTCCATTAATGAATGGATGCTTGATATTCATCCTTATGCGGTTGAGTTTGAGGTTAAATAAGTGATAACAAGAATAAGAGCTTTCTTAGCGTTAACGAGCGCTGCGTTATGTATCCCTTCATTGAGTTTGGCGCAAGAGCTCGAGTTCGAGAGAAAAGGACAGGCGGATACCGTCCGTGAATATCGAAGTAGTAGTCCAGAGCACTATGGGCACCAGGAACCACCGGAAATGGATGAGGGCGCCAGCCCTATTGAATATGATGCGACTGGGTTTAAGCCTGACCCAGTGTACACCGCTCCTTATGATCCGGAAGAGCAATTGGTAGTCTATGGTGGAAAAACCGCTATTGATGAGCCTCGTCCTCTCATTGAATGGGGTTATCCCATGTACTCAGAAGGTGATTTTGGCTCGGGGATTAATCTTGTTGGTGCCAAGAACCTCGTACGTCCACAGTTTCTAGTTTACGGTGATTGGAGAACTGTTCTAGCAGCGAATGACAACGGTGCTGCAGAAAATGCACAGTTGGCGTCTCAGTTGAATTTAGAATTTGACTTAAACCTTACGGCAACCGAGCGATTACACATGTTTGTGAAGCCCCTGGATGATGGTGGGAAGCAGACCCGTTTGGAGCTAGGTGGAACACCTGTTGACGATGTTGACGGAAACGGATTTCAAGCGGAGCTTGATTTCGATCCGGAGACATTTTTTTTCGAAGGTGACTGGGGGTATATTCAATCCGGACTCACTGACAAGTATACGACGTTCGATTTGCCATTTGCGGTAGGCTTGTTTCCTTTGTTCCTGCAAAATGGTCTTTGGGTTAATGATGCATTCGTCGGCGGAGCAGTTACGGCTCAAGCTAAGAATTCGCCGAAATTCGATATTACAAACTTTGATACGACTTTTTTTGTAGGTACGAATAAAGTAACCACACCTGTTTTTATAACGGACGGTGTGATAGACGATAATGCCGGCAAGTTTTACGCCTTGACGACATTCGTGGACGTTGCAGAAGGTTATCTAGAGGCCGGCTACGCTCGGGTCACAGACGACCGAGACGACTTCCAAATGGACTATAACAACGTCATGCTCGCCTGGACTAAACGTTACGGCGGAAAGTTATCCAACAGCGTTCGTTTACTCGCTAACTTTGGGCAAGATCCTGTTCCTGGATTGAATCAAAC
>CBFIFN010000034.1:0-12764 GCA_965661885.1 uncultured Burkholderiales bacterium | reverse complement strand
GAGAGCTGTGATTAGTATTTAAATTTGGACAGATACGGGGATAAACACAAGATAGTTTTCTACAAGAGGTCTCTATCGCTTTGCTCTTACATGCTAAACGGTACATGTTAGCTGTGGGTCCCCCAAGGTCGGAGATGACCCCCGTAAAGTCCGGAGCTTTGTCTCTAATATGCTCTACTTCTCGAACAATGGATTTTTCGGACCTATTTTGAATGATTCGACCCTCGTGTTCAGTGATTGAGCAAAATGTGCAACCACCAAAACAGCCACGCTGAATCGTGACCGAAAACCTTATCATGTCGAAGGCTGGGATCTTTTGTTTGCCATAACTCGGATGAGGTTCACGCGCAAATGGTAACTCATAGAGTTTATCCATTTCTTCCATCTCTAACGGGATGGGTGGAGGATTGATCCAAACATCACGATCACCATGTTGCTGAATAAGAATTCGAGCATTACCAGGGTTCGACTCTAAGTGGAGTACTCGAGAGGTGTGGGCATACATTACGGGATCATCACGCACCGTTTCATATGACGGGAGTCGGACTAATGTTTTTTCGCGTGAGCGACGGCTCAAATTACTGGTTGGTGCATCAGTAATAGGAATATTTTCTGTTTTGTTCGTATCAACCATTTGGTACGGATTTGCTGGAGGCGACGTTTTTCCTGGCCTATCAATCGCGGTTGAGTCCTGCTCTACCCAATCAGATCCAATAGAATCCGAAACAAATACGGTACCTCTTATATCTTTGATTTCTTTGATAGAGGCCCCGGTGGCAATACGATGCGCGACATCTACGAGTGCACGTTCGGCATTTCCAAAAAGTAGCAGATCTGCTTTAGCGTCCAGAAGAACGGATCGCCTTATTTTCTCCGACCAATAATCATAGTGAGCAATACGTCTCAGGCTAGATTCAATTCCTCCTAATACAATGGGAATATTTTTGAATGCTTGCCTAACTTTTTGGCTATAAACAATGACGCTTCGGTCAGGTCGCTTGCCAGGCGCCGCGTTTGGTGTGTAAGCATCATCGGTTCTTATTTTTCTATCGGAGGTGTAGCGATTGACCATCGAATCCATGTTTCCGGCAGTCACACCGAAAAACAATTTTGGTTCTCCGAGTGTTTTGAAGGCATCGAGATCATGCCAATCAGGCTGCGCAATGATCCCCACTCTGAAACCCTGATTTTCCAAAAGTCGACCAACAATCGCCATACCGAAGCTCGGGTGATCTACATATGCGTCACCTGTAACTAAAATAATGTCGCATTGATCCCATCCCAATACTCCCATTTCCTTCTTGCTCATCGGTAGAAATGGAGCGGTGCCAAACCTTTTAGCCCAATATTTTTTGTATTGGAAAATACTTTGTGGAGCGTTCATGATGGCTGTGGGTTTATTTTAATGGCGGTAGTTTAATCCATTACAGACCGTATCTCGAATGATTCTCGATTATTCGAGATTCGCCGGGCTCTAAGCCCTCAATCGTTAATTCCCCGACTGAATAGCGTACTAGTCGCAGCGTAGGGTGTCCGACTGCCGCAGTCATTTTTCGAACTTGCCGATTTCGTCCCTCCGTCAAGCCTAATTCTATCCAAGAGGTTGGGACTGATTTGCGGTAACGAATCGGAGGAACTCTGTCCCATAGTTCTGGAGCACTTATTTTTTTCGCTGTTGCTGGCCGCGTCATCCGATTGTTGATCACTACTCCGCTCTTGAGTCTATCGATTGCTGTTTCTTTTGGCTCGCCCTCTACCTGAGCCCAGTAGGTTTTTCTTTTATCGAATCTAGGATTTGATAGCCTTTGTTGAATTTGTCCGTTATCTGTGAGAATTAGTAACCCTTCGCTATCCAGATCTAATCGGCCCGCAGGATAAACGGACTCTACATTTATAAATTCAGACAGTGTTGCGCGGTTTTTACTGTCGGTGAATTGAGACAGCACACCGAATGGTTTATTGAAGAGGATGATCAATGTGAATTTTGAATTTTTATGTAACGTTATTCTATTTTATTACTCAGAACTTGCCATATTTGAGATACGCCTCTTTGGGATCAATGCCTGACATGATCGCTTTTCTTACCGCATTTTCTGAACTCATCACCAATTCTGCTTTGTTAATCGTTTCCTCGACGGCTGCCTGCGGAATCACCACAGATCCATCCTGATCTGCCAGCAGAAAGTCATCTCTTTTGATTATACAATCCCCAATCATGACCGTGCTCCCTAAATTTGTTGGAATCCAACGGCCGACGATATCCTGTGGAGTATTGAATGAATGGAAGACTGGAAAGTCTAGCTCGCTAATGATCGAGATATCTCGACAGCCACCATCAACCAAATAACCCAAGACGCCGCGTTTTTTCAGCGTCTCAGCAGATAGTTCACCCATGAGGGCGACGTCGTGAGTATTAGGTTGGCAAACTGCGACAACATTTTTGGGAATGGTGGAGAGTAACGATGTCCATTCAATAAGGGTTTCGTGTGCTGTGTGCGATGTCGTGATCTCCCCTTCAATTGTAAAAATTGGCCCAGCTAATTTTTGTCCTGTGCTTATCGGTTTAATTGCGTGGGGTAGGACAAAATTCTGATATCCAGATTGCCGTAACACGTCGTGAATCGCTGATGCGTGTAAACGGAGAAGCCTGTTGGTGAGTGATTGCGTTCCCATAAAATTTAATCCTAAAAAATATTTATTAGAGCATTACTCATTCATGGTGAATCTGTCGCCGTTGGTAATTCGATATTGAGGTCCTTCGACCACGGAACAAGGGCTGGCATGATGGAGGGATGAAGTGCGACACCAAATTTCAGTTGATGCAAGCGCCTTTTAATTCCTAGTTGGCCAGGTAACCGCACTGGTGAATTTGGGTCTATAGGGTCAGAGTTTAGACATGCCTTTGCGATCCAGCTACTTTGCTTTTTAAATTGATGTAAGCCTCCGAATAGCTCCGGATTGAATACTTGCAAAAAAACCTCTCCGGTCCATGTATCTACGCCATCTGCTCTCCCGTGACCAGATAAGCCCTGTGTCAGCGCTTCGACAAGTAGTGCAAGGGAAAATCCTTTGTGTCCATATTCTATTCCGCCGATGGGTAATAATGCGCCTGGCGGATTTGCTGACATAACGGTTGGATCATTCGTGAGCTTACCTTCATGATCAATGAGCCAAGAGCCTGGGAGATTCTCTTGATTTTCGGCGCTTCGGCCCACCATGCCATTAGTTGTGATGGATGTCGATACATCGATTAATATTGGTAAGTCATTTGTTGGCCAGCCTGCAGCAATTGGATTCGGCGTTAGTGCCCCCGTTCGTCCCCCGAAAGGTGCAACCGATTTGTTTTCCGGCGCAGAGGACATTACGATCGCGATCATATTGTTTTGAGTGGCCTTCAGAAGATAGGCTGCTAAACACGCAAGATGATGCCCGCCACCAATCGTCACAGTGCAAGTGCCATAGGTCTCAGCTCTCTCGCATGCAAGTTCTAATGCTTTGGTTGTCAGCCAAGCTCCCGGTAGTCTTTTGCCGTTCCAAGCGATTGCCGCTGGCAGATCACTGATTATTTCAGGTTCACCATGAATCGCCATCGCGCCTGATTTAATGTCCGCTAGGTAAGGCGCCAGTAATTGTAAACCGTGCGTGTCGTGACCCAGGAGATCACCTTCAATGAGGACCTCCGAAATCACGCTTGCCTTTGATGGTTCCATCCCTGCACGAACTAGCAGTGAAGTGGCAAATTCCAGCAGTGAATCGTAATCGTAGCTACTTCGTTCGGGGGTCAAATTTTTTTACTCACAGTGGTTCGTAGGCTTACATCATGATGATCTGTCGAACAGTGTGCCCGGATTGTAATCGATCAAACCCTTCGTTAATATCCTCAAGTTTTAAATGGTCACTCATGAGTTTATCCACCGGTAGCATTCCACTTTTATAAAGATTGATGTATCGGGGGACGTCTCTAGAGGGGACGCACGAACCGACGTAACTTCCTTTCACGGTCCGTTCTTCGGCCGTCAAATTGACATGCTGGAGTTCCCAGCGTGCATCTGGATGTGGAAGTCCAGCAGTCACCGTGGTACCGCCTCTCCGGGTAATCCGATATGCTAATTCCATGGCTTGGACGGACCCTGCCATTTCAAGACCAAAATTCACGCCACCATTGGTGAGTTCCTTGACCGTTTCAATCGCATTGTCATTTAAAGCGTTAACTGTAGCGGTGGCGCCGAGTCTTTTTGCTATCGCCAGCTTGTCATCATGGACGTCTAGCGCGACGATTTGATTAGCACCCGCGACTTTTGCACCTAGTAGCGCGTTAAGTCCGACGCCTCCCAAACCAACTACGGCAACAGAGGATCCAGGAAACACTCCGGCCGTGTTGAGGGCGGCACCAACACCCGTGAGTACGGCACAACCGAAAAGGGCTGCTTCATCAAAAGGGAGAGAGGGATCGATTTTGACAACCGAACCTCTGTTCACCACACAGTACTCGGCAAACGCAGACACCCCCACATGATGATAAACCGTTTCACCTTTTTGACTGAGACGAATGCCTCCTCCGAGTAAAGTGCCGGCGCCGTTTGATTGCTGCCCCGGTTCACATTGCCCAGGACGTCCTTCTTTGCAGGAGATGCATTCCCCGCAACTTGGAGCAAAAATAAGCGCCACATGATCTCCCACCTCAATGTCTGTGATGCCAGGCCCACATTCGGTTACGATACCGGCGGCTTCGTGGCCTAAGATCATTGGCATTGGCCTCGGTCGGTTGCCATTGACGCTGGAGAGGTCAGAATGACACAGGCTTGCTGCTTTAATTTGAATCAGTAGCTCTCTTTCTTGGGGTGCTCCAATTTCTACTTCCTCAATTTTCATAGGCTTAGATTCTGCATAAGGTTGCTTAGCCCCCATTTCACGGATAACCGCAGCTTTCATTTTCATATCGTATCCTTACAATTAAGTTTCGTTAATAAGTTGTTCTACCGCCAGAGGCATCGAAAACCGCCGCGGTACTAAATGAGCAATCGTCTGTACAAAGCCATGTAATCAGCGATGCGAGTTCGTCTGCATTTCCAAGACGATCCATTGGGATTTTTGATTTCATATAATCAATATGGGCTTGTGACACCTGTTCTAAAATAGGCGTGTCGACAGTCGTTGGCGTAACTGCGTTGACAAGCACACCGGATGTTGCGAGTTCTTTCCCTAGCGATCTGGTTAGAGCGATTACGCCTGCTTTGGAGGCAGAGTATGCGGAAGCTGATGGGTTACCTTCTTTGCCGGCCACGGACGATATGTTAACGATTCGACCGTAGCCATGCTCGAGTAAGTGAGGAACGACCGCGCGGCAAGTTAAAAAGACCCCAATCAGATTCACATCGATCACTTGCTTCCAAATCTCTGTGGGGTAATCTTTAAGCGGGGCATTCACGCCGTTAATACCAGCGGAGTTAACTAATATGTCAATTTTTGAATGCTCCTTGAGTGAGTTTTCAAGAGCATGTGAGATATCCTGCTCGTTTGAAACATCAACTTTGATGCATTGGATTTCCTCACTAAACTTATCGAATTTTTCGGTCTGCGTATCCCAAATAATGACTCGTGCTCCGGAATTTATCATTCGATTCGCTGTGGCTTCTCCGATACCTGAAGCACCTCCCGTGATGATTGCGGTCCGTCCAGAAAGATCTAGTTTATTCATGCTCTCTCCAATTTAAAACGATTTGATATTTGTTGATAACCCACCGTTTATATTCTACTAAGCGTAAAGTAAAGTTTGGTGATTAGGTGAATTATAATGATATTGAGATAGTGTTCATGGATCACTTAAAAAAGTATTGACTCATGTTGAGTTTTTATCTTGCGGGCTGGTTTCGCAATTTAAAACACGGGGGGTTTAGATGGAGAAAAAATTAAAGGCTGCGATCATCGGATCTGGAAACATAGGGACAGATCTGATGATGAAGATTCTAAGGCACGGACAATCTCTCGAGATATCAGCTCTGGTCGGGATCGATCCAAAATCGGACGGATTGCAGCGAGCATCACGTCTCGGCGTTATGACGACTTCGGAAGGCGTTCAAGGGCTCCTCCGTGATCCAGCGATGTCCGATATTGATCTTGTGTTTGATGCGACCTCAGCTAGCGCTCATATCGAAAACGATCGATTAGTGCGTTCTATCAAACCGAATATTAGAATGATCGATTTGACGCCGGCAGCTATTGGGCCCTACTGTGTCCCGGTAGTGAACCTCAAAGAACACCTTGATGAGCCTAATGTAAACATGGTCACATGCGGTGGTCAGGCCACAATTCCGATCGTTGCTGCGGTATCTCAAGTAACTGACGTTCATTACGCGGAGATTATTGCGTCGATCTCCAGCCGTTCGGCAGGACCAGGAACGAGAGCTAATATAGACGAGTTTACTGAAACCACATCGAAGGGGATTGAAGTTATCGGTGGCGCGTCCCGAGGAAAGGCAATAATAATTCTTAATCCAGCGGAGCCGCCGATGCTGATGCGAGATACAGTTTACGTTTTGTCTTCTAAAGTTGAACCCTCGAAAATTGAGGCTGCAATTGAAGAAATGGTTTCAAAGGTCCACGCGTATGTTCCAGGCTATCGTCTTAAACAGAGGGTCCAATTTGAGGAATTTGGCCCTAAAAACCCTTGCCGTATTTCGGGTGTTGGTGATTTGTCGGGCATCAAAACTACCGTTTTTCTCCAAGTCGAGGGCGCAGCACATTATTTGCCTGCATATGCTGGAAATCTAGATATCATGACTTCGGCTGCGCTTGCTACGGGCGAAAAGCTTGCCGAAAGATTGTTGGATAGCCTAGCTTTAGCGGATTCGAGAAAGGAAGATGTCAGACGATGAATAAAAATATATATATTTCAGATGTCACGCTAAGAGACGGATCTCACGCTATAAGACACCAATATACGATTGAGAACGTCAAAAGTATCGCTAAAGCTCTAGACCAGGCGCATGTCGATTCGATTGAAGTAGCGCATGGAGATGGGTTGCAAGGTTCCTCATTTAACTACGGTTTTGGCCGGCATACTGACGTTGAGTGGATTGAAGCGGTTTCTGAGGAATTATCTTTTGCTAAAGTTGCAACACTATTGATTCCTGGGATCGGTACGGTTCATGACTTGAGATCTGCGTTTGATGCGGGAGCGCGGGTAGTTCGAGTTGCAACGCATTGCACGGAGGCTGATATTTCGAAGCAGCACCTTGAGTACGCGATAAAGATCGGAATGGAACCGGTTGGATTCTTAATGATGAGTCATATGAATACCCCCTCGGGTCTCGCTGAGCAGGCTAAGCTCATGGAAAGCTATGGGGCTGCCTGTGTATATGTGGTGGACTCGGGAGGAGCGTTGAATATGAATGATGTGCGTGATCGGTTCAGGGCGATCAAAGACGTACTCAAACCAGAAACGCAAACTGGAATGCACGCACACCACAATTTAAGTCTTGGCGTAGCTAATTCAATTGTTGCGGTGGAGGAGGGATGTGATCGTGTGGACGCAAGCTTGGCAGGGATGGGTGCCGGGGCGGGTAATGCGCCCCTGGAGGTTTTTGTCGCAGCAGCAGATCGTCTTAAATGGGATCATGGTTGCGATTTGTATCAATTGATTGATGCAGCAGAAGATATCGTTCGACCACTTCAAGACCGTCCAGTAAGAGTTGATCGTGAGACACTGGCTCTTGGTTACGCTGGAGTTTATTCAAGCTTTTTGTTGCACGCGGAAAAAGCTGCTGCGCAGTATGGGTTAAAAACAATTGATATTTTGGTAGAGCTCGGACGTAGAGGAATGGTTGGCGGTCAGGAGGATATGATCGTTGACGTTGCGTTGGACTTGCTTGATATGCAACAAAAAAATGAAATGACCTCGTAGTCTGTTAATCATTATTTCCCACTAAGTTTTTAACTATGTTCGCGATTGCTAAGCTGGAAGTCAGCCCTGGAGACTCAATGCCATACAAATTCACGAGGCCTTTAATAGCATGTTCCTTCTGGCCTTGAATCAAAAAGTCAGCTGCTGGTTCCGTGGGGCCAGATATTTTTGGTCTGATACCGGTGTAACCTGGTTGTAGCCACTCTCTTTTGACCGAAGGCCAATATTGACGAATCGCATCATAAAAAGCTTCCTCTCTTGAATTGTCAAAAGTGTAGTCAATGTCATCTACCCACTCTAGATCGGGCCCGAATCTAGCATTTCCACCCATATCGATTGTTACATGAACGCCGAGTGACGCTTTGTGTGCAACTGGATAAATCAGATGCTTAAAAGGATTGCGTCCGGACAATGAGTAGTAGTGTGCTTTTGCAAAGTAAGGTTTCGGTATCAACGCTTTGTCCAACTTCGCGATGGAGTGCGCCAAATCACACGCGTTTAAACCTGCCGCATTGATTAAGGTGTGGGCTTGCAGCTCAAAAGCAGCTGGTCCTCCCGTCTGAATAAGAAACCCCTCCTTGCTAGCCTTAATCGATTCAACAGGCGTGTTGTATACGATGACGCTTCCAGCATTCTCCGCATCTCCTAGAAGGCTGAGCATATAAGTGTGTGAGTCAATGATCCCGGTGGATGGCGAAAAAACAGCTCCAACGCACTTAATGTCTGGCTCAAGATTCGCAACTTGATTTTTGTCTAGCCATATCAGGTCATCAACATTATTCTCTTCTGCTTTTTTTATGTAATTCTTCACCGTCGCGACTTCCGATTCGTTGGTGGCAACAATAAGTTTTCCTGTCCGTTTAAACGGAATATTGCGTTGCGCGCAATAATCGTAGAGCATTTTTTTACCAGAAACGCATAACTGAGCCTTCAGAGATTTGTTTTGATAATAAATGCCAGCGTGAATGACTTCAGAATTTCTGGAGCTAGTATGGACCCCAAAGCTATCTTCGACTTCAAGAATGATTACATCTTTACCTTCGAGGGCTAAAGCCCTAGCGATTGCTAATCCGACAACTCCAGCACCAATAACAACGCAATCTATTCGATCCATCTAATCTACAACTCCAAAAAATGTTCCACTCGTATACAGGCTAACATTACCGTTTAAATCTTTCAGTGGTGAATGACTTGGAGTACTTGAGGGGCCAGACAATCTTATTAACGAGTAATATGTGCTCGGATGTTAAGAAATATCTTCGCATGCTGAATCTATGTGATTGGCCAAGCCTTGATGAACTTAATGGGATGGCCGTCAAGCGAAGTGACACTATGTATAACGCGAGTGGTATGCCCATACGGTTTGTTGACCAATCAAGCCGTCCCCAAACGTTTGAAGACGGATTTGAACAACGGACATTTCTGTTTGGAGAGGTGCCAGTTCGGCAAAAAAATTGGCATGATTTGTTAAACGCTCTTACTTGGTTTTTATTTCCCAAGTCAAAAGCAGTTTTGAACGCGCGACATTTTGCCGTCTTAAAAAATAATTTTTCGAATTCTCGAACCCCGGAGGGTGATGCATTAACAATTTTTGACGAGGACGGGATGATCGTCATTTCCCAAAGTTCTACTCTCACTGATTTGTTGGTTAATTTTGAGTGGATTGAGCTATTTTGTAAAAGGAGGGAAATGGTCGCTAAACATATGTCTTTCTTTATTTTCGGGCATGGTTTGATAGAGAAGACTATGAAGCCTTATGTTGGAATGACGGGTAAAGCTCTAATATTGAATGACACAGAGCTGAATTTAAAAAGAAACTCGGACATTTCCGTCTCGGACGTTGATTTGGTGTTATCCCAAATTATTCCTCAAAAGCATAATTTTTCATCAGGTCGAAGTCTTTCTCCCTTACCAGTTCTCGGTATTCCTGGTTGGTGGACTGGGAACGAAGATCCCAGGTTTTACGAAAATAAGTCTTATTTTCGTCAAAAAAGAAAATAATTGTGGCCCGTCGAATCGCTTTTACTCACGCCCCGATTAAAATAGCCGCCGGATTGACAGAAACTCGCCGCAAAAATAAACTTCCGGTATATAAAATTTAGAACTACTCTAGATTTTGATTGTCAATTTGTTACAAAACCTTTATGCAGAGGGGGTTGTAGCTAACTAATTAACGAGAGGGAGAGAACGAATGGCCAACTTAAAAGGGTCTAAGACAGAGCAAAGCTTGAAAGACGCTTTTGCCGGCGAATCACAGGCGAACCGAAGGTACCTTTATTTTGCTAATAAAGCGGACGTTGAGGGACAAAACGATGTTGCAACCGTGTTTCGCTCAACCGCAGAGGGTGAGACAGGGCATGCGCATGGACACCTAGAGTATCTTGAGCAGGTCGGTGATCCGGCAACAGGATTACCGATAGGCGGTACTCGTGACAACCTTACTGCATCTGTTGCAGGTGAGACACATGAATATACTGACATGTATCCAGGAATGGCAAAAACTGCAAGGGATGAAGGATTTGATGAAATCGCGGACTGGTTCGAAACGTTAGCGAAGGCGGAACGTTCACATGCCAACAGGTTTCAAAAAGCTTTAGACGCATTAGAAGATTAACGTTAGCTCGCAAGGTTGAACGACTGCAAGAGGGCGCGGGAAAACGAACGGTTTACCCGCGCTTTTTTATTGACTAGAAACTTTATGACGGACAAGGTATGAAAGAAGGCAGCTTAGAAGCACCAACAAGGCATCCGCTGAACTGGGAGGATGGGGAATTCTATGAAGAGGAACCGCTTCACGAGGAAATGGAGCGAGTCTTCGACATTTGTCACGGATGCAGGCGTTGCGTTAGCCTGTGTACTACCTTTCCGACCCTTTTTGATTTGATCGACGAGAGTTCGACGATGGAGGTAGACGGAGTCGCTAAGGAAGACTACTCAAAGGTTGTGGATAAATGTTATTTGTGTGACATGTGTTACATGAATAAATGTCCGTATGTTCCACCGCATGAGTTTAATATCGATTTTCCTCATTTGATGTTGAGAGCTAAGGCTCAGAAATTTAAAAAAGGCGAGACGAAATTTCGCGATAAATTATTGTCAAGCACTGACGCCCTAGGAAAGCTCTCGGCTATTCCCGTAGTCGTGCAGACGATGAACGCGGTGAATAAGAATAAGTCAACGCGTGCGCTAATGGAAAAGACGTTGGGCATTCATAAAGATCGAAAGTTACCGACATACGCCGGAAAGACGTTTCGCTCTAAAAAGCCTGAGGCGTTAGTGGCTTCGCCGCAAGATGGCGAACGCGCTCCGGGAAAGGTGGCGGTTTTTGTCACATGCTATGTGAACTACAACGAACCTAATATTGGTGATGATTTGTTCAAAGTCCTTGAGCACAATAAAGTCCCGGTTGTAGCGGTTCAAAAAGAAGCTTGTTGTGGAATGCCGAAGTTAGAATTGGGCGATCTAGAGTCAGTCAAGACGCTGAAAGAGAAAAATATTCCTGAAATGGCGAAGTATGTACGGGATGGTTTTGCTTTAATGACTTCTGTACCTTCTTGCACCTTGATGTTCAAGCAAGAATTACCGCTCATGTTTCCCGATGACGAAGAGGTCAAATTGGTCGCTCAAGCGATGTTTGATCCATTTGAATATTTGATCTTACGTGGCCGAGATGGTCTTTTAAACCTTGATTTCAAGGTTGCGCTCGGACAGGTTTCATATCATGTACCTTGTCATTTGCGGGTACAGAATATCGGCTTGAAAACGAAAGAAATGTTGGAACGAGTGCCGGGCACGGTTGTAAAGACGGTGGAACGCTGCTCAGGGCATGATGGCACGTGGGGCGTTAAGAAAGAGTACTTTGACGATTCGATGAAGATCGGGCGACCGGTGTTTCGACAGATGAGCGAGGAGGTTCCCCAGTACATCAGTTCGGATTGCGCTATTGCTGCAACGCATATCGTTCAGGGTATAGAGGCAAAGCAGGATCTGGGTGGAGTCAAAAAACGACACCCCTTGACGTTACTGCGCATAGCGTACGATTTATAAGAATTGGAGAGAGATAAATGTTGAACAGAAATAGCTTGATGTCATTGGAAGAGTATGCAAAGCGCAGGAATGCATTTCGAGCGGAGGTCATGGAGCATAAGAAAACCCGTAAAATGCATTTGGGTGAACATGTAACCGTCTTGTTTGAGGATGCCTTGACAGTGCAATATCAAGTCCAAGAAATGCTGCGTGTGGAGAAGATTTTCGAAGAGGAGGCGATCGAGGAGGAGTTGAATGCCTATCTGCCGTTGGTTCCAGATGGAAATAACTTGAAGGCTACGTTGTTAATTGAGTATCCAGACGAGCATGAAAGAAAAGTCGCGCTTGGCAAGCTCATTGACCTAGAGGATCGAGTGTGGATTAGGGTGCCCGGTTTTGCCAAAGTGTTTCCCTTTGCGGATGAGGATTTAGACCGAGAAAATGGAGAAAAAACTTCCTCAGTGCATTTTCTTAGATTTGAATTAACAGACGATATGAAAAAGTCGCTATTACACGGAGGTTCATTTGGAATTGGTATAGATCACCCAAATTATATGGTTGACATTGAAGAGGTCTCCGAGAATTTTCGCGATTCTTTGGTGAAGGATCTTACCGACTCATGAAACACGGCTCGAGAGTCGTAGACTAAATATGCTATGACTGATTTTCTGTAGTATTGATGACTTGATTGAAGAATCCAAGACTGATTACGAGCTTTGGTCAACCAGGATACGTGTTGTCTCCCCTAATTAGGGCTGGGATGTGTTTGTTAACGCGAGAATTCATGCTTGTGGAAAGTTGATATGACGATTTTTAAGCGGAAGTTCATTTGCAG
>CBFIFN010000033.1:0-12893 GCA_965661885.1 uncultured Burkholderiales bacterium | reverse complement strand
TACAGGCTGAAATGCTGGACTTAAAAGCCCCAGTTGAGACTGCTGCGAGAGGCGTCGTCATTGAGTCAAGGCTCGATAAAGGTCGAGGGCCGGTCGCGTCAATCCTGGTTCAAGGCGGAACTTTGAACAGAGGTGATATCGTATTAGCAGGTGATGTTTATGGTCGCGTTCGCGCAATGCTTGATGAAAACGGCCGAACTGTTGGTGCGGCTGGACCTTCGATACCCGTTGAGGTGCAGGGTTTGTCTGACGTTCCCGGTGCGGGAGAAGAGCTTGTCGTTTTACAAGATGAGAAGAAAGCCAGGGAGATTGCGCAATTTCGACAAGGCAGAGTCAGGGAGATGAAGCTTGCAAAGCAGCAGGCTGCGAAGTTGGAGAATATGTTTGATCACCTCAAAGAGGGCGCGGCAAAATCGCTCGCATTAATTATTAAAGCTGATGTGCAAGGTTCTAGTGAGGCACTGGCTCAGTCATTAATCCGTTTGTCTACCGATGAGGTACAAGTGAATATAGTGCACTCAGGCGTTGGAGGGATTAACGACTCAGACATAAACTTGGCGCTCGCTTCCAATGCGGTAATTATTGGCTTCAACGCGAGAGCAGATGCAACCGCTAGGAAGTTGATTCAAAGTCATGGAATAGATGTTCGTTATTACAATATTATTTACGATGCTGTCGATGAAGTGAAGGCCGCTTTGAGCGGGCTACTTTCGCCAGATAGGAAGGAAGAGACATTAGGTCTGGTCGAGATTAGGCAGGTGTTTAAAATTTCTAAGGTTGGATCCATTGCTGGATGTTATGTTCTGGAAGGGATGATTAAGCGTGGTTCTTCTGTGAGGTTGCTTAGGGACAATGTTGTGATTCACGAAGGCGAATTGGATACTCTCAAGCGTTTTAAAGATGATGTTAAAGAGGTGAAGTCTGGGTTTGAGTGTGGGCTCTCTGTTAAGAATTATTCCGATATAAAAGAGGGTGATCAACTTGAGGTGTTTGAGGTTGTGGAAACCGCTCGCACTTTATGAATCTCGGCTCATGAAGCATTTTGGTTAAAAGCACCCAAAGGGCTGGGCGTCTCAGAGATTATCTTTTGCGAGAGATTTCTGAGCTAGTTCGTTCGAAAATTAGAGACCCAAGGATCGGGGATATAACAATTACCGACGTTGACGTGAGCCCGGACGGATCGTTCGCGAGGGTGTTTTTCACGCGTCTAGGACAAGACCATGATAAGGCTCAAATTGAGGAAACTCTTAATAAGGCGCAAGGTTTTATAAGAAGCCAGATAGCAAAACATCTCCACATGAGAGTGACGCCTAATATCGCATTTAAGTACGATGACACACTTGAGCAAGGTGATCGAATTAGTCGATTGCTAGCCGAGGCGCGCTTGAAAAGTTGAATCAATTGACTGGTCTCAAGTATTAACTTTTAGAGTATGAGTTCCTTCCACAGTGGCGTCCTTCTGCTAGACAAACCATGTGGAATGTCATCGAATCAAGCTCTTCAGCGTGTAAGAAGACTTTTTGGAAATGTGAAAGCAGGCTATGCGGGAACCTTGGATCCGTTAGCGTCCGGACTCCTTCCAATCAGCTTAGGCGAAGCGACGAAGTTCATAAGCTTTTTCAGTGACTCTGATAAAGTCTATGAGGCTACAATTCAGCTCGGTTTTAAGAGTACGACGGGTGACGCTGAAGGAGAGATAGTTAAAGCTGAAGAGATAGCTGCGAACCCAAAGCGGTTAGACGAAGTAACTAAATCTTTCATTGGGACGCAAGATCAAGTGCCGCCGATGTACAGCGCGATAAAGGTCAATGGTCAACCGCTGTATAAATTAGCGCGGATGGGAAGAAATATTGATCGAGCCGCAAGGCAGATCACTATCCACTCTTTACGTCTGACTAAGGTGTCTGATGCTGTGGTTCACTTGTCGGTCTTTTGCTCTAAAGGTACGTACATTAGGGTGTTAGCTGAGGACATAGCTAACGCTCTCGGAACTGAGGGTTATTTATTGTCATTACGTCGAATAAGTATTGAGCAAGTTGTAATTACTGATGCGACAAGTTTTGAGGCTCTCGAGGAATTGGATTTGGAATCAAGACTTAAGCTATTGAAAAATGTGGACTTTACACTTTCTAAATTACCTAAAGTCTCCCTCTCCGACAACATTGAGAGGGCGTTCACTAACGGGCAAGTGTTAAATATGACGGAGCTATCGTGTGAGCAGGGTTTGGTGTCCGTGTATACATACGACGGCATTTTTGCTGGACTCGCTGATCTCGATAATAAGGGGGTTCTTAAAGCTAAACGTTTAATGTCGTTAGAGTCTATTGTTTCGGCTCGCCGTTAAAGGTTAACTAATTATGATTTATGCTGTATAATTCGGCCTTTTTTGACCATTAGGGAAACGAATACATGTCAATAACTGCTGCGGATAGAGCAAAGACTGTAGGTGAGTACCAGAAAGCGAAGGGAGACACCGGGTCCCCTGAAGTACAGATCGCTTTACTGACCCAAAGAATTAACCACTTAACTGACCATTTTAAGGTTAATGCGAAGGACAATCATTCCAGACGAGGTCTTTTGAAGATGGTAAGCCGTCGTAGGAAGATGCTCGATTATGTGAAACGCAACGATGTTGATCGTTACCGAAAGGTAATCGAAAGCCTTGGCCTGAGAAAATAAAGCGGCGAAAGGTGAAAAACTCAAGGAATCAGTTTGTATTGAATGTGAGTAACTTGGGAGTTAATTAATTTATAAATGGCGCGGAATGTCCGCGCCTATTTTTTTGAGGTTACAATTTTGAAAGCTACGAAAAAAACTATCCAGTATGGCGAACATCAACTAAGTATAGAGACAGGCGAGATCGCCAGACAAGCCTCGGGCGCGGTTTTGGTATCGCTCGGTGAAACTGTAGTTATGGTGACAGTTGTCGGTAAAAAAGAGGCGCGACCAGGGCAAGATTTCTTCCCGTTGACAGTCGATTACCAAGAGAAAACTTACGCCGCAGGAAAAATTCCTGGTGGTTTTTTTAAGCGCGAAGGGCGACCTTCAGAAAAAGAAACGCTTACTTGTCGATTAATAGATCGACCAATCAGACCTCTATTCCCAGACGGGTTTTTGAACGAGGTCCAAGTTATTGCAACCGTTATGTCATCCGACCCAGAGATAGATGCTGACATCCCAGCGATGATCGGCGCCTCGGCGGCCTTATCTATCTCGGGTATCCCATTTGATGGACCGATTGGTGCGGCGCGCGTCGGATACATTAATGGTGACTATGTGCTTAACCCATCTGCTCCTCAGCTTGCCGAGAGCCAGTTGAATCTTGTTGTAGCAGGCACCGAGCAAGCAGTGTTGATGGTTGAGTCAGAAGCGCAACAACTACCTGAAAGTGTGATGTTGGGTGCGGTAGTGTATGGACATGAGCAAATGCAGGCTGTCATTGGCATTATTAACGAACTTGCTGATGAGGCGGGTAAGCCGCTTTGGGACTGGAAAGCTCCAGAAAAAGATATGGCTCTTGACGCACGTGTGAAGGAACTCGCAGAAGCGGGTTTGAGAGAGGCCTACTCAATTAAACAAAAACAAGAACGAACACATAAAATTAACGCGGTTTTTGATGCAACCACTGCCGCGCTTTGCGGTGAAGAAGAAGGTGCTTTCGAGAAGGGTGTCGTTTATGACCAATTGGGACATCTTGAAAAGGATATTGTGCGAGGTCAAATTCTCGCTGGAGAACCAAGAATCGATGGGCGAGACACGCGTACAGTTCGACCTATCTCAATACGCACAGGTGTGTTACCCAGAACACATGGCTCCGCACTATTCACGAGGGGAGAGACTCAAGCGCTAGTAGTCTCCACCCTGGGGACAGCTCGTGACGAGCAAATTATTGATGCGATTGAGGGGGAGTATCGAGATCACTTCATGCTTCATTACAATATGCCTCCGTATGCGACCGGTGAGGCAGGACGTTTTGGAATGCCGAAAAGAAGAGAAATTGGTCATGGTCGTCTAGCAAAAAGGGCTTTGTTAGCTGTGTTGCCCTCCAAAGAAGAGTTTGGCTATTCGCTCAGGGTGGTGTCAGAAATTACTGAATCAAATGGATCCAGTTCAATGGCATCGGTGTGTGGTGGATGTTTAGCATTGATGGACGCTGGTGTACCTCTTAAGGCGCACGTTGCCGGTATTGCTATGGGATTAATTAAAGACGGCGGTCGATTTGCGGTGTTGACTGACATTTTGGGTGACGAGGACCATCTCGGTGATATGGACTTCAAAGTCGCAGGATCTGAGGCAGGTATAACTGCACTGCAGATGGACATCAAAATCCAAGGCATCACAAAAGAAATTATGCAAATTGCACTGGAGCAGGCGAAAGAAGCGAGAATGCACATCTTGGGCAAAATGAAGGACGCCATGGGCGAATCTCGTGAAGAGTTGTCGAATTACGCGCCAAGGATGATTCAGCTTAAGATCAAGCCTGAAAAAATAAGAGACGTGATTGGTAAGGGAGGGGCGGTCATTCGAGCCATTACCGAGGAGACTGGTACGACTATTGATATTCAAGATGACGGCTCAGTCACGATCGCTTGTATCTCAGCGGCTGGTGGGGAGGCTGCTCGTCAAAAAATAGAAGAGTTAACTGCTGACGTTGAAGTGGGTCAAATTTATCAAGGAGAGGTATTAAAACTCTTAGATTTTGGAGCGATTGTCAGCGTATTGCCTGGTAGAGATGGGTTGTTACATATATCTCAAATTGCTGAAGAACGAGTCAACGCTGTGTCAGATTATCTCAAGGATGGCCAACAAGTTAGGGTGAAAGTGCTTGAGGCTGATGATAAAGGCAGGTTGAGACTCAGCATGAAAGCTGCAGCGGCGGATGACGCAGCAGCTGACTCCTCGGGTACCGAGGAGGAATCTGATTAAACCCAGTTCAATCTAAAAAAACCCGTCCGAGTGGCGGGTTTTTTTTTGATAATATGAAACGTTAATACATATTTTAGGGGTGGCAAATGGGTATGAGCATGAGAAGCGGTGGTGAAGTTTTAGTGGATCAACTCATTGTTCAAGGCGTTTCGAATGCGTTCTGCGTTCCGGGAGAGAGTTATCTCGCCGTTTTAGATGCGCTCTATTTAAAGCGTGAAGACATCTCTTTGTATGTGGCTCGTCAAGATGGCGGGGCCGCATTTATGGCTGAGGCGTATGGCAAGGCCACTGGCGAAGTTGGTATTTGTTTTGTCACACGTGGGCCTGGAGCAACGAATGCGAGTATTGGAGTCCATACGGCATACCAAGATTCAACCCCGATGATCCTGTTTGTCGGCCAAGTTGGCGGAGACATGGTTGACCGGGAAGCCTTCCAGGAAATTGATTATCGTCGCATGTTTGGCCAAATGACTAAATGGGTTGCACAAATTGACCGAGCTGAGCGGATTCCGGAATACGTAGCACGTGCTTTTCAAGTTGCAAGCTCTGGAAGACCTGGGCCAGTTGTATTAGCTTTGCCGGAAGATATGTTAGTTCATAAGGTCAGTGTTAAAAATTCTGAGAGAGTGAAGCGCGTCACACATCAGCCCTCGATGCAAAATATGCAAGAGGTCCGTTCAATGTTGGAATTGAGTGAGCGGCCGCTTGTTATTTTAGGGGGTGGCGGTTGGTCGGATAATGCATGTAGACAGATGAGAATGTTTGCCGAGAAGAATCATTTACCAGTGGGTTGCTCGTTTCGTAGACAGGATTTATTTGATAATCGTCATGCTAATTACATCGGTGATATAGGTATTGGGATTAATCCGGAGTTAGCAAGCATAGTAAAGGAATCAGATTTACTACTTGTTGTGGGAGCGAGATTAGGAGAAATGACGACTGGTGGATATACACTTATTGAGGCACCGACACCGAAACAAAAGCTCATACACATCCACCCAGGAATTGAAGAGCTTGGTCGGGTCTTTCAGGCCTCTGTGATAATTAACTCTAATATTGACGAGGCTGCCGAAGCTTTAAATTTATTAGAACCTTTGGAGTCGGTGTCTACTGATTGGCTAAGTAAAGCTAACAACACTTATATAAAAAATATCATTCCTCAGCCATCGACCGGTGACGTCGATTTGAGCGAATTAATGATTGCCATGCGTGAACTGCTTCCGCGTGACACGGTCATGACCAACGGCGCAGGAAATTTTAGTGGATGGATTCATCGATACTGGCAGTATGAGACTTTTCGTAGTCAAGTTGCTCCGACTAATGGAGCGATGGGTTACGGGGTTCCAGCCGGCGTGGCTGCTAAAATTGCACATCCAGATAAGTTGGTGGTCAGCGTTTCAGGAGACGGATGTTTTCTGATGAATGGGCAAGAAATTGCGACTGCCATTCAATATAATCTCAAAATTTTATTTATTGTTTTTGACAATGGTATGTACGGGACAATTCGTATGCACCAGGAACGGGATTATCCGTCACACGTCTACGGAACCACTTTAAATAACCCTGACTTTGCTGCTCTTGCAAAGGCCTATGGGTTACATGCCGAAACCGTGACGTCTACGCATGATATTCGTGGGGCTATTAATCGTTGCATTGATCAGAACTCAGCTAGTTTGATTCACATTAAAGTGGATCCGGAAGCTATCACTACTAGAACAACGTTAACCGCAATTCGTAATAAAGCGATGTCCGAAAACAAGGCGTAATTCAATTCCCGACCGCTTGGCCATCTCGTCTTGGCTCTGAACCAGCAACATAACCGTGTGCGCTTCGTATGATCATCTGAGCGGCTCCAAATTCGGAGGACCCGTATGGCATCTTCTTTAATCGATGTCCCAGTGTCTCTAGGCCAATAAACATATCGTCACCGAAGGTTTCCTCTAATAATAACGTTCCATCTTTATTGAGCTTCCATCTAGGAGCATTGATCATGTTTTGCGGGTCCCTTTCGCCGTCAACAAGCTTCCGATAAAGTTGGAGATGGCCTTGAGCTTGCATATCACCACCCATGACACCGAAACTTGAAAATGGCTTTTTGTCTTTAGTGATAAAGCCAGGAATGATAGTGTGGAACGGTTTCTTGTTACCGGCGACGCAATTAGGGTGCTTATCATCAAGACAAAAACCAGCCGCTCGATTTTGTAAACTAATGCCGGTATTTGGAACAACAACGCCGGACCCGAACCCCATGTAATTTGATTGAATAAACGAAACCATCATGCCGTTTGTGTCTGCTGTGGTTAAGTAGACTGTGTCTGATACGATCTGATGAGTAAGCGGTAATTGAAGCGCTTTATTCATTGAAATTTTCGCAGCTAATTTTTGATGGTATGCGTCAGATAACAATTCCTCAACAGATTTCTTCATGAAAGATGGATCGCTGAATTCTGAGTAGGCTTCGCGTAATGCAAGCTTCATTGACTCAATTTCGAAGTGGAGTTTTGTCAGTCTCGATAAAGATTTGGTTGTATCCTCTAGGCAATTTAAAATTCCTACCGCAATTAAAGCGGCTAAACCTTGGCCACTGGGTGGAACCTCATGTAATTCAAATTCCTTCTGTGATCCTGAAATTGGTGAAACCCAGTCAACAGTATGCTCGCCTAGGTCGTAGATACTTAACTGACCATTATGAATGTCCGAGTCCTCGACCATAAGTTCAGCTAACGCACCTTGATAAAACGCTTGTCCGTGAGAAGAGGCTATCTTTGTTAACGTATCCGCATGGTCACGCAGGGAAATACGGTCTCCTGGCGTTGGTGTGAGACCATTATTTGTGAACACTCTATTAAATTCGTCGAATTCTTTGAAACGGTTCACTTGAGCAGCCCACTGATTGGCAATAATATTGGAAACCAAGAATCCATCAGTTGCGTAGCGGATTGCCGGTTCAAATAGTTGTCCAAAGTCTAGCCGGCCGAATCGACGCGACAGCTCAACCCATGACGAAACTGCACCAGGAACCGTCACCGAGCCCCAACCGCTAATCGGCATCTCGGAGTATTTTTCAAAATGTTCGTATGTCCATTTGGCTGGAAATTTACCTGCACCATTGAGTCCATGCAGTCTTTGCCCGTCCCACACTAGACAAAATGCATCTGAGCCGATTCCATTCATGGTGGGCTCTACCACCGTAAGTGTTATTGCTGTAGCGATAGCCGCATCTACCGCATTACCGCCTTTGTTCATTACCGCTAACCCTGCCTGTGCCGCAAGGGGTTGAGACGTGGCGACTATATTATCGCCATGAATAGGACTTCTGTATGAATTTGGCTGAATATGCATATTTTTGGTAAGTTGCTTGCTTTAAATCAACTATAATCTGTATGTGTGATGCGTGTAACGCTGTTGACCAAAATCCTTGCAGCAACTCTCAAGCATTAGCGGTGTACAAACAAATTTTCCGTTTATGTGTGCGATCTTATTTTGGCCGGTATAACTGAGGAGTTGAAGTGGATATAGGTTATTGGATTCAATTGTTAAGTTTATACGCAATCCCAGCAGTATTGGCGATTACATTGCATGAAGCCGCACATGGCTATGCAGCTAAGCGTTTTGGAGACTTGACCGCTTTTCAAGAGGGTCGAATCACATTAAACCCGATCAAACATGTGGATTTAGTGGGTACTCTTTTAGTCCCTGCTGTTCTTTTATTAGCGAGCGGAGGGAAGCTAGCGTTTGGCTGGGCGAAACCTGTGCCGGTAAACTTCTCCGCGTTAAATAACCCCAAGCGAGACATGCTCTGGGTTGCTGCCGCTGGGCCCGGTGCAAATCTGGCCATGGCCGTCGGCTGGTCGTTGTTATACAAGCTTACCTTGTTGGCCCCAGAGCACTATTTTTCATCTCCTTTATTGGAGATGTCAAAAGGTGGAATCTTGATCAATTTAGTGTTGATGGTTTTAAATTTAATACCTGTCCCTCCGTTAGACGGTGGAAGAATAGCCATCAGCGCTTTGCCGCATAGAATGGCTTACAATTTAGCCAAGCTTGAGCCCTATGGTCTATTAGTCATTATGCTACTGATGGCCACTGGGCTCCTTAGTAATATCATGTACCCTGTTTTAGGACTTTTGGTGGGAATTTTATCTTTTGTTTTTGGTATATAGAGGGATGTTGTAATGTTTGATGACCGAGTATTATCCGGGATGCGACCTACCGGCGCATTGCACTTAGGCCACTACAATGGGGTTTTAGAGAATTGGTTAAAGCTTCAACATGAGTATCAGTGTCTATTTTTTGTGGCTGATTGGCACGCATTAACAACGCATTACGAGTCACCCGAGGCCATCGAAAAAAATGTCTGGGATATGCTCATCGATTGGTTGGCGGCGGGGGTTGATCCGTCACAAGCCACATTATTCATTCAGTCTAAAGTCCCCGAGCATGCTGAATTACATTTACTAATGTCTATGATGACTCCTCTAGGGTGGTTGGAGAGAGTCCCAACCTATAAAGACCAACAAGAAAAATTGTCTGAAAAAGATTTGTCTACTTATGGCTTTCTAGGTTATCCATTGCTGCAAAGTGCCGATATTCTTATATACAGGGCCAACTTAGTTCCGGTCGGTGAGGATCAGGTTGCTCATATTGAGTTTACTCGCGAGATAGCTCGGCGATTCAATCACATATACGGAAAAGAGCCAGGTTTTGAAGCGAAAGCGGAGGCAGCCGTGAAGCAGCTTGGGAGCAAACGGGCAAAGTTGTACCGGCAATTAAAGAATCGTTTCCAAGAGCAAGGAGATGATTCTGCACTTGAATCTGCCCGCGCATTGCTCGAAGAATCGGCGAATTTATCGCTCGGTGATAGAGAGCGACTTTTCGGTTATTTGGAAGGTGGTGGAAAAATGATCTTATCTGAACCGCAAGCGTTGCTGACAGCCGCGTCGAAAATGCCTGGATTGGATGGACAAAAAATGTCCAAGTCTTACAACAATACTATTTCTCTCAGGGAGGACGTTGAATCAATAGAGAAAAAGATTAGGACTATGCCCACAGACCCTGCACGAATAAGAAGGACGGACCCTGGGGATCCAAAAAAATGTCCAGTTTGGCAGTTGCATGAAGTGTATTCCGATGAGTCGAAAAAATCATGGGTTCAAGAGGGATGTAAGTCAGCCGGTATTGGTTGTCTCGAGTGTAAGCAACCCCTTGTTGAATCCATTAATTCTGCGTTGAATCCTATGCGAGAGCGTGCCCAACAGTACATTGATGATCCTGCGTTGGTGAGAAACATTATCGCTGATGGAAACGAAAGGGCGAGGAAGCTTGCGTCGGAGACAATGAGAGATGTTCGAGAGGCCATGGGGCTTGATTACGGCTAGATAGAGTTTACTCAACGTTTTTGGCGCATTAATCTTTGTTGCTCGCGTTGCCAATCTTTTTCTTTTGTGACTGCTCGTTTGTCGTGTTGTTTTTTTCCCTTGGCCAGTCCAATAGATAGTTTGATCCGCCCTTTAGAGTAGTGGAGATCTAGTGGCGTCAATGTGTACCCAGAAATTTCTACTTTACCGATCAATTTGGCAATTTGATCGCCATGCATCAATAATTTTCTAGTGCGGATGGGATCCGTGTTGACGTGAGTAGACGCTGAATTCAATGGGCTGATGTGTGACCCTATTAGAAAAAGTTCACCGCTTCTAATAATGACGTAAGATTCTTTAAGTTGACTCCGCCCTGCCCGAATGGCTTTTACTTCCCAACCGAGTAGGCAGAGTCCTGCTTCAAATTTTTCTTCGATAAAAAAATCATGGTAGGCTTTTTTATTTTGGATAATACTCATTGCACTTGTAGTTTAGTTATTTACGGGCTATGTTATTCCAAAAACTGCGTTCATGCTCCGTGATAAGAAATAAAAGTTAATCCCCTATGCCAACCGTAAGTAAATCCGCACTAGTACCGCATTCTGCAGAACGAATTTTTGATCTCGTGAATGCTGTGGATCAATATCCAGTTTTTCTTCCTTGGTGCGGCGGATCAACCATTTTCGAACAATCAGAGAGTCGGATGGTTGCCGAAATCGTCATCGGCTACAAAAGCGTGAATAAAGGGTTTAAGACAACTAACGCACTTAAGCGGCCTGATAACAGCAATCAAGGAACAATAAAAGTTGAGCTTCTTCAGGGGCCGTTTGATTCGCTCAATGGCGTGTGGACTTTTACGCCCATAAATGATGATGGGAGCCGCATTGATTTTGAATTAAATTATGAATTTTCTGGTGTTTTGATGGCGAGGTTAATTGGTCCGGTTTTCAATAAAATAGCTGAGACATTCGTGGATTCATTTGTAGGTAGAGCGGACGAGTTATATGGTCAATGATCCAACTATTCGGGTTGAAATTTTGTTCGTATCAGACAGGAATGAATATTCTCAAAATTTGTTTGTGAGGGCGAATTCGACGGTCGGTGAGGTTTTAAAAATCTCGGATACTGCCGCAATGGCAAAAAACTTTATCTCCGAAAATTCCTTGTGTGTAGGGATTTGGGGTAAACGGGTCAAGGCTAGTGTAGTAGTTCAGGAAGGTGATCGAATTGAGATTTATAGGCCACTGAAAGCTGATCCAAAAGAGCTCCGGCGCAGTGGTCGTTTAATTTCCAAAGGAAAATAAATAGCGTCTTAGTCTCAGTGCTTATTCGTGTTTGTAGAGCGGTAATTGTTTTTGATTGATCCCCAGATTAAGAAAATAAATCGCTTTCTCTGCGTGTTTTACGGAACCGATATAGTCAGCGATCACCATAAGTTCTTCTGATTTGTGTAAATGCTCAATCGCAACAATCCAACGAGAGCCTTCGTTGCTCGCTTGTTTGTTTAAAGCTCGCGCTTTCTGAAGAATAGCAGAGGCCTCGTTATGAGTCGCAGAATGCGCGTACGGTGCTACTAAGAACAACTGAGGCCCTAGGGCGAATAAAAGAATTAGGATGTAATTTAATTTTGTGTTCATTGGGTCATTGGGTTACAAATTATTGCACTGGGGATATATCCCTGTCTTTTAGATATCGTATAATAACGTCTTTGGATGGCAGATAACCATGCGTGTACAGCAAAAGGCTCTTACATTTGATGACGTCCTTCTTGTGCCAGCACATTCTACTGTGCTCCCCAAAGACGTCTCCTTAGCTTCCCAACTGACTCGTAATATCACTTTGAACATTCCAGTCGTATCAGCTGCGATGGATACAGTGACTGAATCACGGCTTGCAATTGCCGTCGCGCTTGAAGGAGGGGTAGGGGTCCTTCATAAAAATATGTCTGTTGAAAATCAAGCTCAGGAGGTCTCGCGGGTCAAAAGATTCGAAAACGGTGTAGTCAAAGACCCGGTGACGATTTCGCCAGATATGACGGTTGGAGCAGTCTTGGATCTCACGAAACAACATAAGATTTCTGGGCTTCCAGTGCTGGATGGAAAAAAAGTCGTCGGTCTTGTGACAAACAGAGATCTTCGATTTGAAAGGAATTTGGAACAACCGATCAGTAAAATTATGACTGTTGCTGAAAAACTGATCACGGTTGATGAAGGCGCGACTAGCGAGGATGCGATCACATTGATGCACCGGCACAGAATCGAGCGGGTACTTGTTGTGGACGATGATTTTTATCTGAAGGGACTCATTACCGTTAAAGATATTCTAATGTCTTCTGAATACCCAATAGCGGCTAAGGATAAGCAAGGAAGTTTGTATGTGGGTGCAGCAGTTGGTGTTGGAGACGACACTGACAATAGAGTCGAGGCATTGGTGGCTGCTGGCGTAGACGTAATTGTGGTGGATACTGCACATGGACATTCTCAAGGCGTTATTGACCGAGTGTCCTTGATAAAGAAACAATATCCTCAGGTCGATGTCATTGGTGGAAACATAGCGACTGCTGAGGCGGCAAAGGCTTTAGTGGATGTCGGCGCCGATGGTGTGAAGGTA
>CBFIFN010000032.1:0-13223 GCA_965661885.1 uncultured Burkholderiales bacterium | reverse complement strand
AGCCGGAGGAGACCCGGGTAAAATTGTTTTCTCGGGAGTAGGGAAAACAACAGAAGAGATTGATTTAGCATTACGAAAAAAAATCAAATGCTTTAATGTTGAATCTGAATCTGAGCTCTATCGAATATCTGATGTCGCGCAGAGTTTAAACATTAGTACAAAAATCAGCTTTCGAGTCAATCCGGATGTTGACGCCAAAACGCATCCGTATATATCGACTGGCCTCAAAGAAAACAAATTCGGCGTCGACTTTGAAGATGCGATTCGGCTTTATAAGATCGCAACTGAGTTACCCCATGTCAATCCGACAGGGATCGACTGTCATATTGGCTCTCAACTAACCGATATTTCGCCAATGCGGGACGCTGCATTAAAAATGGTGGAGTTAACAGACGACCTATGCTCTAAGAATATTAAAATTGAACACATCGATTTTGGGGGCGGCCTCGGTATTCAATATGATAAGGAAACGCCCATCGACCATGATACGTTCGTCGCGATGTTGATGGAGGTAATGGGGAGCCGAGAACAGGAAATTCTGATTGAGCCGGGTAGATCGATCGTCGGTAATTCAGGTTTACTCCTAACGAAAGTTGAATATTTAAAGCACGGACCAGATAAAAACTTTGCGATCGTGGACGCGGCAATGAATGACTTAGCCAGACCCTCGTTGTACAGCGCATATCACGCGATAGAAAACATCGATAAAAATGCTGAGAGACAAAATCGGAAATATGACGTCGTTGGACCAATATGTGAAACCGGAGATTTTTTAGGAAAAGATCGTGATTTATCCGTTGAGGAAGGAGATGTTCTAGCAATTCACTCAGTGGGCGCCTATGGCATGACAATGAGCTCAAATTACAATTCTAGGGCAAGGGCTATTGAAGTCCTCGTGGACAATGAGAAAGCCCACGTAATAAGGGAACGAGAAACCATTGAAGAACTTTTTTCTAAGGAACAAATCGTACCATTCAACCACTAATCATTGATTTATACTTTTGACGCTGGACAAGAATGTATCGATCCAGATCAACTTTCGCGCCCAAACAATAAAATCCGGTTTTAATTATGATTGTTTATAATCTAGCATGCGACCAAGAACACAATTTTGAAGGATGGTTCTCTTCCCAAAAAGACTTTGAGAGTCAAACATCGAGTGGACTTTTGTCATGTCCCACTTGCGGTTCTAAAAATATAACTAAGAGACTCTCGGCGCCCTACGTAAACACAGCGTCGCCAAAACAAGGCAAATCTCAAATACAAAAAAAAGAAACAGCCCTTGCCGGAGTCGACCTACAAAACTTGCATAAAAAATTTGTCGACTACGTGGTTAAGAATACCGAGGATGTTGGAGTAAAGTTTCCTGAAGAGGCAAGAAAAATTTATTATGGCGAGTCAGACAATCGCTCTATTCGTGGTGAAGCCTCGGGTGAAGCGATGAAAGAGTTGCAAGAAGAGGGTATCGAGGTATACGCGCTTCCAGCCGACCCCGTGACTCCGGATAAGCTCAATTAGATTTTGGATCTCTCAGAGATCGGTAAAAACTATAGAGGCTATTTACCACTTACAGCTGCCGTTTTGATCATGGCTACAGCAGCTCTACTCACCAAAGGCGCCCAATACGAGGGAGTATCGACCAGCATAATCGGACTTTTAAGACTAGCGCTCGCATTTCTATGTGTTGGACTTTTTTCAATCAAACCGGTTTTTAAGCGTAACTACAAACCGAGTTTAAAAACGACATTCACAACTGCACTGGCTGGGGTTTTTTTGGCAATTCACTTCCTAGCATGGATGATATCTCTAGAATACATCTCGATTTCAAGGAGCACCTTTCTCGTAACGACAAGTCCCATTTGGGTCACTTTGATGGGCGCCACCATCCTTAGGGAAAAGGTCAGTAGATTGCAAATCACCGGGATACTCATTGCAACGATTAGCTCTATTTTTATTTTTGGCCTTGGCGACGACACCTCACTAAAAGAAGGAAGATATTTTCTAAGGGGTGAACTATTAGCCACACTAGGAGCGATTTCAATCGCAGCCTATTTAATCATCGGGCGGAAGGTACGACACACCATAGATTTACAAATATATGTTTTGCTTACCTATGGATTTGCAACGTTGACTTTGCTTTTTTACCATCTAGTAAACAGTAAGGACCTGATTCCATCCATATCTGTCGACGCTTGGATTTGTGTCATATGTTTAGCGTTAGGGCCGCAGCTAATCGGACATACGATCATGAATTGGAGCGTTAGGAGATTTCATCCTGCTAACGTTTCCACCTTCGTCTTAGCTGAGCCGATCGTAGCATCAGCACTAGCCTGGTTGGTTTTTAACGAAAGTGTGGGACCTTTCAGCATTTTCGGATTTTCAGGGATTATCCTAGGAATATTTATAGTAATCCGCCAAGGCAATAATTAATAAACACCTCTCGTACCCTATTGCTGCCTAGCGGCGCAAATATTGAAATAACCGAAAACCTAATAATAAGAATAAAACTGAAGCAAATAACAACGGTTCTGTCACGTCACTTTTCACCAGAATATAGAAATGTGTCACACCAAGGATAGCGACAAAATACACGACCTGATGTAACCGTTTCCAACGTTTAGGACCCATAGAAATTTTTGCTCTTTTATTAGAAGTTAACGCCAAGGAAAATAAGCCAATAAAAGCAATAAACCCAATGTATATAAAAGGTCGGTCAGACAGGTCGCGTGTGATCTCCGCCCAATCAAAGAATTGCTCCAGCACCAACCAAGTTAAAAAATGAATTAGGGCATATGTAAAAGTGATCAATCCAAAAGTTCTTCTTAGCGGAAAGAAACCGGGCACATTAAACAGTTGCCGCATAGGTGTGACACTTAGTGAAATCATCATAAAAAATAATGTCCACCAACCGGTAAATTGAGAAACGAACTCAATGGGGTTTGCGGTTAACGAGTCCCATATGGCTCGGTAAATTAAAACAGCTAATGGACCTAAGCCAACCAACCATACCAGTCGACTATTAATTCGCGCCATTTTTCTCACCGGCAGCGGATTCAGAACCTCACCCATAGTGAAACTGAGACACTAGAAGTGCGTTGACAAGTCCATGCCTCCGTACATGCCAGAAACCCATTCAGAGTAACCGTTGAAAAGCTCTGTATCTCTTTTGAAAAACTCACCGATTCTCCTTTCTTTACGCTGACTCCACCTCGGGTGGGACACATTTGGATTCACATTCGAATAAAAACCATACTCGCTTGGGTTGGAATGATTCCAAGAAGTTCTGGGCTGGTGCTCAGTTAACCTAATGGTCACTATCGATTTTGGGCTTTTAAATCCGTATTTCCACGGCACCACAAGTCTAACGGGAGCTCCATTTTGGTTGGGCAACATTTCTCCGTATAGACCCATTGTCAGAAGTGTAAGCGGGTTCATTGCCTCGTCAATACGCAACCCCTCTGTATATGGCCAATCAAGTGATGGACGTCGCTGCCCTGGCATTTGCTCGGGATCATGCAAAGAGATAAACTCCACAAATCGCGCATTTCCAGTAGGCTGAGCCTCCTTGAGAATTTTGGATAACGGCAGCCCAACCCAAGGGATAACCATCGACCAGGCTTCCACACAGCGGAGACGATAAATCCTCTCCTCAAGAGGCGCCAAACTCATCATTTGATCAACATCAAATATTCTTGGCTTTAACACCTCGCCGACTATCTCCACCGTCCAGCCATCGGTATTCAATTGGTGTGCATACTTTGCCGGATCTTCCTTGTCAGTCCCGAACTCGTAAAAATTGTTGTAGCTGATTACGTCAGAGTAACTGGATTTTTCCTCATTAGTGGAATATTTACTTTTTTGCTTATCGAAAGATAATGGCGATTTTTTCTCTTTTACTGCGTCCTCGCATCGAGCTGGTAATGCAATACTTGCCAAAGATAGGGCGCCATATTTCATCCAGGAACGTTTGGATTCAAATACCTTTTTAGGTGTAATTTCCGACGGACGAATGTCTGTTTTAAACAAATTATTTAATCGCATCATTACATTTAATTAGTTACTAGTCAGATTGAAATGATTCTTCAAAACTACACCAAGAATACTGTGGCCAGTCCGAGAAAGATTAAGAATCCCATGCTATCTGTACTGAACGTAAGTAAAACCGATGAGCCTATAGCCGGGTCTTTGCCCATTTTTTGCAGGAATAAAGGGACAAGCATTCCGACTCCTGCTCCAACTATTAGGTTCAATAGCATCGCGCCTAACATCACTAACCCAAGAGCAATGCTGCCATAGAGAAACCACGCAAAGGCGCCAGCCACGGATCCCCACAAAATACCGTTCACTACTGCTATTGCCAATTCTTTACGCAGAAGTCCCTTGGCATTACTTTTGTTAATTTCTTCAAATGCGAGAGCTCGAACTATTAGTGCGACAGTTTGGTTACCCGAATTTCCCGCTATAGCTGCGACGATTGGCATCAGCGCAGCTAATGCTACTAATTTCTCTATCGAATCCTCGAACATCCCAATCACACGAGATGCGAAAAAAGCTGTCCCCAGATTTACCGCTAGCCATAACCACCTATTTTTTGCGCTTTTCCAAACAGAGGAGAATAGGTCCTCATCGCGCAAACCGACTTTTCCTAATGACTCTTGCTCAGCATCCTCCCGTATATAGTCAACGATATCGGTGATCGTCACCCTACCCACAATACGATTATGCGCATCGACTACGGGCGCAGAAACCAAATCATAACGCTCAAAAGCATGCGCCGCACTTTCTGCATCTCTATCAGGATAAAAACTGACGATGCCGGTCGACATCACGTCGTTGACTCGCGTCTCCGGCGAGCTAACTATTAAGTCATTAACTGATAAGACCCCTTTCAACACTTCCCTGCGATCCACAACAAATAGCTTATCGGTATTAGATGGAAGCCTCTCCATTCTACGTAAATATCTAAGCACAACATCAAGTGTCACGTCCTCACGAACAGTGACCATCTCAAAATCCATCAACGACCCTACAGTGTCCTCGGGATATGATAGAGCTGCGCTTAGCTGTAATCGCTCTTCTTCCGGTAACGAACTAAATACATCAGCGATAACCTCTTCCGGAAGATCGGGAGCTAGGTCAGCAATTTCGTCCGCATCCAACTGCTCTGTCGCTGCAACGAGCTCCTGAGCGTCCATATCGGCTATGAGCGTCTCTCGGACCGCATCTGAGACCTCCAACAACACATCTCCATCCAGGTCGGAAGGAATGAACTTCCACACGATTAAACGCTCGTTAAGAGGGAGCTGTTCTAGCATGGCTGCGATGTCAGCCGGATGCATGTCATCTAGCTTATCTCTCAGATTAGACAAACTCCCGACTTGCTTAACATCACCGATGATATCTGACCCTACGACTCCTTGATCCCTGACAAAACCACTCTCGTCTTGATGGTCGCCGAGAATCAGCTTGATGTCTTCCAAACATTGCTGAACGGTGTCAACGCGGTTACGGGTATTTTTTTGGTCAACATCACTCATAAGACACCCTCAGCGAATTGTTTGTAATTTAAGAACCCTGCAGTGGTGGAGATCTACATGGGGGTTAACTCAGTAAATGATTGGTCCAAACACGTGACATCACCGGCTGAATTCAGTTTTGCTTCAAAAAGTTGAAGAGTGCCGGTTGCAGTCCACTCAAATCCATAATAAGCCAATCCCGTAGCTGATTTCATATCTTCAGCTTCAATGTGATCGCACGTAGCCTCACCCCTCATTAACGACACTTCAAAGTAAAACTCACTCTTTCCAGGAAATGATGCTTTACCAGAGTCAGTAAAAACCCATTTTTTTCCCTCCTGGTCAAGATATTCACCACTTAAAACGATGTTATTGATAATCGGCCCCAACTCCTTACCCACTCTCTCATAAGTGGCTAGCTTACCATTCATAAGTAGAGGCTCCTTAATTTTGAGAACTCTGAATTGACCATCAGCGGCCTTCCTGCCCTCAAACCACACGTAAACCACGTCGTCAGCAGAAGTTGGTACGTTTTTTTCTCCTAACACTAGCCTATAGGAATTGGGCTCGTCTCCCGGCTCAACATCGAACACAACCATCAATGTTGCTTTGACCATGTCGGTAGCAAAATAAGGGTACGCTCGCCCTTCTTTTTTAATAGCTATCAATACCGGTTTTGATTTTTTTTCCGCTTGGTGCGGCTGCTTGGTCGCTCTTAACGCATCAAGATACGTTTTTTCAAACCATATACCTTGAAGGTCGTCAATAAAAACTCGATCATTTGCAGCTACGAATTTCGTAAACGACATCATTAGCGCTAACGCTAATGTCGCTAGTATTTTTGTCTGCCAATCTATATAAGTTAAAAACACCGGTTAAACCTCCAAGTTCTCAGGACGAATTTTCCAAAATTCATTCAATTTTTCAAAAGCATGCCCAAATTGTAAAACACCAAAATCATCTCTGAAGCGCCCAACAATCTGAAGTCCGACTGGTAACCCAGAAGATGAAAAGCCCGCTGGAACTGATAGCGCGGGATGACCGGTAACACTGATGTGAAAACACGATTTCATCCATTCAAGATAGTTGGACAAAGTTTTTCCATTGATTTCGCTAACGTAGGGAATATTAATATCAAATGGCAAGACTTGCGTCACAGGGCAAATTATAAACTCATATGTGTCCATGAATCGACTAAACCTTTCAAACAGCCGAGTTCTCAATCGCTCTGCCCGAGCGACGTCTGCACCAGAAAGCGCCTTTCCCTGCTCAATATTCCATACCAGAGTATCTTTAAATTGATCTGGATGCTTTGACAATAAATCCCCTAGCGTTGACTCCATGTGCCACGCTCGTAAAACATGAAACACTTCGTCTGCCTCTTTTAAATTTGGATCAACTTCCTCTACCACGCATCCAATATCCTTCATCCCCAAGACCGCCGACTCGACTACATTTAACACTTCGTCATCTACCGGCAACCCTCCGAGGCTTCGGCTCCAGGCCACTTTCACTCCTTTGAAATTTCTCTCTAACCGTTGTCGAAAAATATCTGGACTTTCCGTGATCGATAAGGGGCACCGTCGATCTGAGCCCGCGATCACAGACATCATCATCGCCACGTCAGCCACTGTTCTTGCCATAGGCCCCAAAACAGAGAGAGGAAACCAAGCCGCTGTAGTAGGCCAAGTGGGGACTCGACCCGCAGACGGTCTTAATCCAACAACATTACAAAAGCTCGCGGGATTTCTCAGTGACCCACCTAAGTCTGATCCGTCAGCAAGAGCTACGAGTCCAGACGAAAGTGCTGCGGCGGCCCCACCACTGGAGCCACCACACGTTTTTTCAAGATTATAGGGGTTGCGAGTAGCACCAAAAACTTCGTTGAAAGTTTGGCTACCAGCTCCAAATTCCGGGGTATTAGTTTTGCCGATCGTAATCGCACCCGACCGTTTCAGTCGATCTACGATGAGTGCATCTTGGTCAGGCACAAAATCTTTGAAAATGGGCGACCCAAATGTGGTTCTCAGCCCCTTGGTGACCGTGAGGTCTTTATGAGCGACGGGCAATCCCTCCAAAATACCAACATGACGTTTCGCACCAAGGCGTCTGTCAATATCTTGCGCAGTCGCTCTAGCCTGTCCCTCATCCAGTGTGACAATAGCGTTGATATGGCTGTTTACTTTTGCAATTTGATTTAAGTGACAGTGAAGTAATTCCGATACAGATATCTCCCGCCGACGCACCATATCAAGCATTTCATGTGCAGGTAGAAAACAAACATCTGAGCTATCCATAATAATTTACAATTTCTTACATTTACTGGGTGTATTCGTCAACACTCATAATTTGTTGAGCCATGCCATTGCGGACTTCCCTCTCGTAGACTGGGTGGCCGCCCAAAAACTGTAATCCAAGTTCTTGAAATGCATCAGCGTAATCTGGAAACATTTGCAGTTCAATATCCATTCTTTTTTGCGACGTAAAAAAATCATAGCCCAGAAATGAATCGAAATCCGCTAACAATTGGTCTGCAGAAACGCTATGGCTCTCATCATAACAACACTCATGATACTTCATCAAAATCTCCAATAAACTCTCGTTGCCGTTGGAGCGAACTCTCAATTCGACGTCCCTACGAAAAAAAAATGCGGCACCACCCCAATAAACGTGGCGATAAGTCCCCCTTTTTGCTAGACGAGCCGTTGACTCGGATACCGTGGTGCCTTTTCCGGCTCCTTCACCTGATAAAAAACCACTATTGAGCCTCGACCAAGCCTCGTCTGGACTTATACTTCCACTTCTAGTCATCGACAAATGTTGTAAATAAGTTGGTAACCCCTCGATCAACCAATAATCTCCGGAATCGATATGCGGGAGCATAAAATGCGACATTTCGTGAGGGAGACTCCAATCCCATAAAAGTTGCTCTAAATTAGCAGAGCGTCTAACAAATAAATGTATGGCTGCACCACCGCCTCTTGTGATGTAAGCCCAAGGGATTATCTCGCTACCACGGTCACTTGGAACTATGATCACTTGGACCCGTGACCTAGGGAAAAAACCAAGCAGTGAAGATACACCTCGCGCTGCATCTCTCACCCAAGAATTAAAATCTTCTCGATCTAAACGTGGAAATTTCCCCAAAACGGTGACTTCAAAAATGCTGTTGTTCACATCAATAACATCAGATTTTTGATGCGAGAAAACAACGACTCCTTCCCAGGCAATAGGGAAATTGTAGCCAATGAACGCCGCCTCGCCGGTTCTCCTCCAAGGAGTGGAGACGTATCGTCCCAATGGCATTCGAAACGATATCTCAAATTGACGATAGCCACTATCAGGCTCAGGTCTCAACAACCAATCACCGATCGAAGTAAGCATATGTTTTTGTCCCACCAACCGGGTTTCAGCGCTTCCTCGCTGTTCACCCTGGGTCCTGGGCTGCAATAACACGTCATAAAAAATACATCGCCCTAACTCAGTTTCAGTAATGACAATACCCTCATCAGTTACCTTAAGAGCCTCCCCTGTATCCAGCCTGGGGTTGGAGACCAACGACCCTGAGGAATCATTACCAAATAGTCTAGTCGGCGGTGGTGAGTCAAAACACACCGAAACTGCTAAGGACCGCAAATCACGATCGACCAAAACCTCGTATTTAAAGTCTGGATTACTGGAGTTCGCGATCGCTAGGTAAGGCAAAAATCCTAACAAGTAAATTACTGCTCTCTTCATTTGGAACTGACCTTTAATATCCTCTAGAATTAAGAATGCATCACATTTCGATAAGGTAATTTGCTATCTATGCGCAGACTTTACCCGGCCCATATAGAAACGGTAGCCTCTAGCCGATCAATCAGATGGGGGGGACATGATTTGATCCCGAAGTAACCGTTTCTCCGCATTGCTTGAAAACTCCAAATCACTCGATTTAACAACAAGCCCTAAAGATTCGAGCGCAGGATCGAGAACGGGGAATTCATTTGAGCTTGCGTATTTATTCATCAGCGGCACAAACAGAGGTTTACCATAAATTTCATCGAAACTTGTTAAGATTTCCCAAGCAGTCCAAGATCGGGTTCTGTCCATGCAACAAAGGTTAAATTCTCTCACCACTCGGTCGAGCGACCATGTGTCATTGGGGTCTGACCTCAGCTGAACGTCAGCTATCAACATCATCGCAGCTCCTGCCCAATAAACTTGCATGAACGGTTCACCCTGATACATTTTCTGAGTTGCCTCTAACAGCGTTAAACCTCTAGCTTCTGCTTCGCGGCTTCCGCGACGAAACCCGTACATCATATCTGACCAAGCCTCAGCCTGACTCATAGCTCCTGCTCGCGCTCGAATGACATATTGATAATAGCTCGCGAACCCCTCGTAAAGCCAAGCATCATCCGGAGAGATAAATGGCAAAAATAAGTGGGATAGCTCATGGGTGGCGGTCCAATCGTTATGAAACTCACTTATGGATCTGCGCTGATTGATCATCATGTGGAGTGTCGGGCCACCCCCGCGCGTTACATATGCAACAGGTACGGGTTGCCTTGCTCGAGCATTCGGAAAGATATAAATCTGGATATTTGGATATGGTATCGGCCCTAAATTTGTATGAGCGTAGAGGGCCTCGTTCTTAATCCATTGGGACAACGCTTCCGCGTCAGGCGACGGAGATCCATTCAGGATCGAAATATCGAATCGTGTATCGCCAATATTGATTGTTCTGCTATAAAACTGTCCGAGTACAATCCATGACGGCCAATCGTAGGGGGTTTTAGTAACCTCCAAAACATTTAGTTCGTCAGTCAGCATCCAAGGAGAAGCGACTGAAAAATTCTGAGGTAAGACGAACTTCACTATAGCACGCTGATTGTCTGCAAATAACTCAGGTCTCCAAAACCAAAGTCCGTTAGAAACCGCAGTCGCCCCAAGAGATTTATAAACCTTTGGACCTGTCATGTCGTGACGCTGTATTCCCCTGGATATATCGACTTCGTAGTCAAGACAGGAGCCTGCTGGTAGGCTAGCTGTGGGGATGGAGCCAGACGTCTTAATCGCTTCGCCCGATTCGCGCCAAACTCCAATTAGCGCGACGGAAGCATCCATAGATTCTGCAACTAGCTTATCTGGGACAGCTCCCCCAAAGCAGACATTGACGGACATTTTCCGAAGATCCGGATCTACACTAACCCTGTAGTGATAATCTGCTAAAGCATCCTGCGCCATAACAGCCGCCAGCCAGAAAAATAACGTTTTTAAGGAATACTTTTTAACTTTTCCGCCAATGATCACATCATCCATTCCAAAAGTCAGGTCCGTTAACTAACAAAAATATGAGAGAAAATGCAACTTAGAAAGTTCCTAATTTTCGGCGCTTGTATTTTCCTGAGTATTTGATGTTAACTTCGAGACTATTCAAAGTTCGAAATAACTGCATCAATCCACGTCGCCCAAACACATGACTAAATTTATAAGGTTGATGCCTATCCCAGGCTAGGGTTAATCAGAAATTTTGCACCCGTAGAACGTTGGCTATAGATCTTGACGGCGTCCATTTGCAATGCACCCGACAATGAAACTTCATGAGAATATTTACTCGCGAATGTTGTCTTCAATTCTTTCACGACCCGCTGACGTAACTCTGCTTCCGCAACTGGACCAATCTTTGTCAAAAAATTAAATAACAACCATCCACCCATACCCCATGAAAAACCGAAATTTCGCGCTATTTCCGTTTTAGCTGTATTCAGCATGCCGTATATGTAAACCTGTTTATGGGTAGTTGATCCATATCGGCTGTATTCCTTTGGATCCCTATTCAAGGCCACTTCCATAGAAGTGAGAATTTGGCTTGCCAATTTGCCGCCGCCGATTGGATCAAACGCAATTGTCGCATTTGTCATATCGATAGCATCAGTAAGATTTTCAAGAAAATCTGGTGACTCCATATTACAAACAAATTTCGCACCCTGAGCCTTTAGAAGATCCACTTGCTCTTGCTTTCGAACGATGTTCACCAACGGAATATCGTCCTGTAAGCAGATACGATTCAACATTAATCCTAAGTTAGACGCGGCAGCAGCATGAACTAATGCGCTATGACCTTCCATACGCATGGTTTCTATCATGCCGAGCGCCGTCAACGGATTAACAAAACAACTCGCACCGTCTGCTGAAGATACATCATCAGGTAATTCAAGGCATTGCTCATGATTAATGCATCGGTACTGGGTGTACATCGCCCCACCAAGCATCGCAACCTTTTTCCCAAGGAGACGTTGTGCTGCGGCGGAACTGCCAGCCTGAACAACAACGCCAGCACCCTCATTACCGACTGGCATAGGTTGATTTAACCGTCCAGCCATGGCCCTCATTGCTCGTTCTGGCACAACTGCCTTAATCACGGAGAGTGCATTTTTACCAGACATTTCAGCGGTAGACATGTCCGCTGCACCAAATAACAAACCCAAATCAGAGGGGTTGATAGGTGCCGCCTCCACGTGAACTAAAACTTCATCTGCGCCAGGCTTAAGAACCCTCACCTCAGCTAATGATATTTCGAGTTCTCCCGCATCACGTATGAGCGATTGGAGTTGTAGCGCCGAATCGGGAATTTGTAGTGTCATAGTCTTCCTAGTGTTGAGTTATTAAAAGCGGTGAAAGCTTCAATTCGTAATGGGAAATTGGGTTAAAGCTTATCACGTTCGCCAGGCACTGAATTTCAGCCCGGCAACTACGAATACGCCATAAAAACTCATCGCTGCTGCGATTAACCAAAGAAATTCTTGCGGGGTATTCAACCAATTAAATTGAAACCATAACAAACCACTCATAACAATAAGCATCCGAAGTAAAGAGCCTAAGACAGGCCACATCAGCGTATTTAAACCTTGGCTAGCAAAATAAAGCCCGAGGCCTGCCGCGAAAAAACCATAGAAAGGTCCCAATGTCCGCAGCGTGGTCTCGCAATGCGCGATGACGCCTAAATTACTACCGAGTGGTCCGCACCACCAATCAGCGTTAAGACCTACAGTGAGACCAACTGCCCCAACGATCGCTATGTTAAGAATACTGCCGCGCCACGCAATTTGAATCGCCCGCTTCCGCTGGCCTGCACCGGAATAGGCACCAACGATCGCGATTAGCGCGCTACCAACGCCAAAAATTACTGGCACCATCACTAATTCCAAGCGAACAGCCAGTCCGTATCCAGCCAACCACTGGACCCCAAACTGACCGAGAACGCCTGTCGCGATCAGTGAGTATACAATCGTGGCCGTCGATTGAGTGCCGGCAAGCAGGCCGGAACGCAGCAACGAATTTACGATGCGCCAGTCGATACGATAACCATTAAGACGGACAGGTTGCCCTGGTAACATGATCAAACACAACGCCGATACGACTCCTACGCCGTATGCGGCTAATAATACACGGGCCGCTAGGCTCATCGTCTCACTCAAGTCTGTTGCCCCTGCCTCATGGGGCATCAACCAAAACCCCAATAGCGCGTAGGAAGTCACAACCGAGGACATCGCCATGGCTGACCGCGTCATAGCACCCGCCCCACGTAATACAGAACACATCATGTTGAACAACCAAACTAAAGGCATCCCCAAAAAAACAATTCCCCCATATACATTAGCGGCCTGTAACACCTCTTCCCGAGCTCCCACCCAAAAGAAAAAACTAGAACCAAAAATAATT
>CBFIFN010000031.1:0-13558 GCA_965661885.1 uncultured Burkholderiales bacterium | reverse complement strand
CAGCCAGTTCCAATTTCTAAAACGCGCTTAAGGGAGGTACCATTTCTCGCTAACTCACACGTACGCGCTACAGTATAGGGTCTCGAAATTGTTTGACCGGAACCAATAGGAAGAGAAACGTCATCATATGCACGACTTGCCAAGGCCTCCTCAACAAAAAGATGACGCGGCACCTTACTCATAGCCCGAAGCACGACTCCGTCAGAAATTCCGCCATCGCGCAGCCGATCAACCATTCGCCTACGGGTCCGATCAGAGGTCATTCCTATACCGTTACGAACATTACCTGAAGCATTCATGAGTTAATTTCTGAAAGCCTAACCGTGAATTTCACTAACGATCTAAAAAGCTAAATAACCCTGGACTAGAAACATCAGTTAGGTCCGTTTGCAGCGGAGTTATGGACACATAATTAGCACCAATGGCGCCGAAATCAGTCCCGTTGCTACTGTCCTTAATACCTCCTGCTGAACCAACCCAATAGGCGGTTTGGCCACGTGGATTTTTGACTTTCACAGCAGCTTGTGCTTTGTGTCGGCGACCTAAGCGAGTCGTTTTTATCCCTAAAAGACTACTTAAATCAACATCTGGCACATTCACGTTCAGCAAACAAGGTTTGGCTGACTTTTCCTTCAACACGCCTAGTACAATCTCTTTTGCAATTGTGGAAGCCGTGGAAAAATACTTTTCCTTCTTACTCGATAGCGACATCGCAATCGATGGAACACCAAACAAATACGCTTCCATAGCCGCAGCAACAGTGCCGCTATAAAGCGTATCATCACCCATATTTGAGCCATTATTGATGCCGGACACAACAATGTCTGGTAAATCATCTAGTATCCCCGTTAGCGCGAGATGCACGCAGTCAGCCGGCGTCCCATTTACAGAAAACAAATTTTCCTCGTGCTGGTTAACGACTAAAGGTCTGTCTAGCGTTAGTGAATTACTCGCGCCGCTGTAGTCTCTATTCGGAGCGACAACCACTACATCACCGATATCAGACAACGCCTCAGTTAAAGCCTTAACCCCTGGTGCCAGAAACCCATCATCATTGCTAATGAGAATCTTCATAATACTTTGTAAAGCGTGACGTTCATGACTCGAAATCCCAAAATCTATAAAAATACCGTTGGTCGGGACGGTGAGATTCGAACTCACGACCCCCTGCACCCCATGCAGGTACGCTACCAGGCTGCGCTACGCCCCGACGACTTCAATCAAACGAGCAGTATATCAGACAGGCCCCTATCACTCACCGCGAAGAATCGAAAGTATTGCTTCTAGTTCCCGCTTGACTAATGATTTGTTAACTTCGGAGGGTTCACTATTATCGCTGGGCTCACCACTTCTCAGTTTTAACCGAGCACCGCTTATGGTGAACCCATCTTCGCGCAACAAATGCTTGATTCGGAGAATATTCAACACATCTTTTCTCTGGTAATACCGTCGCGTTGAACGGCGATCTACTGATTGTAAGACCGGAAACTCTTGCTCCCAATATCTAAGCACGTGTGGTTTGATATCACAAAGCTTACTGACCTCGCCAATCGTAAAATAACGCTTGTCTGGTATTAGATCCGCCAAAGCTGCCTCAGATTTTTAATCCTTAGACCTTGTCTGATCTGTGGCTGAGGTCAACACGTTGCTTAAATTTTTGACTGGGATGAAAAGTGACCACACGCCGAGCTGAAATTGGGATCGCTTCTCCAGTTTTTGGGTTACGACCTGGTCTTTGGCTTTTATCTCTCAACTGAAAATTACCGAAACCAGAGAGCTTTACATCCTCGCCCTTTTCAAGACATCTTCTAATTTCCTCGAAAAAGGTCTCCACGAATTCTTTAGCTTCCGACTTATTTAATCCAATTTTTTCAAAAAGGATGTCTGATAGTTCGGCCTTAGTTAATGTCATTCGTGTATGTCCTTATTTTCTCAATGTCGCATTAAAACGTTCTGTCAGTAACTTTAACACCTGCGCCACTGATTTCTCAACCTCTTCATCTGTAAGGGTTTTTTCTTTACTTTGCAATATTATAGCTAGAGCGACACTTTTGTTGCTGTTTGCTACGCCCTTGCCCGAGTATACGTCAAATAGGTTTACTTCCGTGACATGATTAATTCCTTCACTCGCAACAGAATTAATAATTCCGCCAACCTCTGTGTCTAACGCGACTTCGAAAGCAACGTCACGTCTTACTGCTGGAAACTTCGCGTAAGGTTCATAACTAGCCACATTAAATTCTGGTAACAGGTCGAGGTTCACCTCAAACGCCAAGACGTCATTGTCAAGGTCGTACTTTTCACTTAACTCTGGATGCAATCCACCAATAATGCCAACACTTGTTCCGTCGATAGATACATCAGCAACTTTTCCAGGATGAAAACTGCGGTGGGCGACTGACTCGAAACAAAGACCACGAAGCTTTAATATGTTTTCCAACTCACCTTTCACGTCAAAGAAATCAACATTTCTATCAGAGGGCGTTCCCCACTGCTCAGGGAGGGCAGAACCGGAAACCATCCCTGCGAGTTTTCGCTGCTGCCTAATTTCGCCAGTGTTCGAACGCTCAAAGCAAAGACTACTTTCGAAAATTTTTATGCGGTCAGCCCTGTGACTCTTATTTCTTCGCGTAACTAAAGCCAAACTTCCTAGGAGACTTGTCCGCATAACGGAATATTGCTCGGCGATGGGGTTAGCGAGACCAATTGATCTGTCAGGTATTCCGAAGTCATGCTCTAGGGAATGATCTACAAAACTGTAAGTTATTACCTCCTGATATCCCTGCTCGACTAATGACTTTTTAAATTGATTATTCCAGTCCGAGTTTTCGGCGACCGGCATCATCGATAGAGTTGAATTAGGAAGCGTGCTAGGAAGCTTATCGAACCCCTCAATACGAACCACCTCCTCTATTAGGTCTTCCTCTAACACGAGATCAAAACGATAACTTGGTGGCTTTACGATTAGCGCGTCAGCTTCTCGAACGACGGTCATTTCTAAGCGCTCAAAGATTTGCTTGATCCGATCCTCAGACACACTCATTCCAATCAAACGACGCACCCGGTCGGGACGGAAACGAATCGCTCCTTTTTCGGTCCTGATGGCACCAGCGTCCGTTAGCGTCTCAACGGTACCACCACAGATTTCGGTGATTAAATTCGCCAAGCGCCAAAGCGCTCTCTTTGTACCAACGGAGTCTACGCCTCGCTCAAAACGATGAAGCGCATCTGTGGAGAATCCTAACGAGCGCCACTTACCTGCCACGGACTGAGTTGAGAAAACTGCCGCCTCAAGAAAAATATTAGACGTCTGATCATTAACAGCAGTCGGTTGTCCCCCCATAATTCCAGCCAGCGCTATTGGTCCAGAATCATCGCAGATCATCAGCATGTCGTTTGAAACATCTAGAACCTGACCGTTGAGCAATTCTAACTCTTCGCCCTTCTTACCCATCCTTACGGACACATCGCCTTGAAGTTTATCCTGGTCAAATGCGTGCATCGGCTGACCCAACTCCAGCATCACATAGTTTGTTAAATCCACAATTGGACTGATACCCCGGATACCTGAGCGCTCTAATTTCCGTAAAATGTGTCCGGGTGTTGTCGCACCTGGATTGACACCACTGATGCTCAAACCCATATAAAGCTCACAGGCATTGTCGTCATCAATGTTAATTGCTATTGACCCCGACTGAGCTACTTCATTGTCATTTACAACTGGATGTTGAATAGACACCCCAGTAATGGCTTGCAACTCCCGAGCAATACCGACAATAGATAAACAATCACCACGATTTGCCGTTAGCTTCAAGGTGAACACATTATCGTTTAGATCAAAAACCTCCCGTATGTCAGAACCGACAGGGATTTCTGGATCGATTTCCATTAACCCTGCATGGTCTTCAGCAAGCGCGAGTTCACTTGCCGAGCATAACATTCCCTCGGAACGTTCCCCTCTTAATTTAGAGCTCTTTATGACTAAACCACGCGGCAAACGCGCCTTTACCAACGCAGTGGGCACCTTCATCCCCTTGGAGACGTTTGGTGCTCCACAGACGATCTGTAAGGTTTCGGGTAACCCGACATCGACATCACAAATTCTCAATCTGTCTGCATTGGGATGTGGACGGACATCTGTGACACAGCCTACAACAATACGGTCTAAGCCCTTTGCTACCGGCTCCACCGATTCCACCTCAAGACCAGCCATTGTCAAAGCGTCGGACAACGCTGAAGTTGAAAGCGTTGTGTCACAAACTGAGCGTAACCAATTTTCTGAAAACTTCATAAGAACATCATTTTCCGTTAACCGTGAAACTGCGATAAAAATCGCAAATCATTCTCAAAAAATAATCTTAAGTCCGTCACGCCGTAACGCAGCATAGCTAGGCGGTCGAGTCCCATACCAAACGCAAAGCCTTGGTATCGCTCAGTGTCAACATTGACGTTCTGAAGCACCCTCGGGTGCACCATCCCGCATCCACCGATCTCCAACCACCCGTCTTTGAACGTCATGTCGATCTCGGCGGAAGGTTCGGTAAATGGGAAATACGAGGGCCTGAAACGCACCTCTAAATCATCTTGTTCAAAAAACCGCCTCAAAAACTCCCTAACGGTTCCTTTGAGATCAGAGAAAGTTGCTCGATCATCGATCCATAACCCCTCAATCTGGTGGAACATTGGAGAATGCGTGGCATCAGAATCAACACGATACACGCGACCAGGAGCTACGATCCGAATCGGTGGCTCATGATTTTCCATGTACCTAATCTGGATAGGCGAAGTGTGTGTTCTCAACAAATGCTTCTCACCTTCGATGTAAAAAGTATCATGCATTGAACGAGCCGGGTGATCTTCAGGTTGATTTAAGGATGTGAAATTGTAGTAGTCATCCTCAATTTCCGGTCCGCTTGCGACAGCAAAGCCCATGGTTGAAAACAGATCAGTAACACGGTCCCACGTGCGAGTTACTGGGTGTAACCCGCCTGAAGATTGCCTCCGTCCCGGAAGCGTAACATCAATTTTTTCGCTCTCAAGGCGTTTTTTTAATACTTCGGCTTTAATCGAATCCTTACGACTCTCTAGGAGCGCCTCCAGGTCTGATTTAAGAGTATTAAATTTAGCCCCAAGCAAAGGTCGCTCATCAGCCGACACTTTTGCCAAGCCTTTCCTAAGTCCAGCGAGAACCCCTTGCTTTCCCAAAAATTGAGCTTTAATTTGATCAAGCTCAGGTAACGTGGTTACGGCTTGAAAGGCCAGTTCCGCTTCCTTAACGATTTTTTCAAGTTCTTGCATGAGTACTTCCTCAAACAAAAAAGGAGGCCAACCAGGCCTCCTTTTATTCTCTTTCCTATCTCTAGGAGGCTAGTCCAGTACGGGCCTGTTCAGCAATTTTCTCAAATGCCACCGGATCATGATACGCGACGTCAGCAAGCACCTTCCGATCAATTTCGACTGATGCTTTTTTTAACCCATTGATCAGAGTGCTGTAGGTCATTCCGCAGGACCGAGCTGCCGCATTTATTCTAATGATCCACAAAGCTCTAAATTCACGCTTTTTAGCTCGCCTATCGCGGTAGGCATACTGACCTGCCTTGATGACCGCCTGTTTCGCCACGCGGAAAACGTTCTTCCGACGACCACGAAAACCTTTGGCTTGTTGTAAAACTTTCTTGTGTCGCGCTTTGGCGACTACACCTCTTTTAACTCTTGGCATTTAGACTCTCCTTTACGCGTACGGAAGCATTGCACGAATGGCTGACTGATCACCAGCAGCTACAGAAACGGTACCGCGCAAATGACGTTTGCGCTTCGTCGTTTTCTTCGTAAGGATGTGCCTCAGATTAGCTCGGCTTCTTTTGATGCGACCGGTACCACCGACCTTGAAGCGCTTAGCCGCGCCTCTTTTGGTTTTCATTTTTGGCATTAAAGCCCCTTTTTTTTAAGACTATCAGGTGCCTCCTTCATTGAGGACTTTGTTGACCCGTAATCCCTTGTTTACAAACTTTTGACGCTACTTATCTAAGCGACGATCGAATTATAACGATTTTTCTAACTTTTCGCTCTCTAAAGCCGCAGCTTTCATTTTTTGTCTTTTCAATTTTTCCTCTGGTTTGAGAGGCGCAACAACCATTACCATTTGTCGACCTTCCATCTTCGGAAACTGCTCAACCTGACCGTGATCTTCCAGATCCCCTTTGACTCGTTGTAAAAGCTTCGCACCTAGATTTTGGTGGGCCATTTCTCTCCCCCTAAACCGAAGGGTGACTTTCGTCTTATCGCCATCAGTCAAGAATTTAATCAAGTTACGCAATTTAATTTGGTAATCGCCCTCATCGGTCCCTGGTCGGAACTTGATTTCCTTCACTTGAATTTGTTTTTGTTTTGCCTTGGCGTCTTGTTTCTTTTTTTGTGCGTTGTATTTAAATTTTCCGTAGTCCATCAATCGGCAAACCGGGGGTGCTGCATTAGGCGCGATCTCAACAAGATCTATTTCCGCCTCCTCTGCCTTAGCCAGAGCCTGGCCCACCTCCATCACTCCGATGGGCTCTCCTTCGATACCTACAAGTCTGATTTGAGGCGCCGTAATCTCCTCATTAATTCGGGCTTCTTTTTCTCTAGCTATGAGTACAACCTCGTACACTGATTAACTAACAAAAACCTAACGTCTAGCGTCTAGCGTCTAGGTCAGAATTTAAACGTTCAAGTAATGCTTCCATCGACAGTTGCCCAAGATCCTCTCCTCCTCGACAACGAACCGCGACTTGGCCTGACTCGACCTCTTTATCACCCACGATCAATTGATAAGGTAGCTTCTGCAAACTGTGCTCGCGGATTTTATAGGTTATCTTTTCGTTTCTCAAGTCTGGAACCGTGCGAAAGCCCTTGGAAAGTAACTGGTCAATGATCCCTCTCGCGTAATCAGCGTGTCGGTCGGCCACGTTCATTACAACAAGTTGGGTTGGCGATAACCAAAGCGGGAGCGCACCTGCATGATGCTCAATTACAATTCCGATGAATCGTTCCATAGAACCCACAATGGCTCGATGAAGCATAACTGGTGTTTTTCGAACGTTATCTTCCGCGACATATTCAGCACCCAAGCGCTGCGGCATCATAAAATCCACCTGAATGGTTCCGCACTGCCAAGAACGACCTATGGAATCCTTAAGGTGATATTCAATTTTAGGCCCATAAAACGCCCCCTCTCCAGGAAGCTCTTCCCAATGGACGTCACAGCTTCGCAAAGCGCCACGTAATGCCGCCTCGGCGTTATCCCATACCGAGTCGTCTCCGAGGCGCTGATCTGGACGCAACGCCAATTTAATCGTCACATCACTAAAATCGAAATCAGTATAGGTCTTTATCGCAAGCTCATGAAAAGACTGAACTTCTTCCTCTACTTGCTGTGCTGTGCAGAAGATGTGGCCGTCATCTTGAGTAAATGCTCTGACACGCATCAACCCGTGCAACGCACCTGACGGCTCATTTCTGTGGCATCCGCCAAACTCTCCGTATCGAACCGGCAAATCACGATAACTTCGCAGGCCACTATTAAAAATTTGAACATGTCCGGGACAGTTCATTGGCTTGACTGCATATTCACGATTCTCAGACGCTGTGAAAAACATATTGTCTCGGAAGTTATCCCAATGACCTGATTTCTTCCATAATGAAACATCTAGTATTTGCGGGCACTTAACTTCCTGGTACCCGTTGTCTTTGTAAACGTGGCGCATATACTGCTCAACCTGTTGCCAAAGCTCCCAACCTTTGGGACGCCAAAACACCATTCCCGGTGCCTCCTCCTGACTATGGAATAGGTCTAACTGCTTACCGAGTTTTCGATGGTCACGTTTTTCCGCCTCTTCGAGCTTAAAAAGATGAGCGTCTAGTGCATCCTGCGTTGCCCATGCGGTGCCGTAGATCCTTTGGAGCATGGCGTTATTAGAATCTCCTCGCCAATACGCTCCAGCAACCTTAAGTAATTTAAAAACTTTTAACTTTGCGGTGGACGACACGTGTGGACCTCTGCAAAGGTCTGTAAAGTCGCCTTGAGTGTATAGGGAAAGCTCCTCCGCTTCTGGAAGATCTTGAATGATCTCAGATTTATAGGTCTCACCGATTGACTGAAAATATTGGCTAGCTTGATCTCTCTCCTGAACGCTTCGCTCAATTCGAAGATCTTTTTTTGCCAACTGCTTCATTTTCTTTTCGATCGCAGTCAGGTCTTCTGGCGTAAAAGCTCGATCGAATGAAAAATCGTAATAAAAACCATCATCGATCACTGGACCTATCGTCACCTGCGCCGTGGGATATAGGACCTTCACCGCGTGCGCAAGAAGATGCGCTGTAGAGTGTCTAATCACTTCCAAGCCTTCCACATCTGAGCCAGTAATTATGGCTAATTCCGCGTCCCCCGAAACTAAATGCCCTAAATCAACAAGCTGACCATTTAACCGTCCAGCGACCGCGGCTTTGCCTAAACTAGGGGCTATTGACCTTGCAATTGCTCCGACTGACAAAGAACTCTCGAACGACTTAATCGAACCGTCAGGCAGTGTTACATTAATCATTCATACCTCATTCAACTCCGTGAAAAACTCTATCTAAAAGACTTGTTAACCGGCTATGTTACCTCAATAAGCTTCTCGGCGAATGCGAGCTCGCTTAAATTCTCTGAGATATCAAGGTGGCATTCAAAAGTACTAAAACTTCCAACCGATACCCGTTTTATAAGTCCAGTCGGTTTTTTTAATTCCGACCGGTGGGCGTGAGTCATGCTCCAAGTCAACTGAAATCAAGAAATCAAAATTATCGGTAGCCGGAACAGATATGGATAATCCTCCGACTGCACGCCGATCAGAAAACTCATCCAATTTATTTTGGAGATACGCAGTGCCAACGAATGTAATCTTTTTATCGTTCGTCTTTCGATATGAGAGATAGACATTAGAACGGCCGATTTGACTGGTCCCGTCCACACCTCTATTTTCTGATTCATAGAACCCACCAAACCCGAGATAAAGCCCCGAATTAGCAGAAACGCCATATTTGAACCGAAAACCTGTACCTAATAAAATACGCTCCTCCAACTGAATAAAATCGTTTTGCTGCCACTGGTAAAAATATTCCCAATCAGTCAGAGCAGTTAAAGTGCGAGTATGACGCAAATGGAGTAATTGTTCGTCCGCACTTTTATTTCCAGAACTTTCCCCGTACTCGCTACCAAATACGATCAAATTACTGAAATTATCACCAAGGTACTGAGCTAGCCCTGACAGACTGACATCCGTCTTATCAGAATTTCCATTGCTTCCTGACGCCTCAAGACTTCCGGCCGTAGCCCAACCGGACACAGCACCCGCGCGTTCCCTCAGAGACTCAATGTCGACAATTGCATGTGCATTTTGATTTAGGCAACACAAGAACACCACGGTCAATAACAAATGGCTTTTAAAAAACACCAACTTTCTCCTTGAGCTAAAGACTTTTCGTGCGTCGCTACCGACAGACCGTCTTACGTCTATCCGGCCCTCCTGCGGTCAAGCGGAAGGTATCGTTCTAATGACCAGGTTACGGATCTCTGACATATCCTCCATCGCAAATCTAACACCCTCGCGACCCAAACCTGAATCCTTCACACCACCATAAGGCATGTTGTCTACACGGTATGAGGGCACATCACCAACGACGACTCCCCCAACATCTAATTTATCCCACGCTTTTTGAATTTTGTAAAAATCTCGCGTGAACACTCCCGCTTGCAGCCCGAATTTAGAATCATTGACTAGTTCAATGGCTTGATCCCATGTGCTGAATTTCTGAAGGACAGCTACAGGACCAAACGCCTCCTCAGTGCAAACCTTGGCGTCTGCCGAAACATTCTCAAGCAACGTAGCCTCTAGCATAGCTCCCTCACGGTTACCACCGCAAAGCACCGTAGCACCTGTTTCTTCAGCCTCTTTAATCCAACCATGAAGTCGTGCTGCTTCACCTTCGGAAATCATAGGTCCCACAAAAGTTTTTTCATCTTTCGGATCCCCTGCGATTAAACCAGAAGCTTTTTGAACTAACCTTGCTTTTAAAGCTGAGTAGACCTCTTCATGAATTAATATTCTTTGAACCCCAATACAGGATTGTCCTGATTGATAAAAAGCGCCGAACGTGATTCTTTCCACTGCATCCTCGAGATCCGTGTCGGCATCAACTACAACTGCAGCATTGCCGCCTAACTCAAGCACAACCTTCTTCTTGCCACAACGCGCCTTTAAGTCCCAACCCACCCCCGGAGATCCAGTAAATGACAACAGCTTAAGGCGCTCATCCACAGTAAACAGGTCTGCACCATCCCTTGAACACGGCAAAATAGAGAATGATCCTTTAGGTAAATTCGTCTCCCCTAGGACCTCACCAATAATGATTGCGCCTAACGGCGTCCTGGAAGCTGGTTTCATAACAAATGAGCAGCCCACAGCAATGGCGGGAGCAATTTTATGCGCGGCCAAATTAAGTGGGAAATTAAACGGCGATACAAACGAGCACGGACCGATTGGAACACGCTTCCACATACCGCTATATCCTCTCGCACGCGGACTAATATCTAACGTCTGCAGTTCTCCGTCAAAACGAGTCGTCTCTTCAGCAGCGATTTTAAATGTATCAATCAGCCGTGTAACCTCACCGCGCGCGTCATTGATGGGTTTTCCAGCTTCAACACACAATGCATAAGCCATCTCATCAAAACGCTCTCGAAAACGACTCACACAATGCTCTAATACAGCTTGCCGCTCGTATGTTGCCATACTCGCTAAGGGTTCAGACGCGTCGACAGCCGCTTGAATGGCCTGGTCTATGACAGCCGCATCGGCTAGGGCCACTTTTGTCGCCACCTCACCTGAATACTTATCGGTGACTGCCAAATCTGTATTAGCATAGACCGATTCGTTTGCCAAAATGTACGGATATTTATCTTTTAGTTGTGGCATAGATCCTCTCAAATAGTAGTTGTCGGAAGGGCTAATCTGAACCCGACCGACTCATAACATCAGTCAATCAGTTGACATGAGCAATTAAATTTTCGCGCTATCCGCTTTGATTTTATTGTTCAAAATCTCATCATTTTCAGAGTAATCAACCGGACAATCTATCAAATGGACTCCTGGCGTCGATAAACACTTCGAAAGCGTCTCATTGAGATTTTCGCAACTACTGATCCGGTGACCATGCGCGCCATAACTTTCTGCATATTTAACGAAATCTGGATTACCATATTCCAGACCCCAATCCGAGAAACCCATATTGGCTTGCTTCCACCGAATCATGCCGTAACTGGAGTCATTCAGGATTAGAACGATGATATTCATTTTCAAGCGAACCGCCGTCTCCATTTCCTGGGAATTCATCATAAAGCCTCCATCTCCGCATATCGCCATGACTTTACGATTAGGATCGACGAGGTGAGCGGCCATTGCAGAGGGCAAGCCCGCACCCATCGTTGCCAACGCATTATCTAGCATCACAGTATTCGATTGATGAGCGGTATAGTTTCGGGCAAACCAAATCTTATACACCCCATTATCCAAACAGATCATGCCGTCATCAGGCATCGCTTTTCTTATGTCGGCGACTAATCGCTGAGGATAGATCGGAAACCTCGGATCGTCCGAACCTTCCGCAATGTTTGCGTCGTGATGAGTTTTTACTTCCATCATTCGAGTGAAGTCCCAGTCAAAGCCCTTGGCCTCTGATAACCCCGTTTTAATTTGCCAAATTGAATTTGCGATATCCCCGACAACCTCTAACTGAGGAAAATAAACTGGATCGACCTCGGCACTCTTGAAAGAGATATGTATGACCTGAGTCCCCTCTGACACAAGAACGGGATCGCTTTCTGAGGAGTGATTCGAGACGTCATCCATTGCCGTCCCATGACTCATGAAAAATGGCGGCTTCTCAATGACATCGTGGCCAATATTAATGATCAAATCTGCCGCCTCAATCGCTCGGTGCACATAGTCACTGGCTGAAAGTGCTGCACAGCCCATGAATAAAGGGTGTCTTTCATCGATCACGCCCTTGCCTAGCTGCGTGCTAACGAAGGGAATACCCGTCTCGTTCACCAACTCCGTCAGCATTTTACTCGTTAATTTTCTGTTCCCACCAGCACCTACGACCAAAATAGGTCGTTTAGCCTTCACGATTTTATCTATTGCTGCCTGGATAGACTTCCCTTCTGCAACGGGTCTTCGCACAGAAGACGCCTTGATTGGTACCTCATCTGAATGCTCGTCAGCAATATCCTCAGGTAATTCCAAATGCACCGCACCAGGCTTCTCCTCCTCCGCTAATCGGACTGCCTCACGCACACGACTCGGAATATTATCGGCAGATACAATTTGATGGGCGTACTTTGTGATCGGCCTCATCATCTCAACCACGTCGAGAATTTGAAAACGACCTTGCTTTGATTTTTTAACTGGCTTCTGGCCAGTGATCATCATCATGGGCATCCCACCCAATTGTGCGTATGCAGCGGATGTCGTGAAGTTAGTCGCTCCTGGCCCGAGCGTGGAAATACAGACGCCGGTTTTACCAGTCAATCGGCCGTACACTGCAGCCATGAACCCAGCGCCTTGCTCGTGCCGCGTTAGGATTAGTTTGATTTTCTTAGATCTAGAAAGACTATCGAGAAAGTCCAAATTTTCTTCCCCAGGAATACCAAAAATATATTCGACACCTTCCTCTTCTAAGGCCTTAACAAATAAATCTGATCCTTTCATTGATACATCCCCCTTTATTTTTTGTTTTCTTGACTATCGAAAACTCCGAGTCGCTCTTATTTTTATGTGCTCAGGACTACGTTAACAGATTCTTAAACGCAACAGAAACCAAATCTACTGATTAAGGCTGGTCGTATACAAACTGGATTCTTAGCATTTTATAAATCATAGCTCATCGACAAGGGCGCTGAATCTCATTTTCCGAATGGAATTCCACGTTTTAACCGAATTAGGCTTTGTCCTATTACCCAGGCTGAATCTGACGTTAACGGCTTTTACTTTGGTTATAATGGGTGTTATTTCCTACCCCCATCTCTTTCATCATGATCAATCGCTTTATTTTTTGGTTTCTATTACTCCTACTTCTCTTGTCTGCAGGATTGAATGCGTACCAGATTCATGTCTTTTCAACGCAAGACCGCTCAATAGGGAACGAGATCGATGATGAGTCGAACGAAAGCGAAACCGGGTCGAGACAAAATTTCGTGTTGGAGCTGGATATTGAACAAGAGAGCTATAAAACGGCTCGGTCAACACCATTTTGGATTAAACAAAAATTGGGGAATATCCTCAATATTGAGGCAAGACGATTCGACACTTTGATTCAAGATTTTTGCTACTACGTTGAATCAGAGGGCGTGGGCGTCAAAAATTGTATGGATCAGGTCGATATTTGGATCGAGCCCATTCAAAATAGGGAAGAAGCTTTTATCGCTATTACCGGAAAACCCACTGACTCTCCTGGAGTCGATGTCTCGAAACTTTGTAAAACG
>CBFIFN010000030.1:13600-13844 GCA_965661885.1 uncultured Burkholderiales bacterium | reverse complement strand
CTTTCCAGGCTTTTCTTTCAATGGCTCATTTAAACGGGTCAGCAAAGCGAGCATTTCATTGTGAAGCGTCTGTTGTACCTCTTTTGTTGAGGTTAATTTATTATTCTTTGTCACGGACTTCGTCGCTATCATGAGTTGTTCTGTCGCGGATACGCCCACGTCACTGGAGATAAGAGCTGTCTCTAAATCCTCAAAAAGCTCCTCATCTATGTTGACTTTCGCAGAAAAAATCTGGCTCACGGCG
>CBFIFN010000030.1:0-13571 GCA_965661885.1 uncultured Burkholderiales bacterium | reverse complement strand
AGGCTCTCAACCCAAGACTTCTTTGGATGGGTGGTCGATCCAGTATCCGATGATACATTCGAATTGTTGGCATCCTTTGAAACTTTAGTAGACTTCAGAAAACTAAACATAGTTATGTTTTAACAGCATTGGTATTGGTGACGTCATATTTAAAATACATCGATATTGTAAACTCTCACCGTTAATTTGGAATAATTTAGGACCTCGGATGTTTAAAAAAGAATATAAAAATAATTTAGCGTGTCGGTTTGCCACGAACATTCTATTGTTGGTTAGTTCTCTCGCGGCTTTATTAGTTGTCACGGAAGCAAAATCGGCGGGCGAAATTTTCAAACATAGACTCTCCAACGGTCTCGAGATAGTCGTCAAACCTGATCATCGATCCCCCGTGGCTGCGGTAATGGTCTGGTACCGTGCCGGAAGTATCGACGAAGTCGGTGGAACTACAGGAGTTGCGCACCTGCTCGAACATATGATGTTTCAAGGCACGGAAACCCTTGCTCCTGGTGAGCACGCAAAAAAAATTGCGGCGACGGGAGGTCGATCCAACGCGTTTACATCAACCGACTACACCGGCTATTTGCAGGAGCTTCATAGTTCTGAGCTTGAACTTGCGATTCAATTGGAGGCAGATCGTATGCGCAATCTCTTGCTTCGGGACGAGGAGTTCAATAATGAGTTACGGGTAGTGATGGAAGAGAGGAGACAGCGGGTCGATGACAACCCTCGTGGACTGCTCATGGAACAGCTGGCATCGGCGATGTACGTCTCCCACCCTTATCGGAATCCGATTGTCGGTTGGATGAATGACCTTGAAAACCTAACAATCCAAGATGCCGCTAACTGGTACGACCGTTGGTACGTCCCCAATAATGCGGCTTTAGTAATTGCTGGTGACGTGGAGACAGACGAGGTGGTTCGACTCGCAGAAAAATATTTCGGGATTATTAAGGAGAAGCAACTCCCAGTTAGAAAGCCGCAGGAAGAGCCGCGGCGATTAGGCAACAGAATGGTAACGGTTAAAGCGAATACTACTATGACGTCACAAATACAAGCGTATGCCGTCCCGAAATTAAAGGACGTGGCTAAAGATTGGGAACCGTATGCTCTGTATTTGTTGGCAGGTGTTCTAGATGGGCACGCGGCTGCGCGGTTGCACAAACGCATGGTTTTGGAGGAAAGAATTGCTCATTCGGTGAGTGTGAGTTATGACGGATTGGGAAGAGGGCCGGGTGCATTTTATGTATCTTATTCGCCAGTTGGCGGGGGCACATTAAGCGACTTGGATAACAGTTGGAAGGATGAAATTGCTCGACTAGTCCGAGACGGAGTTAGCGAGACTGAATTAAGTCTCGTCAAAGCTCAGGTCATCGCTGGTCAAGTGTTTTCAAGTGATTCGGTTTTAGGTCAGGCGAACAGGATGGGGCGGATGTGGGCCATTGGATTTGAGCCGGACGCCCCGGAGGCGATCAATGAGAAATTACGTTTGATCACGCCAGAGGAAGTTCAAAAGGTAGCGACAAAATATTTAGTCGATGCTCAAACTGTAACTGCTGTTCTCGAACCAAAAACGTCGAAATAGAACATTTTCGGAGGCTCAATATGTTATCAAACATCAAGGACTACTTCATTTCACTGCATTGGTACTTTCGGGTACTGGCTGTCCTCACTTTTTCATACTCTTCGCTCACCTTTGGGCAAGCCCGAGAACAATGGATCACTGAAAGCGGAACAAAAGTTATTTTCGTTCAGTCTGTGAACTTGCCCATGGTTGACATTGTTGTCGATTTTGCCGCTGGCGCTGCCTTTGATCCTCCTGGTAAGGAAGGACTCGCTCGCTTAACGATGCGAATGCTCGACAAAGGGACGCCCGAAAACAATGAACACGCGATCGCTGAAAAGCTAGCAGCGACTGGCTCGCAAATGGGCGGGAACTTTGATTTGGATCGATCAGGAGTCTCTTTGAGAAGCCTTTCGTATGAGGAAACATTAACAACATCTGTGCGGTTATTTACCGAAGTGTTGTCTCAGCCAAATTTTCCACAAGCCGTAGTTGATAGAGAGAAAGCCGCGTTGATCACGTCAATTCGAGAAAGGGATACGCGTCCTGCATCCGTCGCCTCTCGGGCGCTTTCGGAAGCCCTGTTTGGGCAACATCCTTATAGATCTTCCGGTGCTGGCACTGAGACAACTATTCAATCTTTGACGGTGGAGGATTTAGTTCATTTTCACGAGAGGTTTTATCGAGCGAGTAATGCGTCGATCACCATCGTCGGCGACCTGACCTTGAAGAGTGCCGAGGGTCTCGCAAGGCAATTATCCGAAAACCTTCCGGTAGGAGTAATGGAGCGTGAGCGTTTGGAGGCCACCACTCTGGTCAGCAGCCAACAGGAAATCGTGATTCCTCACGACACTGAGCAAGCCCATATTCGGATCGGGATGGTCGGAATACAGCGAGGGGATCCCGATCACCTGCCGTTAGTTTTGGGAAATCAAATTCTCGGTGGTGGTGGGATGACTTCTATCCTTTATGATGAATTGCGTGAAAGACGGGGAATGACATACGGGGTGGGCAGTTACTTTAATCCACTTCAAGATCCAGGGCCCTTTGTGATTTCTTTTCAAACAAAACAAGATCAGGCTTGGGAGGCTTTAGATATCACCACAGAAATTTTAAGTAACTTCATTGCTAACGGTCCAGATGCAAAGCAGGTGGATCAAGCGAAAAGGTATTTCATAGGTGCTTTTGCGCTCAACGTTGACAGTAACGGTGAGTTACTTAATTACTACTCGAATATCAATTTTTATGATCTACCGCTAAATTACATGGACAGTTTTTCGGATCGTGTCACGGCCATCACGGTCGATCAAATTAAAGATGCGATCAAGCGACGAATGAGTTTAGATAAAGCAGTTAGCGTTATCGTTGGGCCGGCTAAGTTGCTCGATGAACCTAATGGGTAATGCTGTTCGTATTATTGGCGGTGATCTAAGAGGTAGGTCCGTACACTTTCCTGATACTTCAGGGCTTAGGCCGACGCCCGATCGAGTGCGAGAGACCTTGTTTAACTGGCTTGGCCAGAGGTTAGACGGTCAAATTTGCTTAGATTTATTTGCCGGGAGTGCCGCGTTAGCGTTTGAGGCTATTTCGCGAGGCGCTGCACATGTCGATACAGTTGATGTGAGTGAGGATGTTTGTGCCGCCATACGGACCAATTGCGCAAAACTGGACATCACAAACTGTCATGTTTCGAATTCTTCAGCTTTAGACTTTTTACATCGAAACTCACGAACTTTTGATGTCGTTTTTCTAGATCCGCCGTTTGCCGAAAAATTGCTCATAGAGAATGTGTTTGCGGTTTTATCAAGTCATGTTGCCATTGGATGTAAAATCTACGTTGAATCACCTAATAAGATAGAAAGCCCTCAAGGGTTTCGAGCGACAAAAACAGCAAAAGCTGGTCGTGTACACTTCGGTTTATGGGAGTATCTAGACAAAGATGAAGAATGAAATTAAAAAAGTGGTTTATCCTGGAACATTCGACCCTCTAACTGCTGGGCACGAGGATTTAGTCCGCCGAGCATCGTTTCTTTTTGACGAGGTTGTGGTTGCGGTAGCAGACAGTCGAGCAAAGCAAACACTTTTTTCGTTAGAGGAAAGGGTTGGCATTACAACAGACGTCCTTAAACCTTTTGAGAATGTGACGGTAATGGGCTTTCAGGGACTGTTAATGGACTTCATTCAAAGACAGGGCGCACAAATTGTACTTAGAGGGTTGCGAGCGGTATCTGATTTTGAGTACGAATTTCAGTTAGCGGGAATGAATCGCAAACTTTATCCTGATGTCGAAACGCTATTCCTTACGCCCGCCGAGCAATACACCTTTATTTCTGCAACAATGGTGCGGGAGATTGCTGTGCTTGGTGGCGATGTGTCTACCTTTGTTAATCCGATTGTACTGAAATATATTCGACAAAAATTGAGTGTGTCTGGGGCTAAGTAATGGCCCTGATGATTACGGACGAATGTATTAACTGTGACGTCTGTGAGCCAGAGTGTCCGAATGAGGCCATTTTTCAGGGTGAGGAAATTTATGAAATCGATGCTGGGAAATGTACTGAATGCATAGGACACTTTGATAACCCTCAGTGTCAGGAGGTGTGTCCTGTGGAATGCATCCCTTTAAATCCACAAAAAGTGGAGAGTAAAGACGAGCTGTTACAAAAGTATCAACGGCTCACGAATCTTGACTTGTCATAGTTCATCAAGTCTGACATACGATGCAGTAGAAGGAAGAGCGTTGTCCTAACGTCACCATTTTTATTGGGGTTTTGCAAGTGTGGCATGGTTCGCCGGTACGACCGTACACTTTATATTCCTGCTGAAAATATCCAGTCGTTCCGTCTGCTTGGTAGAAATCTTGTAGGCTGCTGCCCCCCACTTTGATAGCACGTTTCAAAGTTTTCTTTATCGCGTCGGATAAGCTTTCTAGTCTTACTTGGCTAATGCGATTCGCTTGTCGAGTGGGGCGAATTCCCGCGTGGAATAAAGATTCATTGGCGTAAATATTACCGACACCAGTGACTATCTGGTTATTCATAATTTGAATCTTGATCGGCGATGATTTTTGACGAAGTACTTGATACAAAAAACGGCCATTTAAGACATCATGGAGTGGTTCCGGTCCCAAGTTCGTCAATAAGCGATGTTTCTCAGGGTCTTTATTCGTCCAAAGAAGCGCTCCAAATCGGCGAGGGTCACGGTAACGAATCGTCATCCCATTATTGAGATGAATGTCGTAGTGCTCATGCTTGCCTGCGGTTTCTTCTTTTGATGTTAAAACCCTTAAACTACCTGACATTCCAAGGTGAATAATTAGCCAACCCACAGTGCAGTCAATTAGTATGTATTTACCTCTTCGACTAACAGCCTGAATCACGCGATTTTGAAGGGTTTGGTGCAGCTTTACTGGAATGGGCCATCTAAGCTTGCGATTTCGAACAGTAAATTGCTTTATGGTCTGGCCAAGCAGAAAGGGTTCTATCCCTTGTTTAGTGATTTCAACTTCTGGTAGTTCGGGCATCTAATAAAACTTTAAAGCTTACGAGCTACTTCCCGTGGATCAATTAATCTAAGACCCGAATCATTTCCAACCCGATAAGCAATGTCCTCATCGGATCGACGAATAAGATACCCGTCATCATCTTGCTCGACAGAAAATTTAATTTTCTTACCTCCCGCGAAGGTAATTTCAATCGAGTCATTTTCAGCAACATTTGAATCGTTTATCACATTTATTTTAGTGGCCGCGGTGTTACGCCACCCAGTCGCCCATATATTAAGCTTAGCGGAGCTTATAGATATTGAATTTTTTAATTTTGAAGTGATCTTCCATAAACCGTCTTTACTATATTTGGCAAGCCATGAGCTTGATTCGAAGGTAATCGGTTTTTCTTCAGCCCCTAGTAATCTTCGGTCCACGACTTTTATGGGATCGTGGGGCAAATTATATCCGTGATGTGTTTTTGTTAAAAAAATCCGCTGTTCAATCTGGATATACTGTTCGTTAGTCACATCATTGATACCCCCAAAGCTTAAATTCTCCTGATTTAGTTTAACGGTGTATTTAGGTGGATTGAGTTCAAAGTTTTCTGAGAATTTCTCGAGCTCATCGATCGCGGTGGCTTCGCTGAGGTCCAGAATGAGTTTGATTACCTCGGGATTGGCTCTCGCTCGAAATGGTTTGGTAATAAACCAGGTCACCGAATTTTTTGTGAAATCCATTTCGAAGGTTTTGTTTTTTACAATTGAGATCTTGGTAATTTCCTCTCTTTCGGAGCTTATTAACCGTTGTGATGGGGTGGGTATTTCTTTGTTGTCAATAAAGAGGTATGCCCCCAATAAGGCCAAAACTACTATCAGAAAAATATTGATTAATAGGCGTGATCTCATGCTCTGCGTCGAAGCCACCAAATAAATGTTCCTGCAATTAGCAGTCCGATTGGGCCTACAAACAAAAATCCGGTAACTATCAATGAAATTGCTAAAGGTGGAAGGTTGAGGGTCATGTCCATTCGCGTTTTTGGTTCAATGGAGATTAATGACTCGTCACCTGAAATCCAATTGACGATATTTGTAATTAAATCAGCGTTCCCAAGGGATGCTAAGAATTCGTTTGAGAAGGCTTTCCCGGAGCCTATAACGACTACTCTTTGCACCCTATCCTCCACGTTTCTTTCGAGGGCGGCTACGATTGATATTGGACCCTTGATGTCTTGATTTTCCTGAAAGGATGGGTTTTTGATTCCTTGAGTTTCTATCCAACCTTGTGGCGCCACTGTAACCAGCGGAGTGAACCTATATCCTGTATTTTTTGATTCAAAAATACCTCTAGCGTAGGGGAAAACAGTATTTACATTCATTAATTCAGTAACGGGGTGGTCCGCGTAATTTTCAGCAAGGGAAAATGCGATGGATCCATTTTGAAGTCGTGCACTCGGATCAATTACTACCCCTTTAGGTAGGACGATACCTAGCATATCCGCGACTGGATCAAGACCAGCGGTCGTTTCTTCATCTACCATCCATAGTAGATTACCCCCACCCTGGACGTATCGTTTTAGTCGATTTACTTCTCCTGGAAGGAGTGTGACTGTAGGCGATCCAACTAGTAGAACCGACTCTTCGGAATCAAGGTCTTGACCAGAGGCAAAGTTTAATACGTCCAATTGAAAGCCCCGGGTCGAAAGCTTTTTTCCAAGGTCGCTCAAATCTTTACTGCCTTGCCGCGAGAAGTCTCCTTCGCCATGTCCCACTAAGGCGGTAATCACTTGTTGATCTTTTCTCATCAGTCGGATGAGGAGATTAGTTAAATCTTGCTCACTAAGCGACTTTAGTTTCTCGGAACGATCGTTCAGCTCAATTAGCAACTCTCCATTAACTGTAACGCCAGCTCTTTTAGCGGCAAATGGATCCTCTCTTGGATTGATAAATGTAAATTGAATATCGGACTTCTCAAGCTGGTAAGGCGTAAGAAAATTAACAATGGGTTGGCGCAAGTCACCTTCCGCGTCAGTCGTCACAAATGCAGTTATTGAAATAGGGCCATTAACTTTTTTTAGCGTCTCAATCGTCGCCGAGGATAGTGTATTACGTTGACTGTGGGTTAAATCCCATCGAATATTGGACTCCTCAGCTACAAATAAAATGAGGGCCGAAATTCCAAAAAGTAAGCCGACGAAAATGCCATTTTGTATCAGTAATTGAAGCCTTAACTTTGCAGTAATTTTCATGCGCTGAGCCGTTCTGAGTCGAGTTTTCTGATGGAGAAGAAAATAAAAAGCGTGATAACAACTACAAAAAATGTAACGTCTGGTAGTGCTATGTAGCCATCCATAAAACCTTCAAATCTCTTAGAAATTGATACCCAATTTAGCCAACTGTTTGGGTCTGAAGCCGCGAGCCCGATAACCCAGAATCCCATGAAAATAGCTAGCGTCATTACGGCTGCAACAACAGGATGTGTGGTCAAACAAGAAATGAAAATCCCGATAGAGGAAAAAGCCATCCCCAATAACAGGAGGCCGAATAAATTCGCAAAAATTAGCCCTATGTCGATGGAGCCTCCAGCGAGCAGTGAGAGAGACATGCCTGCTATAAGTGAAAGGATAAGGCAGAGAAAAGCCACCATAGCTAAAAATTTCCCCATGATAATTTGGGTCATAGATATTGGTGCAGAAACCAATAAAGCCATTGTTTGATTACGCTTTTCTTCTGAGATCAGCCTCATAGTGAGTAAAGGAATGGACATTAAAAGAACCATTTGTGCCGCTCCAAACATAGGCACAATTGTCAGTTCGGTGAGACCAGGCGCATTAGCTGTTCTCGCGAGTTGCGCTTGAATGATCATGAACGTATCAACTTGTTTCAAGAAAATATTAGCAAGAAACCCTTGAACAAAAGCGAGTACGACCCAAGCCAGTGGAGATGCAAACATAGATTTGAGTTCTTTTAAAGCGATAACGATTATCATTTTCTATTCTTTTTAATTAACTTAATTGTATTTTGCAGGCTCATGCTTCTAAATTATCTCGAGTTGTGAGCTCAACAAATACCTCTTCCACGCTTGCCTGCGCTCCGACGAGTTCTGTTAATCCCCAATTTTCATCCACACTGAGTTGCACTAATTCATCTGTTGGGTCGTCATCCGTGTTTAAACCAGAGAGCCTGAACACGCTCTCTCTAATCGGAGAAACCTTAACATTTGTAAGTCTATTCTCAAGCATTTCTTGGCTTGGTGAATTTCGAAAAGATACTTGAATTGACTTACCGGATCTAAACTGCCTCAATCCCGATATTTCGTCGTCGAATACCACTTTCCCTTTATGAAGTATCTGAACACTGTCGCATATCGCTTCAACTTCAGGGAGGATATGAGTTGATAAAATGACGCTGTGGTGCTTCCCTAAATCCTTGATTAAAGACCGTATCTCAATGATCTGATTTGGGTCTAGACCAACAGTTGGCTCGTCTAAAATAACAACTTCTGGCTCGTGGATGATGGCCTGCGCGATACCCACACGCTGCTGGAAGCCTTTGGATAACGAGCCGATTAAGCGCTGGCTCATTTCTGTTAGACCTGTTTTTTCTTTCGCATTTTCAATCGAAGCCTGAATTCGTTTCGGCTTGACTTTATGTAACCTCGCGACGAGTTTTAGGTATTCGTTTACGCGCAACTCTTTGTAGACTGGAGGAATCTCAGGCAAATAACCTATTTTTGTTTTGGCAAGGATCGGGTCGTCAATTAGGTCAATTCCGCAAACGCTTATTGATCCCTCGGTGGGAGCTAGGTTACCGGTGATCATTTTCATAGTCGTGGATTTGCCAGCGCCGTTGGGTCCAAGTAGGCCAATAATTTCGCCTTTCTTCAGCTTTAGTGACACGTCACTGACTGCGATGTTATTGCCGTATTTTCTAGTCAGTGCGGATGCTGATAGTGTGAGGGAGATATCTTGCTCAGTCATATTTTTTCAAGGCTTTAACCCGAGGTTAACAGACAATTGAGACCAGTTTCGATAATATGACGTTTATCCAATTGAATCAGGATACGCGCCTAACTGATGTCATTAAGTGGAGTAATATACCGAATCTTGACTCTCCTTTGAAGGTTATGTGTCAATTTGGTCATTTTGATGAGTGAATTTTTTTATGTAACCCGCATCATATACGGGTTATTAAAACTCGAGTGAGCGAATTATGAACCTACATTTAGGGATATTGACTTTTTGTTTGTTGTGCCTCAATTCAGTGGCGCATGCCGCAACCAGTCCGGTATCAATAGCGGACGAACTGTCCCATAGAATCGGTCAGGAGAAAAATTTAGCCCAGTCATCCACGGACGGTCATGACGTGCGCTCTCCTGAAAGTAAAACTGAGGCGAGCCCGCCACTGAGCGAATTTCGCACGGACTTGATGTTTAAGTTTTTAATTGCGGAGTTTGCGAAGCACAACAAACTTTTCGACCTGTCTGCCGAGACACTACTGGACATATTAAGAAATTACGAGCGTGAGGACATCGCAGAAATGACAGCTAATGCTGCTAACGCGGCTCGTCGATTAGACATTGCGTTGGAGGCAGCAAAAGTTTGGTTTCGCTTAGAACCTACCTCGAGCAAAGCTCGTTTTGTTTATTTAACAGTCATACTCAGAAATAATGAGTTTGAAGCGGCAAGGCCTTTGATTAACGATTTTTTAAATAATAGATCTGGTGAGATAGATAAGAAAATCAAATATATTGCCGATTTGGTCAGTAACGCTCAAAATCGTGCTGAGGGTTATCAGTTTCTGTTAGGCGTCACTGATGGACTAGAAGACTCGTATGTTAAGTCGTTATTGCTTGGGCAGTCAGCCTTGAAGGCCGGAATGGCTGCCGAAGCTAATGTGCATGCAGATCACGCGTTAAATACTGACTCACGATCTGAAGACGCCGCTCTACTGAAAGCAGCCGCGCTAAGGCAGCTGGATGATGGCTCGTCTATGGTGTTCCTGTATGAGTTTTTAGAGGCTCATCCCGAAGCCGGTGGCGTCCGTGCCAGTGTCGTAGGTGATTTGGTGCGAGAGGAGCGCTATGAGGACGCTATTCCTCATTTAAAGCGTTTGGCCAGTGACGAGGAAAATGGTGCTAATGTTCACTTCACTCTCGCGTTAGTGCTTTTTGAGCTGGAGCGGTTCAACGAGTCCCAAGATAATGTTCATCGGGCCCTATCTTTGGGTTATGAAGATAAGGCATCAGCTTATTTTCAATTGGGACTTATCGATGAGCAATTAAATATGATGGGATCAGCGGCTAACTGGTTCGCTAGCGTTCCAAGAGGAGTTAGATTCGTTGAGGCCCAGACAAGGTTAGCAAAAATAAAGTTTACGTTGGATGGGCTGGAACCCACGATTGACTATCTGACCAAACGATCACTGGATAACCCTGAATATTTTGTCGTTTTTGTTGAACTTCAAGGGATGATCTATCGTGAAGCCGGTGCTATGGACGATTATTTTCGTGTGCTCGACGAAGGTTTGGATAAAAGACCGAAAGAGCCCAGCCTCCTTTACAGTTCCGCGATGGCAGCGGAGCAATTGGGTCTCCTTGATGTTTTGGAGTTGAGGTTAAGGCGGCTCATAGAACTTGAGCCTGATAATGCCCAAGCTTTTAACGCATTGGGATACACGCTTGCCGATAAGACTGATCGGTTTGGTGAGGCAAAAGTCTTATTAGCGCGTGCGCTTGAATTGTCTCCGGATGACCCAGTATTCATAGACAGTATGGGGTGGATTGAATTTAAGCTAAAAGATTACGAGAGAAGCATAGTTTTATTGCGACGGGCTTACGGTCTTGAGCGTCACCCTGAGATAGCGGCGCATCTCGGAGAAGCTTTGTGGGCGTTAGGTAAAGAGAGCGAGGCCAAATCGGTTTGGACTCTGGCCCGAGACGAGTTCCCTGATAACGATGTTTTGATTGATACTTTAGATCGGTATGGGGTCGATTAGAGTAAGCATTTTGTTCTTTCTATTGCCTGCGTTTTTGACCGGCTGTTCATTATTTCAAGCGGCTAACGCGCCGGGAATAGGTGAAGCCGCTGAAGATTTTGAGGTTTCTGGTCGAATAGCGGTCAAGATAAATGGAGAAGGTTCCTCAGCTCGAATTAAGTGGAGCCACAGGGGTGACGTGGATGCAGTTGACGTTTACACTCCGGTTGGCGGTATCATTGCGGTCATTCTAGTCTCCCCACGAGCAGGCGCTATGTTGGAAACAAAAGACGAGACTCATACCGCGGCCTCGGTGGAAGAATTAACGCATCGTGTTTTGGGGTGGAGTTTACCGTTGTCTGGTTTAAAGTTTTGGGCTCGTGGTCGCGTCGATCCGTCAGTGTTCGTTGGTCGGGTGGCTCCGTTAGACGACCAGAACCGGATGACTTATTTTGAACAAGACGGTTGGAAAGTTACTTTCTTGCGCTATTCCGGGGAATCTGACGTCCCGCGAGTTATTAAGCTTGAACACGGAGATTTGAACATAAGATTCGTTTTGGACGAGTGGAAGGTCCTAGGCCCGTGAAAAAAAAGCGGGCCTTCAAGTACTTTAACGCGCCGGCTAAACTTAACTTAATGTTACGAGTCACCGGCGTCAGGAACGATCGTTACCATACTCTGCAAACGGTATTTCATCTCATAAACTATTCTGATTCCATTGGATTTCGTTTGATTGAGCAGGGTAAAGTGCGGCGAGTCTCCCGGCATGCATGGCCCGAGGAAGATGACCTGGTAGTGCGCGCGGCTCACCTACTCGCAAAAGAGTGTTCCGTTAAACAAGGTGTTGAGCTGGACGTTTTGAAGCAGATCCCTGATGGGGCGGGTTTGGGTGGCGGGAGCTCTAACGCTGCAACAGCACTGATAGTCTTGAATAAACTTTGGGGTTTAAATTTGAGAAGGCAGGAGTTACAAAATCTATCGATCGCCCTTGGTGCCGATGTGCCGTTTTTTGTTTTCGGTCAGAATGCCTTTGCTGAAGGAGTTGGGGATGAGCTGACCCCGTTTGTTCTTCCAGAGGTGTGGTACTTAGTAATTTTCCCCAATATTACTGTGTCTACATCGTCAGTGTTTAGTAATCCAGAATTGACACGAAATTCCAAACCTATCAAAATAGCGGACTTTTCCTTTTATGAGGGGAAAAATGATTTGCAAGAAACGGTTTGTCGTTCGTATCCGCAGGTACGGCTAGCGTTGGACTGGCTGGGTCAATTCGGTTCTGCCGCTATGAGTGGCTCTGGTTCGAGTGTGTACAGTGCTTTTTCTGATCAGACACTTGCAGATTCTGTCCTCGCAGAGTTGCCGGACTGTTGGACGGGGTTTGTGGCTCGAGGTTTAGGTCAGCATCCCCTATATAATTGGGTTGAGAATTAGGTAGAAAAGTTTTTGGGGAGTAGCCAAGTTGGTTAAGGCACCGGATTTTGATTCCGGCATGCGAAGGTTCGAATCCTTCCTCCCCAGCCAAACTTTGTTCTGAAGGTATGGAGCTAGCGTTAAAATTCCATATGTCATAACAATATATTCGTTTCGTTCTGTATTGCGGTTCAATGTAAAACGTAACGTTAACATTAGCGTCTGGAGATTGACGAGAGTATGGCTTACGAGAGTTTGATGGTATTCACCGGGAATGCGAATCCCGTTTTAGCCGAGCGGGTAGCTAAGCACTTAAACATCGGTTTAGGCCGCACCACCGTTGACCGTTTTAGTGACGGTGAGGTAATGGTTGAGTTGCTTGAGAATGTTAGAGGAAGAGATGTGTTCGTTCTCCAATCAGCATGCACCCCTACAAACGAAAGTTTGATGGAAATTTTGCTCATGGTTGACGCTCTAAAGCGATCTTCTGCCGGCCGTATCACCGCGGCGATTCCATATCTAGGTTATGCGCGGCAAGATCGAAGGCCGCGCTCTGCTCGAGTGGCAATCAGTGCAAAAGTCGTCGCCAATTGCCTTCAAGCGACAGGGGTTGATCGGTTGTTAACGATGGATCTGCATGCCGACCAAATTCAAGGTTTTTTTGATATACCGGTTGATAATGTTTACGCAGCTCCAGTTCTTTTAGGAGATATTTGGAAATGTGGTTACGACGATCTTATTGTTGTGTCACCAGACGTCGGTGGAGTTGTCCGTGCGCGAGCGCTAGCCAAAAGGCTCGAATCAGACTTAGCGATAATCGATAAGCGCCGACCGAAAGCAAATGAAGCTACCGTAATGAACATCATCGGCGAGGTAAAAGGTAGAACCTGTGTATTAATGGACGACATGGTTGATACGGCTAATACCTTGTGTGCGGCAGCGGCTGCTCTCAAGCAAAACGGAGCAAAGAAAGTTCTAGCTTACTGTACGCACCCAGTATTATCGGGACAGGCCATCGACAAAATTAGCGCTTCAGAAATAGACGAGCTAGTTGTTACTGACACAATACCCTTGTCTCCCGAAGCGGAAGGCTGTGAGAAAATAAGGCAACTGTCGATCGCTAATCTTTTTGCCGAAACGA
>CBFIFN010000029.1:0-14122 GCA_965661885.1 uncultured Burkholderiales bacterium | reverse complement strand
AACGCACTAGGCTTCACCTCATATTAGTGCTCTACCTACCATTGAGCAATACCGAATGGCCATCTCATTCATTTTTTCATTCTCGAGGAGGCATTAAAAGTGTTGTCATTCATAATGACTATTGCATTGCTTGTTCTCGATCACGGGGAGATAGAACACAAGCGACCAATGGGATTGGCCCTAGACACCGCGTCATAGTAAATTAGCCGATCACAATTATTATTGATTTCCAAAACTTATGCAAAAACCATTCTCACCAGCCTGTGAGCGCAACAAGGAAGCGATCCTTCATACAATTTCCCCGAAGCTAAGAAAAACTCGCAAACTGCTAGAAATTGGATCTGGAACGGGACAACACGCTGTGCACTTTGCTAAACATATGCCATGGTTAGCTTGGCAATGTAGTGATATTCAGGAGAATTTGTCGGGTATTGCCGCTTGGATTGATGATGCTCATTTAAATAATTTGCCTACTCCGATAACCTTGAACGTATCGGTCCATCAACTGAAGCAGAAATACGACGCGATATATTCCTGTAACACACTGCACATCATGGCTAAAAACGAAGTGGAAGCGCTTTTTAATTGCGCTGTCAAGATTGCTACCGATGAAGCCGTTTTATTGATTTATGGCCCTTTTAACTACGGTGGTAAATACACAGCGGACAGTAACGCCAATTTTGATCAGTGGTTAAAAGAACAAAATCCTCATAGCGGGATTCGTGATTTTGAATGGGTCAACACGCTCGCAGAAAAAAAAGGCTTTAGATTGATTTCCGATGAAGCAATGCCTGCGAACAATAACCTCTTACACTGGCGCCGTAGCTAAATATTTCGATCGGCCTAAGCCAGCGCAATGAACACAAAATCCTCTGAACCATTAGTACACTGTGATTCGAAATATCAAGTGAATTCCAACAAGTTAGAGTCTTAATTTAGTCTTCTCTATCGCCCGCCCCCATCCTAATTTCAGTTGGCGTCGAACGTTTGCCTCCATTGTTGACTGGAACTTTGCTTCCAAGCGCCAACTCTTCCCGATATCTCTTAATTCAGCAAAAGCACCGTCCGCCAACGCGGCAAGCATGGCTGCACCGAGAGCTGTGGTTTCAATCACGGACGGGCGCTCAACAGTCAAATCCAGTAAATCCGCCAAACGTTGCAAAAACCAATCATTAGCCGTCATTCCTCCGTCAACCCGAACAGTTTTTGGTGTCACTCCGTCACATGCCAGGGCATCGAACAAGTCACAGGTCTGATATGCCACTGAGTCAAGCGCGGCTTTAATAAAATCATCCGGCCCCGTATCGCGGGTAATACCATACACAGCTCCCCGAGCGTCCGGCACCCACCATGGCGCCCCAAGACCTGTAAAAGCTGGAACCATATATAACTCATCATCACCTGAGGTTTGCGCTCGTAACGAGGTCTCAGATGCAGTTTTAATGAGCCCCATACCATCACGTAACCATTGAACAACAGCTCCAGCGACAAAAATTGACCCCTCCAGCGCATAGGAGCGCTCCCCACCCACCTGCAAACCAATTGTAGAGACTAGGCGATTGGACGAGCGTACAAGTACTCGACCCGTGTTCAGCATCACGAAGCCACCTGTACCGTATGTGGATTTGATATCTCCTGACTCGAGACAAGCCTGACCCACAGATGCACTCTGCTGGTCTCCGATCGCAGATAGAATTCTTAATTGCTCACCCACCAGTACGGTTGTATCCACATCGATGTTCGTGCAGTCACGCACCTCAGCTAGTACAGATTCAGGCACATCGAAAAGCTCACATAAACCCTTATCCCATTTCCCTGATCTAATGTCGAATAATGAGGTGCGCGCCGCGTTTGTCGCGTCGGTCAAATGATGCTTACCGCCGGTGAGCCGCCAAATTAAAAATGTTTCAACAGTGCCAAAGGCCAACTCTCCTCGTTCCGCTTGCTGGCGAGCACCCTTCACATGATTTAAGATCCACCTGATCTTACTCGCACTGAAATAAGGATCAATCAATAAGCCTGATCGCTCGGAGACAAAAGTCTCATGACCTGCCGAGGACAACTCTCCACAAAATTTTGAAGTGCGTCTATCCTGCCAAACTATTGCGTTATAGAGGGGTATGCCAGTGCCTCGATCCCAAATGCATGTCGTTTCACGCTGGTTTGTAATACCCATTGCCTTAACTTTATAACCTTGTCGACGCGCCTCATCCGTCGCGTCAGTAATTACCCCAATGCAGGTCTCCCAAAGTTCCTCTGGATTGTGCTCAACCCAACCATCTCGGGGAAATATCTGTGTAAATTCTTTTTGTGAAACACAGATCAAGCGTCCGGCGACGTCGAATACCATCGCGCGGGTGCTCGTGGTTCCTTGATCAAGTGAAAGATAAGCTGTTGTCATAACTAAGCGACGAGTTCGTGATGCAGATAAATTGAAAGTAGTCGATTTAAAGCGCCGTTCATAACCATCAGACTAACACTCATTGACAACACATCACGCATGACTGGATACTAATCATGGACACTTCATAAGGGGAAAGTGATGCAAACCGTCAGACAACTCGTTAATTCGAAGGAGCACCGACTTTTATCAATTCAACCCGAAAATACAATCTACGATGCATTAAGGAAAATGTCTGAACACGACATAGGTGCCCTCATCGTATTACAAGATGAAAAACTTGTAGGCATCTTCTCCGAGCGAGATTACGCTCGAAAAGTCATTCTTGAGGGAAGAACGTCGAAACAAACGCTTGTATCTGAAATTATGACCAAACAAGTCATTTGCGTCAGCCCTGACAGAACCGCAGATGAATGCATGGCACTCATGACTGGAAAACGCGTCAGACATCTCCCTGTTGTTGAAAATAAATTGGTCATAGCGTTAATTTCTATTGGGGACGTCGTTCGGGAGATGATCTCGGATCAGAAACAGACAATCGCACAACTCGAGCAGTACATCATGAGCTAGAGTCGTTTATTGTTCGGTGTAACCGCCGCGCGCTGCAGGTCTAACTCGTACGCAGTGATTTCCACTCGAGCGGATTGACGTAAATTATTGAGCCATCAATACTGACCATCACATCCGAATCTTGAATATTCACTTGAATCCTCATAGAGCGTTGCGCAAGGCTTCCAATGTGCTTACTCTCCTTTTCGACGATATTCATAACCTGAAGATTATTAAATCGCGTGGTGCTATTTTTAATTTTATCCCACCACAGCTCCGCAGACTTACCACCATAACAATAAACAATAACTTCATTAGCTTTTCCACAGGACTGACGAACGACCTTCTCGCTAGGCAGTCCCATCGCGATCCATAGCTCGAGTTCTCCAGCCAGGCTTTTTTGCCAAATATCTGGTTCTTCGTCGGTTGAAAGACCCCTGGAAAACTCTAATCGCTCATGAGCATGAAGCGCAAAAGCAAGAATTCGGCACATTAAACGTTCATCAGTCTCTGAAGGATGCTTTGCGATTGTCAAGTGGTGCGTTCCATAATAATGTCGATCCATATCAGAAACAGCAAGTTCAGCTTTGTAGATCGTTGCTTTTTGGGCCATGATTACACCTAAGTAGAAAAACAAAAATTATTAATACAAGGACGCCGCTGTTCCTAATTTGCCATCCGCCATAAACCGAGCCGAGATGTTATCACTACCGATAAACACAAATAAAAAATTGATCGTTCTAAAAAATGAAGTATGCTCTTCTCGGAAAATTACGACTGGAGACCCAATTAAGTGTTAATCGCAATATTCATCATATTCGCCTTACAGCTAGGCGGGGAGGCCCTACAGCAGTTTTTCGGTCTACCCATACCTGGTCCAGTCATCGGCCTCATACTCCTCCTTGCCGCACTGACCTTAACAAAATCTAATAGACAGCCTTCCTTTGTCGCACTCAGAGGAAACTTGATTAGTACCTCTGAGCACATACTTGCATACCTTTCGTTGCTCTTCGTCCCTATCGGAGTTGGCGTGATCATGCATCTTCAACTCCTCGAGACTCAAGCGCTTCGAATTCTTTTAGTCATCCTTCTTGGAACGATCAGCACTATGGTTTTTACCGCTTTGGTTTTTTCAAAAATACATAGTAGAAAAAATCATGAGTGATAGTGCGAGACTTTATCAAGTTTGGGTCTACCTGCAAGCAGAGCCCCTATTTTGGTTAACCTTAACCATTGGTGCTTACCTGCTTGCAGACAAGATATATAAACTTTGCAATCTATTTCCGATACTGAACCCTGTAGCGGTGAGCATCATGATTGTTAGCACTTGTCTCATTATTTTTGAAGTGGAGTATGAGCGATACTTTGACGGTGCAAAATTCATTCACTTCCTTCTCGGGCCAGCTACGGTCGCTTTAGCGATACCGATCTACCTGAACTGGAATGTCGTTACTCGAGCTAGGAAGGCGATAATATTCACGGTCTTAATAGCGGGATTTTTCGCGTTATGCGCCACTTATACGATAGCGCTTCTCGTCGGTCTCGATGTAACGACAATAAAAACACTACTTCCAAGAAATGTTACCGCGCCAATCGCGATGGGTATTTCTGAGGTCATTGGTGGTGTCCCCTCATTAACGGCTATCGTTACGATAATCACTGGGATACTTGGGGCTGCACTAGGAACTTTCATACTCGATTTATTTAAGATTAAAAATATGGCTGCTCGTGGGTTTGCTTTCGGTTTGGCGAGTCATGGCATTGGAACGGCGAGAGCGATGGCTAGAAATGAAGAGGCAGGCGTTTTTGCTGCAGTTGCAATGGGACTTAGTGGCATTGTTACTGCAGTCATGATTCCTCTTATCTTTCTCATTATCAGTGATTTAATTTAAACTACTGATCTGACGATAAGCCACCAGCGTGACAAACCAAACTCACCGATTAGAGCCTGGCCCGGCGAACCCAATATCAATAACGACAAAGCAAGTGCCATCTAAATTTTGCCGATTTCTGAACTATTAATCTAGAGGACTAAAAATGGAGCGTGAAAAACCATCTTTCGAAAAAATGTTGTCAGAAGTGAGTACAGCGAGTCTTAGCGCACAACTTGTTAAACGGGGATTCCGAAATCGCGCGATTTCGAACATAAAAGCAATAAGTTCATCAGCGAATCGATTGTTTGGCCGAGCGTATACTCTTCGATATATTCCAATGAGAGAGGATATTGCCACGGGACCCAAAATGGGGCAGTCAAGTAATCCTCAACGTATGGCTGTGGAGAGCGCCCCTGAGGGAAGTGTACTGGTAGCAGATACGCATGGTTTAAAAACAAGCGGGTCTTTTGGAGACATTTTAGTCGCAAGGCTCATACAACGGGGCGTATCAGGAATAGTGTCGGATGGGCCTATGAGAGATATATCCGAAATCAAACAGATGAAATTACCCGTGTTTGCGAGAGGGAACGCAGCGCCCCCGAGCTTCGCCGCCATGATGGCAATAGATTCACAAATACCGATAGGATGTGGCGGCGTCGCCGTTTTCCCTAATGACGTGATAGTCGGAGATGACGATGGCGTGGTGGTTGTACCCCAGGAAAATTGCGAGGCAGTGATCACAGAGGCTTATGAGCAGGACTTGTTAGAGGCGTATATTCGTGTCCGGGTTGAACGCGGAGAACCGATCCCCGGACTCTATCCACCTAACGAAAAAACACTGGCTGAATATAATGATTCTAAACATAACGAAAACTGATGGCCCGTAAAGGCATTCGCCTTTGACCAACCCTCAACCAGTCAACAACCGTTTCATCTAATAAAAAAGCGGCAGAGCCCGATTCGGACCCTGCCATTTATGGGGAGGTATCTGTTTATTTGTGCCGTCAATCCGGAAATACCATCGCGTCTTGATTTGCTGCAGCCGGATCTTCTATTTCACCGGCTGCTATTCTGGATCTTTCCGTGGCCCGCAAATAAGCCACGACGTTAATAATTTCAGCGTTAGTTAACATGGTGTTAAACGCTCCCATTTTGCCGCCCCGGCTGCCAGTTCGGGGCGTTCCTGAATAAATTGTTTCGAAAATTTCACTGTTGGTATTACCGCGGAACATAAATTTGCCACAGCTCAGACATGGCGCTCTCCCAGTACCAACAGCTTGCCCGCCATGACAAGCCGAGCATTTTTCAGAAAAAATTTCTCCACCCTGGCTCACGGCCGCCTGATCATTGATCGGCACCGCCAAGTCACCAACATTCATTCGATGCTCCTCTGCGAAAACTACAGGCGCCGAAGCGAAGACAGCTAATGCAAAAATTCTAACGATGAATGCAAACATGTTTGTTCCTAGCTAACCTTAAAGTTATCGGAGCGATGTGGTGATAGAAAGTTCACTAAAAACCTCGATACCGTCGCAATAAAATACCGTTGTGATTAGCTTACTGGAACTAATTGTCGTTTTTTCCGTTCAGACCCCTTCATTCTCACGGTAACTTATGATGATCACTGTTTTTTATGATGACAAATGTGGGCTCTGCAGCAGGGAGATCCGTACATACCAAAAACAAGACAAAACAAACGTATTTTGTTGGCAGCCTCTCTCCGAACTCAAGTTTGACTCCGAGACCCAGTTGTTCAGCCTGGTTCAAGCCCTGGAGAGGTTACATGTGAGAGATAACCATGGAAATCTGAAAATCGGAGTTGATGCGTTTATCGTCATCTGGAAACACCTGCCATATTGGAAATATCTTGGCTTCTTTGCATCCATCGCTCCAATTAAATGGTGCCTTGACCGTGCATATAACCAGTTTGCAAAACGTCGATTTAACCGATTAGATCATTGCCAAATAGCACTGCGCGAGCAGCCAAAAATTTTGTAAAGCTGATCGTGAGTAAGGGGAGGTTGAATACCCGATTACGATTACTCAAGCACTTTCCGGATTTCAGTCTCATCAGACCACTCCAGTATTCCCGACTTAATATCCCAAACCTGCAAATTGACTTTATAGTAGACGTCTCGAACGTCAGAGTTTTGCTTAACGATTGATCGAATATTTCCCTCCAATCGATAAGCCGCCCCCACCATGTCTCCCTTGGGCGCCGAAACTTCCTGATCGTAGTATTCCTCATCCGCTTGCCGCTCTAACTCACTGATTTGCTGCGCCATAGCGTCCTCATCAACTACAAAACGAACAACACCGCTACGCGCCAATTCGGTTCGAATTGAATCCGTGATCCCGCGAGTATCGATGTATTCGCTCGTAAGATTCTGAACATCTTGAACCGTGATTAACGGCCGTTTCCCTTCGATAACTAATTGCGAAGTTAAGATGGAACGAGTCATTTGCTCCGCGATTGATTGAAGGTCAGTGGAGCCAAACTCGATCGTCACAGTCTCCACCCCTTTGGGGTCACCATACCTCACCGATTTAGAGCACCCTACGATGACGCTAAAAACCATCAATAGCGCGACTAGCGGAAAATAAGCAGTTCTCAACATCTCGGTACCTCCTACTCTTTAATCAAAAATTTTGCGTCTGTTGCCAGCCAATTAGGTGCAGTACTACGAATTGTTTTAATTTCTTTGGAATAGAAGTACACCGGTTTCCAAGCTTCCTCATCACCGAGCAGCAGTCCTTCTTCGTTCAACCAATCAAAACGATAAGCTAAAGTTCTCTCGGATTTTTTAGTATTTTCAACCTCAACAAGAATACGTAATATCCCGTCTTTAGAGATACACGACATGTTAATCACCTCGACGTCCTCGATATCCCCAAGATAGACAACATCTCCCGAAGGACAGGCATTTTTTGCCCCAGAAAACGAACATGACGCTAAAAAGACCAGGCAACTTAAAAAAAATAACCGTCTAATTTGTTTCATCCAAAGGCTCATGTTTCCTCACTAATTGATTAGTTAAACGAGACCTGATTGACATACCACTGTGACCCCACTTGTCGGACAAAAAGTAACATAAATCGGCCAGTAACGAGCACATCCAGAGAATGGGAACGCGATCCAGACCTGAGTTCTAATGTACGCGTGCCGCGATTAATCAGCTGACGAGCGATTCCAATATTACGGGGTAATAAGCGCCAGCTCCGGTCATCCGCTAACTCAGTAACAACTCCAGCCAACCCAATCAAACCGCCCATCACGCCGGAATCATCCAATTCATCAGCCGCATTTTGCATAGCAACTTTAACACCACTTCGAAGGATACCGCGTGCAATGATGCTAGGCATCTCATCTTTTAGAGCCCGGCGAGACATCACGTCAATGTCAACAACATCTGAACTAAATTGAAGCGATGACTCCCGCATGGTCAGCCCAACGTCCTCCATCACTTGAGGTGCGCTGTATGTAGGGACCGAAAAAGGAACGTAAACACTATCATCACCTCGACTGGCCAAAACCGCAATCTCTATGGATTTTTTTACCGGTGCTAAACCGTGTTCGAAAATCACAAGTAAATCTGTCGAATCATCAACCCTTGCGCGACTCATCCGAGCATTCAGACTTTTCGCTCCCGGTAGCAAATCAAGAGCTTTAGGCCTGAGCTCGGCGGCCTTCCTGTAGCCAGGTGCAGCAAGGCTTGGTTCGCCTAATTGCTCGTATACAAACCCGGCAAGATAATGGCTCAAAGCATTTTCGTAACTATTCCGAAGATTGCTTATATCCGTGGAATCAAGGGAGTCTGCAGGATAGTCGGGGAAATCTTCCAGGCTGTAGTTGTTTTCGGTTTGCTCCGCCTGTAAGTGCTGTCGTTGACGGTTACGAAAGTTTTCAATGACTGCCTCTCGTTCATGCGTTGCCTTAATCGCAACTCGCGCAGAGGCCATATCGCCCATCATGAGGTGAGCTAGAGCAATCCGAGAGGACAGCATGACTTTCTCGAAGTCATACCCCTGATATGCTTTAATTTTATCGTTTATTAGAACGGATCCAACATCTTGCATGACGAGACTCGAATCAAGCCTTGCCGATGACTCCCAAGCGCCAACGATGCGATCGGCCACGAACCATGATTTCAGCGCTTGTTCATAGTCTGCTTGTAACCAATATAACTCACCTAATTCGAGGTGGTAGAGGAGTTCGTTATCTTTTGCAGACGAATATACATGTAGATCAATGGCTTCTTCGAGATGCCCCTGTGTTACAGCTTCAGAGACGTCACTGAGTCTCGTTTCGTAGCGCGATAATGATTGGCATCCGCTCAAACTGATCGTGCCTATGAGAAATACCAGACCAAAGCCGAATCTCAGAGTCCCGACTAGCTCCATGAACGCCACCTCTCCTCAACATAAACCATAAACATACTTCGCAATAATGTCAGTCTATATTTTATCGAAGTGATGAAACCTAAGTTGCGAGATTGTAAATGCCTCTTCGAACAATTCACCTTATCAATTTGTGCTTTAATAACGTCAATAAATACACATGATTAAGTAGCGTTAAGGAAATACAAATGTCTTTACTAAACCTGATCAGGTTTGCTTTACTTGCCGGTGCGATGTGCAGCGTTTCTCCCTCGTATTCCGAGGGCAAAACAGCGCAACAGTTAGTTGGCGCTTGTGCACGGTGCCATGGTGCGGACGGCAACTCCAGCTCAGGGCAATATCCGAGTTTAGCCCGGCAAAACGAGGACTATCTCATCAAGCAATTACATGATTTCAAATCGGGAGCTCGATTAAATGGCCAAATGTCACCGCTTGTCGGCGTCCTAGATTCAGAAGATATTGTGATACTCGCTAAATTTTATCATGGGGAGCACATCGTGCGACAGCGTGGCATTGATGAAGACCTCGCTAAAGTCGGCAAGAGTATTGCAAAAGACCGAGGATGTGCTGTTTGCCATCAAGCGAACTATAGAGGAAGCGGGGTCATTCCGAGACTATCTCGCCAAAAAAGAGTGTATCTTGAAAAAACAATGAAGGATTTTAGAGACGAAAAGCGTATTAACGATAATGACATCAAAGCAAATGCAATGAAGACTCTGTCGGATGACGAAATCAAAGCTCTATCTCACTTCCTAGCGGGAATGTAAACTCCAAAACCGAATGGCATAAAAGATATTCTAAATGTCAGCGTAGTAAAAATTTTATAGCAGGGATACCTTATCGACACGGAAAAATTTATTTAGGCATACACATTTGCTCACAATAAAGGAAACTTACTAATGATTTGCACCAACACAAAATTATTTTAAAAGGACGAGTCATGACCAAGCTAAGTAGCGAGCAACTCACACATTACAAAGAGCAAGGTTACATATTTCCAGATTTTAAACTGTCCGACGACCTCACTCACCGTCTCCAATCAGGTATAGATTCGGCCATACGAAGATTAGGTGACAAGTTTAAGCCTGAGGACATTCCAAACCCTCACTTCCTTGACTTTTCATCAGAGGGCACAAGTAATCCCTTCTTGGAGGTTGCATCACATCCAAAGATTTTAGACATAGTGGAACAAATTATCGGACCCGATATTATTCTTTGGATAGCACGTGTATTTTGCAAACCGAGCGTCACAGGAAGAGAAGTCCCATGGCATCAGGACGGGGAATACTGGCCTATGCGCCCACTAGAGACTTGTACAGTTTGGATAGCACTTGACGAAGTCACAACACAGAACGGTTGTATGCGCTTTATCCCGGGCTCGCATGATGCTGCTGGCTTGTACAAACATCATATGTCTGATCGCAAAGATTTAGTGCTAAACCTCGAACTTGATGATGATCAATTCGATGAGTCAAAAGCAGTCAATGTGGAATTAGCACCAGGGGCAATATCGATACATCACGTCAAGATAATTCACGGTTCACATGCCAACACATCGGTCAATCGTAGAGCCGCACTGGTACTCCGCTACATGCCGGCATCGTCACACTATGATCGATCGTTAGTCAACCATGATCGATTTAAGAGCCCATTCGACCTCACCGAGCAACCTCTGATGCTGATGCGAGGCAGCGACGTTTCTGGCAAGAATGATCTGGTGTCTAACCACGATTACTGGAAAGAGCGTTACTCTAAAGTCTGAAGAAATCAATGTCGTTAATAATCGGGATTGATGGGTGTAGAGCAGGCTGGTTTGCAGTTTGGCAGGATCCCAAGAGGGTCATTCGGTCCAGAGTATTTTGTAATGCCAGGGACTTAATCCCTTACTTCGAAAAAAAAGAAGTCATTACGATCGGTATTGATATGCCCGTGGTTTTAAGCAACTCTATCCCAAGGGAAGCCGACCGGCTAGCTAGAAAGTTATTAGGGAAAAAATCGTCATCCATCTTTACCGCACCTACACCTAAACTGTTAATACAAAAAACTTACGAGGATGCCGCCAAATTTTCGAAGGAGAATTACGGAAAGTCTATTTCAATTCAATCTTGGCACTTATTTCCGAAAATCAAAGACCTCAGCGAGATCACGAACCACAAGCACTTCAAGATCCATGAGATCCATCCAGAATTGAGTTTTAGATCAATGAATAATAATGCTGCAATCTTGGAACGCAAAAAAGATCCCAAAGGATTTGAGATGAGAAAAGCTCTTTTGAAGCGCGAATTTGCAATGTTGGATTTTCAGAAAATACGGGTTCAATACCTTAAAAAAGACGTGTCGAATGACGACATTTTAGACGCCTTAGCTGTCTTGTGGAGTGCACAACGAGTGGCTCGAAACGAAGCTACTTTTTTACCCGACAATCCAACTAAACCAAATATGTCGATTGCCTTTTAACGAGCGTTTACATAAAAATTCGTATTCCGAACTCAATATTCCACTTAAAAGAAAACGGCGTGCTATCTCCCCAAAGTGTCGTTCCGGGTCGAACGTAATACATTGTTTTACCCTCTACGAAACGGCCATACTCTATATCTAACGTACCGGTAGATTGGTCGTTTCTCTCATGATCCCAAATGAATGCCGGATCTGACATTAAGTAATACCCATCAGTGAGAATTTTTACTGTGGTTCCCTTGATGGTTGTGTTTCGCGAATCGGAGCTTGAAGAGCCTCCCAACGTGTCAACATATTGAATGGAGGGGAACGTGACTATTTTTGCTTCTGGAAACCTCATAAATCCAGTTACCACCGGGGAGATTGTGTATTTATCCCCACCAAGCGCCGTATCGGTTGCCGTATCCCACTTGTTTTCCATTCCGAAAAATAACCTGGTCCCGGCCGAGGTATTGATCGCCAGATAAGAAATACGCGTAACTAGGTCGCCGAGGCCATAATTAGTCTCACCGGAGAGTGCAGTATTACGTTTGAACGGCATAGAGACTCTTGCATACCATTGCGGCGTGATTGGCAATTCAACCAGGGCGTCACCTATTAGGCTGCTTGTATTATTTTCAAGTTTTTTATACTCCGAACGAAGAAAAATCTTCTTTTTGGTTGGATCTAATCCCCCACTCTTCTTGACCGTTGGAACATCGGAGTCTTGCTGAGCAAAAGGCCGCTCCAGGAGGACCGTTGAACTGATAAAAAGCACTAATAAAAACTTCACCAAGCTTTCTATTGGTGCTTTGCCGTAGGACAAACTATGAGTTGCCATTCTGTTTTCTACTTGTTTTTGACCAATCACTGGTTTGCTCCTCACCCCTGACGATTATTTTTATTATTTTTCGACTACTTCAATTAATCCGATATTTTATACCAATGAGTATCTTATACATACCTACAATAGTGAATAACGCTTATGCCGTGAACTCATCACTGAAGTGTCTTACTGACTATGGATACAATATTTATCTATCACTTCAGAGATAACCGCAACACTCGACACCGGTACCATCTCAGCTTTGACTATTTCGCTTTCATAAGCTTGCCCCGCTCCTCTCGAACCTTCATACAGTATTTGCTCTCGCAGTCTATAACGTCCCAAAGCGCAATTCAGTTCAACATAATTTTTTCTTGAAAGAACTCCCATTACAGGAAGCTTAAAATCGACCATGCTCCAAAAAAAAATGTTCCCATCAATCACTTTGATCGAATCTGCGTCGTAGTATTCGGTCTTTTGCTTTTCCTCGGAGTGAATGGCGATCCAATCCTCACTATGAACAGATAATGAAATAACTGCGCATACTGATACTGCAAGTAAAAAAATAGGTTTCATTGATATCATGGGTCGGTGGCTAATTACGCAAAATTTCAATCAGGTGTCACTATAAAAAAATAAAATAAATATGATCAGATGTTTCAATCGTTTTCAAACTCCTTAACCAATCGAGCAAGGGAAAGCGGTATTAGTCTAGTAAATAAGGAATTTACTTGAAATCTCCCTCTGGCAAAACGCATAGCATTGTGTCTCCATTAGCTACCAACTTCTCAGTACCATCTTTTAGAGCAAACAGATCACAATGGGTGAATATTTGTAATCGCCCCGGTTTAACTACTTTACCTCGTGCGAAAAAAACATCACCCTTTGCTGGCCTCAAAAAATTGACAGAAAAATTTGAAGCAAGAAAATTTGCGTCGGTAATCGTTAAGCCAGAGAAACCACAGGCCGTATCAATTAACGTTCCGACAATACCGGCATGGAGAAACCCTGAGTATTGTCCGAAGTCCTCGCGCCAGCTGATGCGTATTTCGACCGAGCCAATTTCTGCTTCGGTTACCTCAATACCTAACCAGCGATTAAACGAAGATCGTTCATTGATGTCCTTGACTCGTTCTAGAATAGCGCTCATTAAAACTCCCCTTGAATAAATCCACCCAAAATGGGCTTGCAGCCACAATCATCAATGACAAAGCGTTGAGCGCATTCACAGCCCATTAATGTCTGCTAGACGATAATGAAGCTCTGCATTTTAGAGAAAACGCTCTAAAATCACAAAAATATTGACGAAAACTAACGACGAAAACCAAAGATTAGCGCAATACATTTTTTTTAAAAATATCATAAAAACAATTACTTATGCGGTATTTATCTCATTTGACCAGTAAATCAACGTTTACCCTCTTGACAGGGAAATTGGGACAATGGCATTATCATAGAACGTTCATCCACTTAGGACGGAAGTAGACTACTCAGTCGAAGGAACGCATTATCATCGTTCATCTCGAAAGAGACGGAAGTAGGTAATGGTTACCGAAGGAACGCACCTAACTTTAAAAAGGAGGGTGTTATGAACTTGTGGACACAATACTGTAGACGCCAAGCACGTGCTGAGCATCA
>CBFIFN010000028.1:0-14486 GCA_965661885.1 uncultured Burkholderiales bacterium | reverse complement strand
TCATTGAACGTGTATTTAAGCATCATCGAAACAGATAAGATTGTCGCAAGCGGGTTAGCTAAATTCTTACCAGAAATATCCGGTGCAGAGCCGTGAATGGGCTCAAATAAACCCTTCCGGTTAACATCCATGGAAGCTGAAGGCAGCATACCAATTGAACCAGTCAGCATAGAGGCCTCATCTGACAAAATATCCCCAAATATATTGCCCGTTAATATCACATCAAATTGTTTAGGCTCACGAACCAATTGCATCGCCGCGTTATCCACGTACATATGCGTTAACTCGACGGCTGGGTACTCTTCAGATATTTCCGTTACGACCTCCCTCCATAAGATACTTGTATCTAAAACGTTAGCTTTATCGACCGAACACAATTTGCCGTCACGTTTTTGAGCGATGTCAAATGCGACTCTCGCAATTCTCTCTATTTCCGAGACCGAATACCTCATGGTGTCAAAGCCTTCATCCTCACCTGACTCAGTTTGACGCCTACCACGAGGTTGTCCGAAATAAATATCACCTGTGAGTTCTCTCAGAATCATTAAATCTAAGCCTTCAACTAATTCCGACTTCAGACTTGATGCGAGAGCTAGCTCTGGAAAGACAACCGCAGGACGTAAATTAGCAAATAGTCCAAGTTCTTTCCTTATTCGCAATAAACCTTGCTCTGGTCTCATAGCTCTTGGCAAACTATCGTATTTCGGCCCCCCAACAGCGCCTAGCAAGACCGCATCAGCCGCCTTCGTCAAGTTAATAGTATTCTCCGGCAAAGGGTCTTTCGAATCCTCATATCCCGCACCGCCAATCGCTCCTAATTCCCACTCAAGAGAAAGACCATCGGATCTCAACGTTTGCAGTACTCTTTTAGCTTGATTAATAATCTCGGGGCCAATTCCATCCCCTGGGAGTATCGCTATTTTCATTTATATCCTCAAAAAAAATTATCTTTAACACCAAAACTTCAAAATACTGCCACCAAGTGTTCGAGTTTTGAAGTCGCGTATAGCTCTTGAATTAGCTAAATAACCATGGCTGGTTCGATTGATGTTGCACCTCGAACTGTTTAATCTCATCAACATGCTGCAACGTCAAGCCAATGTCGTCTAAGCCATTTAGAAGACAATGCTTACGAAATGGGTCAATATCGAAGTCATACGTCCTACTTCCATCGACTGTTCCCACGCGCTGCTTTTCCAAATCAACAATCAACTCAAAACCTGGGATATCAAAAACATCGCGAAATAACACGTCAACATCTGGCTCTGGAAGGACAATCGGGAGTAACCCATTTTTTAAAGCGTTATTAAAAAATATTTCTCCGAAGCTGGGGGCTATAACCGCGCTAAAACCATAATCTGCTAAAGCCCATGGCGCGTGCTCCCTTGATGACCCACACCCAAAGTTTTTTCTTGAGAGCAAAATTTGAGCTCCCCGATAACGGGCTTCATTCAAGATAAAGTTCGGATTAATTTTTCTACTTTCAATAGGAATCCCAGGCTCCCCGACGTCCAGAAACCGCCAAGCATCAAATAGGTTGACACCGAAACCGGATCGTTTAATTGATTTTAAAAACTGCTTCGGAATAATCGCATCGGTATCTACGTTAGCTCGATCAAGAGGTGCCACAAGTCCTTTTTTTAATGAAAACATTTCCATGAGTTAGCCTATTTGAATTATTTGAATTCGGATTCTAGTTTGCAACCAAGTCACGCACGTCGGAGAATGTGCCACTTATTGCCGCACTGGCCGCCATCGCCGGACTCAATAAATGTGTTCGGCCACCTGCCCCTTGTCGTCCCTCAAAATTACGATTAGAGGTTGAAGCACACCTCTCACCGGCTTCGAGCCGATCATTATTCATCGCTAGACACATCGAACATCCCGGTTGCCTCCACTCAAAACCAGCAGCCTTAAAAATCTTATCCAACCCCTCTTTTTCCGCTTGCGCCTTCACAAGACCAGAACCTGGAACGACCATTGCCAATTGCACATTTGACGCAACCCGTCTTCCTTCTACTACGTTCGCAGCAATCCTCATATCCTCGATTCGTGAGTTTGTACAAGATCCAATGAAAACCTTATCAATTTTAATGTCCTTTAAGCGTGTATTGGACTTCAAACCCATATATTCGAGAGCTTGCTCAATACTCTCTTTCTTTGAGGCATCTTCTACGTCGTCAGGGTCTGGGATACGTCCATCAATATCTAGCACCATCTCAGGGGACGTCCCCCATGTAACCTGAGGATTAAGGTCACTCCCATTTAAAGTCACTACCGAGTCGAACATCGCACCAGAGTCTGACGTTAACGTTCTCCAATAAGTGACAGCTTCATCCCACAAGTCCCCGTCCGGCGCAAACGGCCTTTCGCGAAGATAGTCAATGGTGGTTTGATCAACCGCAATCATCCCCGCTCTTGCACCGGCTTCAATCGCCATATTGCAGAGTGTCATCCGCCCTTCAACCGAGAGAGCTTTTATAGCAGAACCGGCAAACTCAATGGCGTATCCTGTTCCACCCGCAGTCCCAATCTTGCCAATCAGCGCTAAAGCAACATCCTTCGCGCTGACCCAAGGATGCAACTCCCCTTCCACTCTCACCAACATATTTTTCATTTTCTTTTGCACCAAGCACTGCGTTGCAAGAACATGTTCGACTTCAGAAGTGCCAATGCCATGCGCCAAGCAAGCCAAAGCTCCATGTGTACTCGTATGTGAGTCTCCACAAACAACAGTCATTCCCGGTAACGTTGCTCCTTGCTCCGGTCCGATAACGTGCACGATACCTTGCCTAGGATCGAGAAATGGAAAATAAGCTTTAGAGCCATACTCTCTGATATTCTGATCAAGTGTGTCTACCTGCAACTTCGAAATAGGATCCTCAATACCTTTGTCCCAGTCAGTTGTCGGCGTATTGTGATCAGCCGTAGCGACAATGGAGCCGACACGCCAAGGCCGCCTATTCGCGAGCTTCAAACCCTCATAAGCCTGCGGACTAGTCACCTCATGAACCAGGTGCCGATCAATATAAATTAAGCCAGTGCCGTCCTCCTCAGTTCTGACGACGTGACTATCCCAAAGTTTGTCATAAAGGGTTTTTAACATACGGTTGCACCTATAGCCTAAGCAGAAACAAAGATAAGGATAAGATTATGACACACGGATAAGGACTGATCACACAGTTTTCTAGCTCTAATAATCGAATCGATGACGAACCCAGAACATTAAACCAACACCTAGCAAGGCTGTCACCGCTGACATCCCGAATGTTGCAGCCCCCCCCCAGGTTTCCCAGACGAATCCTGACGCGAACGTGCCGGACGCACCACCCGCTCCAAAGCCAACGCTAGAATATAACGCTTGGCCTCTCGACCGGTGTTCGCCAGCGAATAGTCGATTAGTCGCTGCGATTCCAGCAACATGAAACATCCCAAAAGTTATTGCATGCATTATTTGCGCCAAAACTAAGATCAATAGACTGTCGTAAGCGATAAAGACCAGAAAAAATCGAATCGCCGCAATAACAAAACAAAATAGAAAGAAATCGTTAATACTGAACCTCTTGAACAAGCGAGGCATCCAAAGAAAAATAAAAATTTCAGCAATAACTGCAATTGCCCACAACCAACCAACTATGGATTTGGCATGGCCTTGCTCAACAACAAAAATAGAGAAAAATGCATTATAAGCACCATGCGCGAACTGCATGACGAAAAAACAAAGTAATAACGCGATAACGCGCTCATCGGTGTATAAACGCACCGACTTGCCAGATTCATTGGAATGGAACGACTCGCTCGTATCCCGAGGTAACATTAAGATCGCGCACAAGACAAATATCAAAAGGCCACAAATTATCCAGTCCAGATATAAGACGTCTATCCACTCGAAAAGATATCCTCCGCCGACAACAACTAGAATGAACCCAATTGAGCCCCAAACGCGAACGCGCCCATAAACTGACATCTCCTCACCCAATGCCTCGACACATAGCGCTTCCGCAATCGGTAGGATCCCCGACCAAAGCAGCCCCCAAACAATCAATATCCCAGCAACAGAAAAAAACGATCCCTTGGCGATCATAAATGCAAAGATAGCGGGGCTGATTAGGGCGAGAATGCAGAGAAGCTTATGTTTTTGCCCCCAATGGTCCGCTAACCACGCCCAAAAAAAAGGAACAAGGATTCTGAGTGTTGGACTTATTCCGAGCAACACGGCTATTTCGATGGGTGAGAAATCTCTGCGCTGGAGATACAACGAGAAAAACGGAGCGAACGCTCCAACGAACGCAAAATACCAAAAATAAAAGCCCGACAGTCGACCAAATAAAGATGTCATACACAACCACGTCTCGTAAGCATTTTCATACCGTGAACCTGAGAGAGCGCAGTACGACTAAACAGAGCAGGATAAAAACTTCGCCAAACTTTCAGCTTTACTGGGAGAGCTTTGGTGTGGCGGTTTCAACATCTGCGTTTTGTCCCCGGTGCCTCAATGCATGGTCAATTAAAACAAGCGCCATCATCGCCTCGGCAATCGGAGTTGCTCTTATTCCCACACAGGGATCATGCCTACCGTAGGTGTTCACTGTAACCGGCGAGCCATCCTTAGAAATCGATTGGCGGTCCAATCTTATGCTCGAAGTTGGTTTAATTGCAATTCGAGCTACCAAGTCTTGTCCCGTTGATATTCCTCCAAGCACCCCACCGGCATGGTTACTTAAAAATCCTTTGGGGTTCAATTCATCGCTGTGTGTCGTGCCCAATTGCGAAACCGCCTCAAACCCATCTCCTATCTCCACACCTTTAACCGCATTTATACCCATCAAAGCGCCAGCCAGGTCAGCGTCTAATTTGTCAAACACGGGCTCACCCCACCCAACCGGCACACTTGCGGCTTCTATCGTTATCTTAGCTCCGCAAGAATCCCCAGACTTTCTCAGCTTATCCATATGCTTCTCCAAATCGGGCACTATTTCCGGATCAGGAGAAAAAAAAGGGTTCTGGTCTACGCTAGCCCAGGTCTTAAAGTTAATTACTACATTACCAATTTGAGACATATACCCTCGGATTCGAATACCATAACGCTCATTGAGCCATTTCTTTGCAATGGCACCAGCAGCAACTCTGGCTGCAGTTTCACGGGCTGAGGATCGGCCGCCTCCCCTATAATCGCGTTCACCATATTTTTGCCAATAAGTGTAATCTGCGTGCCCAGGCCGAAATTGGTCCGCTATGTTTCCATAATCCTTCGATCTTTGGTCAACATTGCGGATAAAAAGCGCGATTGGCACCCCCGTCGTGCGGCCCTCAAAAACTCCTGACAAAATTTCAACTCGATCAGGCTCTCTTCTCTGCGTTACATGCCTCGAGGTGCCCGGCCTTCTTCGATCGAGCTCTTTTTGAATATCCTCTTCGCCTATTTCCAATCCTGGCGGACATCCGTCCACAACGCATCCAATACCTGGGCCATGGCTTTCCCCAAAGGAGGTGACACAAAACATTTTTCCAAACGTGTTACCAGACATTTTTAGCTCAGCGCAGTTGAAACGACGTGGATTTTAGTCCACTCCGATAATTGAATTAGTCTAATCTTAACACACCGACAACCCAAAAAGGGTCACAAAAATGGGTGCCAGCATTGGCATTAGTTGATAAACTTAGAAAGGAAAAATTCCAGCAATTATCACATTTACAAAGAGGATTAGCGATGCGCTCTTATCTTGATCTTATGGCACACATTCGTGATAACGGTATCCGTAAAGACGATCGGACCGGAACTGGAACACTAAGCATTTTTGGAGCTCAGTTGCGCTTTAACCTCGACGAAGGCTTCCCACTTCTCACAACAAAGAAAGTTCACTTGAAATCAATTATCCACGAATTGCTGTGGTTTTTAACTGGCGATACAAACATCAAATATTTAAAAGAAAACAATGTATCCATTTGGGATGAATGGGCAGATAAAAACGGAGATTTAGGTCCAGTTTACGGTCGTCAGTGGAGATCATGGCCAACCCCAAGCGGCGATAAAATTGATCAAATCACCGACGTTATTCAAGAAATCAAGGAAAACCCTAATTCTCGTCGTCTCATCGTGTCAGCTTGGAACGTCGGAGAAATCGAAAAAATGGCTTTAGCGCCTTGTCACGCTTTTTTTCAATTTTATGTCGCGGACGGGAAACTATCATGTCAACTCTACCAGCGCAGCGCAGATTTTTTTCTTGGCGTACCGTTTAATATTGCGTCATATGCAATACTTACCATGATGATCGCTCAGGTTTGCGGGCTAAAAGTAGGCGACTTTGTCCACACATTTGGAGATTGCCACCTGTACCTAAACCATCTTAATCAGGCAGATGAACAACTGGCTCGCTCGCCACGCACACTTCCCAAAATGCACCTAAACAAAAAGGTAACTAACATTCTGGAATTTACCTATGCTGATTTTGAACTTACAAACTATGATCCACATCCATTAATCAAAGCGCCTATTGCGATATAACAGGGACCAAATGAGTATCATAATCATCGTTGCAAAATCAAAAAATGGCACCATCGGAGTCAATGGGACATTACCTTGGCATTTATCGGATGATCTGAAGCGATTCCGAAAGTTAACCACGGGTAACACGGTGATCATGGGCAGGAAAACTTGGGACTCCATCGGCAGACCCCTACCTGATCGACACAACATCGTCATCAGCCGAACGTCAGAACTATCTCTTGAGGGAGCTCAAACTGTCACGAGCCTAGAGGAAGCTCTTAGGGTCGCTCCAACTGGACTCGACCAATTTATAATCGGTGGCGCTGAAATTTATAATCTTGCTCTGCCAAGAGCTGACAGCATAGAAATGACGTTGATCCATAAAAACGTTGCCGGAGACACTTTCTTTCCCGTCCTAAGTGAAGAGAACTGGGGAAAATCCGTTGGTGTCGAGCAAATCGATGAGAAATCTGGATTAAAGTTCTCTTACGTTGCTTACCATAGAAAAAGATCCAGCTAACCTGCGCTTATTCGTTGATAACCACAATCTCAGGAATAGGGAAACCGTTAAACTCATTGGCATATACGGTGGTGTAAGCTCCCGCATTAGGGAAATACAAGAGGTCACCCTCCTTCGTTGAAATTGGTAGCATCTGCTCCCGACCTAGAACATCAACAGAATCGCAGCTGGGCCCTGCTACAAACCAAGACACGTTATTACCCGATTTATTTTTCACATCGATCTGATATTGGATGCCTTGCGTGCACTCCATAAGTCCACCAAAAACGCCGGCATCCAAATACATCCACCGCTCCTCGCCTTTGGTCGTTGTGCCAATAACTTGGCATACAAAGTAAGCTGAATCGCTCACCATGTAACGTCCCGGTTCGGCCGACACTTGAATGTGCTTCCCGAAGCCCTCGAGAGCCTTGCCAACAACTCCGCCAATATATTCAATTGACGGAATTGGTCTTGTGAGTCTCACTGGATAGCCACCACCTATATTCAGTAAGTCAGTCTTTAGCCCTCGGCTTTCCATATTCGAGAAAAGTCGTTTAGCAGTTTCGATCGCCAATTTCCAATTATCGACATTTCTACATTGCGAACCCACATGAAAGGTGAGGCCGCATAAGTCAGCGCCCAACTGCACTGCCTTATCAAAAATTTCGTCGGCGTCTCTGGCCTTAACTCCAAATTTTCCAGATAAAGGCCAATCACTACCAATATTTGGGGTATCAAAACGTAAATATAATTTTGCATCTGGAACAAGTCTATTAATCTTGACGAGTTCCTCCTTGCTATCCAAGGCAAACCACTTGACCCCCTTAGAGGCGGCATAAGTTATAAATGAGCTCGGTTTAACAGGGTTACTGTAATGCACGTTTGAGACGTCCACACCGATACTCAGCAGAAGATTCAGCTCTTGAATAGAGGCGATTTCAAAATGACATCCTTCATGATTCAAGGCACGAAGCACGCGCAAATCTGGATTGGCCTTCACAGCGTAGTGGGGAGCAACACCGGGCATCGCCGCCTTAAATCGATGATATTTTCGGCGAACAATATCAAGATCTAGCAGCAGGAATGGATTTTTATATCCGTCGGCTAAAAATTCACTAACACGCGCAGCATCAAGACTGACCTCGTGATGCGAATCGAACAGGCCTTCTAATTCAACGTGCTGATCTAGTGCCGCTTGCATAGTCATCTCGTTCCCTAAAAACATACAATCTTTAAATAATGTAACGTCTTTTCGTTAATTCGACGCCCATCTCAATCCACCATCGCATCTTGGCTTAGTGCGACCTTATTAACACCGTATAAATCGAGATCCGCAATTATAGGGACTCTCAATAAAGAATCAAGAAAAATATACCTTAGTAAAAAACCGTAGCTTTATGCAAAAAGTATTCATAAAAACATATGGTTATATTTTTGGGAGAGTTACTCCCGACTGTCGTTGGTACTTGCCATCACGGTCTTTGTAGGAAGTCTCACAAATATCATCGGCATCGGCTTGAAAGAATACTACTTGCGCCACCCCCTCATTCGCGTAAATTTTCGCCGGCAGAGGAGTCGTATTCGAGAACTCAAGTGTGACAAACCCCTCCCACTCGGGTTCGAATGGAGTCACGTTAACAATGATTCCACACCGCGCGTAAGTCGATTTACCTAAACAAACTGTTAGAACGTCACGAGGTATACGAAAATATTCTACAGTTCTGGCTAAGGCAAATGAATTGGGCGGAATGATACATACGTCACCTTGGTAATCGACAAATGAGTCCGGATCAAAATTTTTAGGGTCGACGATTGTTGAGTTGATATTTGTAAAAATCTTAAACTCACTCGAGCAACGAATGTCGTATCCATAACTCGATGTTCCATAGGAAACAACTCGTTCTCCATTAACCGATTTAATTTGTTCCGGTTCGAAGGGCTCAATCATTCCATTTTCGATGGCCATTTTACGGATCCACCTATCAGACTTAACACTCATTTCTTTATCCCATCCAGTAAGGTCATTGGCGGTTCATCCAAAAAAACTACTCCAAACATTAATTGTTTTCGACTTTTATCTTGGGAAACGTTTGGCTGTAGTCCCTCTTCTTTTTAGCAAGCTGTAACCCGACCGATCGTGCTATCGTCTTATACACTTCACTCGTAGGCCCGTCCGGATCAGAAATAAGGGTAGGCGTACCGGCGTCCAGGGCCTCTCTAATTTTAATATCTAGCGGTAAGGCCCCGAGGATATTAATATCATAATCTTTGGACATTTCCTCTCCACCACCTTGGCCAAAAATATGCTCTGCGTGTCCACAATTTGAACAAATATGGACACTCATATTTTCTATAACACCAAGTATTGGCACATGCACTTTTTCAAACATCTTTAACGCCTTCTTCGCATCAATCAAGGCAATATCCTGCGGCGTCGTAACGATAACCACACCCGTGAGCGGCACTTTTTGAGACAAAGTCAATTGAATATCTCCGGTGCCTGGTGGTAAGTCAATCAACAAATAATCCAAATCACTCCACATGGTATCTCTTAGAAGCTGCTCGAGCGCCTGAGAAACCATTGGCCCACGCCAAACCATAGGCTGATCCACATCGACAAGCGCACCTATTGACATCGCCTGTACGCCGTGCGATTTCATGGGGGAAATTGTTTTACCGTCCGCCGACTCAGGCTTGCCCTTAAGCCCGAGCATTACTTGCTGCGATGGACCATAGATATCAGCGTCCAAAACGCCAACACTGGCTCCTTCTGAAGCCAGAGCTAGTGCAAGGTTCGTGGTTGTCGTCGACTTACCAACCCCACCTTTCCCAGATGCAATTGCAATGATATTTCGTATGTTAGGTAGTAACTTGAGTCCAGACTGAGCTGCATGTGCAACCACTTGGAGTGTAATAGCCACTTCGACCCCTCGGCCATCGCTGATTTTGTGAATCTCTTTTAGCAAGAACTCGGATACCTCTGACTCCAAACTTCTCATCGGATAACCAACAATCAGCGTTACATTTATTGTTGATTCGTTAGATTCAACTACAACTCTTTCCCCACAGACCCCAAAAGCCTCACCGGTAGCTGGGTTGTTGGCTTTCAAAATTTCTTCTTTAATTACTTCGTTAGATTTCATTATGATTTACACTCACTTAATAAGGTACCCATTCTAACCAAAACCGAAGTCCTGTTGCAGGTCTTCGAGCAATTGGTTTGATAAAATCTCGTCTACATCAAATTAAGAACCGAAACCAATACTCAAAATGACCAAAAGAATACTTGTGACATCAGCACTACCCTACGCTAACGGTAGCATTCATCTCGGGCACCTGGTTGAATACATTCAAACCGATATTTGGGTAAGGGCTCACAAAATGTTCGGGCACGAAGTGCACTATGTTTGCGCTGACGATACGCACGGGACTCCAGTAATGCTAAAGGCAGAACAAGAAAACATCTCTCCTGAAGAATTAATAACGAAGGTTCATCAAGAGCATTCTGCGGATTTTAAAGAATTCAACGTCGAATTTGATAATTACTACTCTACAAACTCACCAGAAAATCAAACTCTCTGTGAACAAATATATAACGCGTTACGAGCGAAGGATCTAATTGCTGAAAAAGATGTTGAGCAATTTTATGACCCAGTTAAAGAGATGTTTCTCCCAGACCGCTATGTCAAAGGAACATGTCCAAAGTGCAAAGCGTCCGACCAATATGGAGACTCTTGCGAGGCATGCGGGGCGACATACTCTCCCACCGAGCTAATTGATCCTTATTCGACTGTTACTGGCGCAAAGCCAGACCGAAAAACGTCGACGCATTTGTTTTTTAAACTCTCAGACGAGCGGTGCGAAACTTTCTTGAGAGAATTTACCCAGAATACAGACCGACTTCAGAACGAAGCGGCTAACAAGATGAAAGAGTGGCTTGGAGACGAGGGCGAGGGTAAATTGTCCGATTGGGACATATCAAGAGACGCGCCATACTTTGGATTCCCGATACCCGGAACTAACAAAACCAAATTCTTTTATGTCTGGCTAGACGCGCCAGTGGGCTATTTTGGGAGCTTTCTAAACTACATCACAAATCAGCGCTCGCTGAACAGTGCGGATTTGAAACATGATTTTCTTGAATCAGATGAAAAAACTGAGCTCGTTCATTTCATTGGTAAGGATATTTTATATTTTCACGCTCTATTCTGGCCTGCAATGCTTGAATTTTCTGGGTTTAGAACTCCCTCCAAAATATTTGCCCACGGATTTTTGACGATCAACGGACAAAAAATGTCCAAATCACGAGGGACCTTCATCACGGCGAAGAGTTTTTCAGACAGCGGGCTGGAACCAGAATGGCTTAGATACTACTACGCCGCTAAACTAAATTCTTCGATGGAAGATATCGATCTCAACCTTGCTGACTTCATGGCTCGAGTGAATAGTGATCTTGTCGGCAAATTCATTAATATCGCGAGCCGAGCATCAACTTTCCTGTCGAAAAAATTTAATGGTCAACTCAGCGAAAAATCGATTGATAATCATGAAATCATAAAACATTTCTTTAACCGATCAGAGCATGTCGCAACCGCTTTTGAATCACGAGAATACAGTAAATGCATTCGCGAGATCATGGCATTAGCTGACCGTGCTAACAGTTACATCGATACTGAAAAGCCCTGGGTATTGGCTAAATCAAGTTCGGACGTCGAAAAATTACATGAGGTATGTTCGGTAGCAATTAATCTATTTAAGATTTTAACTGTTTACCTTAAGCCCGTGCTTCCGAACACCGCCGCAGCTATAGAGTTGTTTTTAAATACGAAGAATCTACAATGGTCAGATAGTAAAAAATGCTTGCCAACCGGACACAAAATTCAACCCTATACCCATCTAATGGGACGCGTGGATCCCAAGCTGATTGACAAGTTAGTCACCTTAAATAACAGCACATCTCCTGACCCTAAATCTAAAACAGCGAATACACAAAAAAATAAAATGAATTCCGAAACGGTTGTAAATTCTAATATCGATGAAATAACGATCGACGCACTCAATAGTATCGATCTTCGTGTTGGCCGAGTTCTAGCCGCAGCGCACGTCGACGGGGCAGATAAGTTAGTGCGCTTAACTGTTGACCTCGGCAATGAAAAAAGACAAATATTTGCAGGGGTAAAGTCGGCTTATGCTGTGGAAGATCTCGAGAATAAACTCGTAGTTGTCGTGGCTAACCTAAAGGCAAGAAAAATGCGTTTTGGCGAGTCGCAAGGTATGGTGCTCGCTGCTAGCGGAGAAGACTCTGGTATCTTCCTGATTTCCCCGGATTCAGGAGCCACACCGGGCATGCGAGTTAAATAAAGCTAAAGACTTAATAACTCAGGCTGACGTCCTCGGGACTTAACCACTCGCCGAGATCGCTGAAAAGGGAATCGTCTGGTCGTATACGCCAATCTTTGCCTAAATCAATCTCAGCGGTTCCGCTCGCCCCTTCGTACATGACGGTTACCGGAATAGTCCCATCTCGGTATTTCCCGAGTATTTTCTTTAATTGTGTTGCGTCAGCAGTTTTTCCCACGCGTAGCTTAAGAACTTTTCCAAAACGCTCCCTAACGGCAGCTAAGCTAAAGACATTCTCCCCAGATATTCTAGTCACAAGTGTCGTCTCACTCGTATCTGAACCTCTACGATAAGATCGAATTTTTGCTTCAACTACAACAATTTGATCCTCTTTAACAAGGTCTCTAAAACGATCAATAAACTCGTCATACAACACGACCTCCTCCGAACCATACCCGTCCGATAGCGTTACGACCATCATTCTCCCGCTATTTGTCTTCTGAATACGCACAGCGTCGACAATTCCCGCCATAAGTGTCTGTCGAATGCCCTGTTCAGGAGCTGGAATCGCAAGTGCGTTTAGTCGCGTCGAAGCAACTAAAGACAATTCTTCCTCAAAACTCTTAAACGGGTGTCCACTGTAATAAAAACCCAAGGCCACTTTCTCATTTTGGAGTTTTTCATAATCTGTCCATGCGCGCGCGTCAGTCATCGCGACGTCAGATACGGAAATGACACTATCGTCAAATAAGCTTTGCTGGGAAAGATCTCGATGCTTTTGTTCTGCTGCCATCATGGCGGACGGCACGGAGGCTAACAACCTTGCCCGGTTAGGTTCTATCGTGTCAAATGCACCGGATTTAACCAAGGACTCAATGCTACGCTTATTTACAATATGTCTGTCAACGCGAGAACAAAAATCAAAAAAACTAGAAAACTCACCATCTAATCGCACATCAATAATATGATCGATGGCCGCCTCCCCTGCACCTCTGATTCCCCCCAGCCCATATCGAATATAAACATCAGAAACTGGAACAAATCGATACTCAGATAAATGTATATCAGGCGGCAATAATTCCAACTTATTTTTGATGCAGTCGCCATATAAATGCTGAATTCGGTCGGTATCATCCATAGATGCGGACATGTTTGCCGCCATAAATGGAGCAATGTGGTGACATTTAAACCAAGCTGTTTGATAAGCTATCAATGCATACGCGGCTGCATGTGACTTGTTAAACCCGTATCCTGCAAACTTTTCCATCAAATCAAAAATTTCATTCGATTTAGTGTCTGTAAGCCCGTTTTTTTTCGATCCTTCAAGGAATATTTGACGATGCTGGGCCATCTCCTCTGGCTTCTTTTTACCCATCGCTCGGCGTAACAAATCTGCACCACCGAGAGAATACCCTCCAATAATTTGAGCCATCTGCATAACCTGCTCTTGGTAAACCATGATGCCGTAGGTCTCCTCAAGAATGGTTTTAACTCGATCATCAGGAAAATTCACCTGCTGACGACCATGTTTTCTCTCGACAAAATCTGGTATCAGATCCATTGGCCCAGGTCGAAACAAAGCCACTAGTGCCACGATGTCCTCAAAGCGATCAGGCTGTGCACGCTCTATTAAATCCCTCATGCCTCTCGATTCGAACTGGAATACCGCTGCGGTATTACCGCTTGAGAAAACTCGATAAGTTGGCAGATCATCTATTGGTAACTTAGCTAAATCGATGACCACATCAGGCTTCAACCTTTTGATAAATTTTAATGTCCAATCGATCACCGTGAGAGTCGTTAAGCCGAGAAAGTCGAATTTAACGAGACCTATATGCTCCACATCGTCTTTGTCGAGTTGAGAAATCACACTATGAGAACCTTCAGCGGCATACAAAGGACAAAAGTCACTCAAGGCGGATGGTGCAATTAACACACCGCCAGCATGCATACCCACATTCCGGGTGACGCCTTCTAACTGTCTCGCCAGCGCCAGAAGCTCACGAGTCTCCTCATCGGAATCCTCTATAGCTTTTAAGCGAGGTTCCATTTCTCTTGCTAAGTCTAAAGTTATGAGCTTCCCTGGTTGGAACGGAATCAACTTTGCGAGCTCATCAGCCCGACCATAACTCCACTCCATAACGCGAGCCACATCCC
>CBFIFN010000027.1:13437-15690 GCA_965661885.1 uncultured Burkholderiales bacterium | reverse complement strand
CCCAGCTGGAGTACCGATTCGCGGGTTATGCCATGCAGAATACTGCCAGATAAAGTTGGTGTAATGATGTGTTTTCCGTCGCGCACGAACATGATATTCATAGCGCCAACTTCTTCGACATAGCGGCGCTCAATCGCATCCAGCCATAAGACCTGCTCATAGCCCAAGTGCCTAACTTGCTCTGCGACGTGAACTGTACCGGCGTAATTGGCGGTCGTTTTCGCTTCGCCGGTACCGCCACGCACAGCGCGAACGTGTTCATGAGAGATATACACAGAAACGGGATTGAATCCCATAGGGAAATAAGGGCCCACTGGACTCAGAAAAATGTAATGCAAAAATTTACGGCCCACCCGGACTTCCAGCGTTTCTTCAGTGCTTATGATGACCGGTCGAATGTAGAGTGAACAACCAGGCAGGCACGGTACCCATTCGTGCTCCAGCCTGACCAAGGCTTCGATTTGACCGATATGCGTATCAGGATCAATTTGCGGCATACCCAAACGACTGGCAGAGCGGTTCATTCGTGCCATATTGCGGTCGATACGGAATAAATTGAGATGACCATCCGGTCGGCGATACGCCTTAGTTCCTTCAAAAATATCCAGCCCGATATGAAGTACCTGAGCCACTGGATGCAAGGGCAAGGGACCAAAAGCCTGTATGCGCGCATCGTGCCATCCACATTCGGGAGTAAAGTACTGGGTGAACATACGGTTGGTATAGATCAAGCCGAAACCAGGATTCTCGGGAACGGCGACAGCGCGTGGATTCTCTAACGGGTCAATAATCATTATTCTTCGTTTACAAATCTAGTCGAGTCTTCCATTAAGTCAGCTCTCGACTTAAATATACTCATTCTAGCGTAAGCCCTCTCAACTTTACTTATGCGTTGAAACCAAAAATTAAAAGTAACGCAAGTATCGGAGAAAACTGATTTATATCAAGATTATTCTGTCCCGTATGAATTACTGTAAGGCTGTCATTAGATTAAAGGACTCGTGCACATGATAGATCCGGTGAACATCAAACATTTGGACACAGCTTTTATCTCTTCCGCTTTAATTGTGACATTCGGCGGGCTTTACGCCTACCTTTTTGCTCGATCCAAAATATCAGGTAAACGCTGGTTAATTTGGCCGGCTTATTTTTCTTACGCGTGCCTGACTGTGAGTGTCATTTACCTTTGCGCAATCGCAAATTTTATAAATTATTCGATTTGGTTACTTCTTACGATTTTGATGCTTACAGGTTATCTGATATTTCCTCATGTGATTTGGAAATTATGTCTGAACACGTATACAAGACCCCAAGTCACACAAAATTCACTGACCAACAATAGAATTGACGAAACGCTTACCGAGCGGAGGCCATCATGACAAAAGATCCACTGTGGGCATCTCAATCTTTCTGGCGTAAAACTGCTTGCTGGGTTACGGGAATATCTTTCATCGCATTGATCGTCCTGACATTAGATACGCTTAAATACATCGAGGCTGGTGGCATAAAAGTACCGAACTACTCCGTAATCAACAAAAAAATTAGTTACGAATTTAATGCGGAAAAAAATCATTTTGTACCTGTTATCGGTGAAGACAGCCCCATTTTCGGGAAACTTTTGAGTGAGGTAGAAGCCAAGAAATTGGTCGAGAAAGGGAAGTTAAATACGCAAGCAAAAAACTGTATGGGCTGCCATACGCTGTTAGGAAATGGTGCTTATTACGCACCTGACCTCACCAAGGCTTGGCTTGATCCATGGTGGGGTAGCCCAGAAATTCGCGAAAATCTCATGGTGGAGTTTTTACTTAATCCAACTAACAAACTTCACAACCCATTAGGTCGAAGGATGCCAAACTTGAACATGAGCATCGAAGAGGCCCAAGCGACGGTCGCTTTTTTAAAATACATGAGCGCTATAGATACGAATGGTTTTCCGAATAATTTTAGACAAATGGATCAATCAGGCTCATAAACATCTGAACATTTTTTGAAATCGTAGTTTTTTAGAAAAAACTAAACGAACTTGAGGACAACATGATGACACTTGGAGCGTTTAACACTTCCAATTTAAATGGCGGTCAGAAACTGGCGCTAAAGTATTTCGTTGTCTCCGCGTCAATTTTTGGCTTGCAAACGCTTTTCGGATTACTGGCAGGCTTAAATTACCTCCACCCGGAAATACTGTTCGGCGTCTTAGATTTTTCAGTTATCCGCACTATTCACATAAATGCCCTAATTCTCTGGATCCTCTAT
>CBFIFN010000027.1:0-13338 GCA_965661885.1 uncultured Burkholderiales bacterium | reverse complement strand
GAAATACTGTTCGGCGTCTTAGATTTTTCAGTTATCCGCACTATTCACATAAATGCCCTAATTCTCTGGATCCTCTATGGCTTCATTGGGGGAACGTACTGGATTCTAGAAGATGAAGCAGCGCACCCGGTAGTTGGATTAAAACTGGGTAACCTCATTTTTTGGGTCCTTACCTCTGCAGTAGTTATCACAGTAGGCGTCCTTCTTCTCATTCAAACCGGTCGTGCTGAAATAGAGAGTATATGGTTTATAAATGAAGGAAGGGAATATCTGGAAGCGCCGCGATGGGCAGACATAGGAATTGTCATTTCGGTTCTCATCTTTTTCTATAACGTCGCCGCGACGTTCACCAAAGGCCGATATACGGGTATCGGTGGTGTTTTACTGCTGGACTTACTCGCGTTATTCGGCCTCTATTTTGCCGGTATGTTTTTCACAGCAAATATATCTATGGATCAATTCTGGTGGTGGTGGGTCATCCATTTATGGGTGGAGGCAACTTGGGAGGTCCTAGTCGGGTGCATCATGGCCTACATGCTTATCACAGTCCTCGGCACGAGCCGAAAAATAGTGGAAACTTGGCTGTACATTGAAGTAGCTCTCATGTTCGGGTCGGGCATTCTGGGTCTGGGTCATCACTATTTCTGGATAGGCACGCCAGATTATTGGCTCACCATCGGAGGTTTGTTCTCAGCGCTGGAACCCATACCCTTAGTCGCGATGGTGGTTCACGCGATTTATGAATCTGGTACGCGCAAAATGCAAAATAATAACCATCCAGCGATGGCTTGGACCATCTCCCAGGCAGCAGGAAATTTTATTGGCGCTGGAGTACTAGGTTTTATGCAAACACTGCCTCAAATTAATTTATACACCCACGGCACTCAATGGTCGGCTTCACACGGGCACATGGCTTTTTTCGGAGCCTATTCAACCGCAGTCATCAGTTTCTTTTATTTAGCGGCCCAGAAATCGCGAGGAAACATGAAGATTGCGGGCAACTTCCCTGGGGCCTGGAGGTGGAAATATTCACTCGGACTTCTGTGGACCGGGATGATTGGAATGACCGTCGCCATGCTCATCGCAGGTTACGAACAGTCTTTTATTGAACGAGGAATGGATGGCTCGACATGGGCCGGTTACTTTAGAGCACAAGGTCATCCTTGGTTCTTGCAAGCCATGTTGTGGAGACAATACTCTGGATACTTATTCGCGATTGGATATGTTCTTTTAATTTGGGACTTAGTGACTATCGGCCGAACCACACTGAGTGGCACGCTCCTCAACAAACCAAAAGAAATAATAGGATGAATAATTTGTTAATTAAGAATACTTGCAATGTATGAGGTGACACTCTCCAAGAGGACCTCGATCAGTTTGAGTGCCAATTCTTAAGCGATTGGCTTGCCCCCTCCACAGGCGAAACTTGTATCGAGGTCCTCACCTTTTTGCTGCTGACCTTAATAACAAATGAGGGCTTTTTTGACAAAGCTCGGATACTCAGAATTGAGTAATTTAAGTCTGATTGGCATACATTTGATTTTGCCCTAAAGAACCCTCATCTAACTAGCCACTTGTCGAGGAAAAAAGCGCCTCATTCATCTTATTCCCCTATATCTCCGAATGAACTGAAACCACGTCTACCTTTTTATTCAATGAATCAACTTACGCTTATCAGTGAGCGGTCAGATCACGCTTAAGATAAAAGCGCAAATGCTAAAAATCTCGTTCGAGATAAATTTATTTAGAGTAAAAAGTACAGAAAATTGACACATATCAAAATAAGATAAATAAGCTTTTATTACTATTTCGAGACCACCTCAACCGGTAACCAGAATTCTTGGGCTTTTAGCGTGTCGAAATTTTTTCAACTTATTTTCACAGGGTTATTGATATTTACTTCTCTATTCTGCGCGGTATTAGCGAGGGATGAGGCGTTCAGAGTGGCGATGTATATTATCTTCTTTTCGTCATCGATATGGTTTGCTGTCGCCGCCTCCGCAAATGAAATAAACAATCGTGCTGGCACATACGAGGATAAGGTAATCAAAGCCGGTGTGATCGCAACAGTTTTCTGGGGTCTCGTCGGCCTATCTGTGGGCGTATTGATCGCTTTTCAACTCGCATTTCCTGACTTGAACTTCACTTTCGCCGCTTCAAATTTTGGGCGATTGAGACCACTTCACACATCGGCCGTCATTTTTGCTTTCGGTGGTAATGCGCTTATCGCGACGTCGTTTTACGTAGTCCAAAGAACTTCTTCGGCACGCCTTTGGGGCGGAAACCTGTGTTGGTTCGTTTTCTGGGGTTATCAGATTTTTTTATTACTGGCTGCCTCTGGGTACTTACTAGGGGCGACACAATCCAAAGAATACGCAGAACCAGAGTGGTACGCAGACATATGGTTAACCATAGTCTGGGTAGCTTATTTAATCGTATTTATGGGTACTCTGATCAAGAGGAATGAGCCGCATATCTACGTGGCTAATTGGTTTTATTTGAGCTTTATCATCACGGTCGCTATTCTTCACTTAGTGAACAATATATCTGTTCCTGTTTCATTTCTAGGGTCAAAATCTGTTCAATTATTTTCTGGTGTGCAGGACGCTTTGACGCAATGGTGGTATGGACACAATGCGGTAGGATTTTTTTTAACCGCGGGGTTTTTAGGGATGATGTATTACTTCGTCCCTAAACAAGCAAACCGACCAGTATTCAGCTACAAATTATCGATCATTCATTTCTGGGCATTAATCTTCTTATACATATGGGCGGGACCCCATCATCTCCACTACACCGCTCTGCCTGATTGGGCACAGACTTTGGGTATGACCTTCTCGATTATGCTTTGGATGCCATCCTGGGGCGGCATGATAAACGGATTAATGACTCTGTCTGGCGCCTGGCACAAGCTCAGAACGGATCCGGTTTTACGGATGATGGTTCTTGCGATTGGATTCTACGGTATGTCAACGTTTGAAGGACCAATGATGTCCATTAAAACGGTGAACGCACTGAGCCACTATACCGACTGGACGATTGGGCATGTGCATTCCGGAGCACTGGGCTGGAACGGTATGATCACTTTTTCTGCCTTGTATTTCCTTTTCCCGAGACTTTGGAATAAACAGAGGCTTTACTCCTATCGCCTCGTAAATTGGCATTTTTGGTTGGCGACTATAGGCATCGTGCTCTACACAGCTTCAATGTGGGTTACCGGCCTTATGGAAGGGTTAATGTGGCGGGAAGTCGATGAAATGGGTTTTCTTGTGAATTCCTTTGCTGACACCGTTCGGGCCAAGTTTCCAATGTATGTCGTTCGAGGCGTTGGCGGAGTTCTTTATTTGTCAGGAGCGCTCATCATGACTTGGAATTTATGGAACACCGTAGCGCTCGGTAAAGACATCAAGAAAAAAAATATAAACAGAGATGGTGAGGAATATGGGATTTTTAAATCACCATAAGAAAATTGAGAGAAATGCGACACTTCTGCTCGTGCTTAGTCTGCTCGTGGTCACGATAGGTGGAATCATAGAGATCACGCCTTTGTTTTATCTGGACAATACGATAGAGAAAGTCAAAGGGATGCGGCCATACTCCCCATTGGAACTAGCCGGTCGGGATATCTACGTTCGGGAGGGTTGCTACGTCTGCCACAGTCAAATGATCAGACCATTGAGAGATGAGGTAGAGAGGTATGGTCACTATAGCCTTGCTGCTGAGTCAATGTATGACCACCCTTTTCAATGGGGATCGAAGCGGACAGGGCCTGATTTGGCACGAGTTGGTGGGAAATATTCAGATCAATGGCACTTACAACATTTGATAAATCCCAGATCTGTCGTCCCGCAAAGCAATATGCCTCGCTACCAATTTTTAGCAGAGACGCGCCTGGACTACTCGGATATTAATCAGCTGCTTCGGACTCATAAGTTAGTGGGCGTTCCATATACCGCGGAGATGATCAACAATGCGTCTCAAGATCTGGAAGCACAGCTGAGTAAAAACTCAAAAAACAATGAACTGGAAACTCGTTATCCAAAAATTTCGTCAAGAAATTTTGATGGTGATATCGAAGTAACAGAAATGGATGCATTAATTGCGTATCTACAGATGCTAGGAACGCTCGTCGATTTTTCCACGTTTAGTCCGCAAAATAATCGGTAGATATATGGATCTTTATTCATTTTTAAGGTACTTCGCAGATTCATGGGGACTGATTTTTTTATTTTTAGTCTACGTTGCGGTTATCGCTCACACCCTTCGCCCTGGGAGTAAAGAGCTACACAATCGACTCGCGTCTATTCCGCTTAGAGATGAGACAAAAATCCCAACAATAAGGTCGACCAGCGATGAACTTAAAAGCAAATAAAAAGGATAAAAAAACAGAGCCTTTTAGTGAAACGACTGGTCACGTGTGGGACGGCATCGAAGAGTATAACAACCCATTACCGAGATGGTGGTTATGGACCTTTTACGCGACCATAGTATGGGCGATTGTATATATGTTTTTTTTTCCATCGTGGCCCCTCTTCGGTGGAGCATATTCTGGACTACTCGAATATTCTTCACGCGGTCAGCTACAGAAGGAATTAGATAAATACAACAACCAAAATAATTTACTTGAAAGAAAACTGCTATCTCTTGATATCCAATCCTTAAGCGAATCATCTGATATTTATCAATATGCCACCAAAGGCGGGAAAGCGGTTTTTCAAACCCATTGCGCTCAGTGTCATGGCGATGGCGGAGCTGGCTCACAGGGTTACCCCAATCTTTTGGACGACGACTGGTTGTGGGGTGGGACGATAGAGGATATTTACACTAGCATATTTCATGGAATACGCGCGCCAGGGAACACAGAAACTAGACAATCGGCAATGCCAGCTTTCGAGCAAATATTAACGCCATCGGAGATAAGTTTAGTTTCCTTCTATGTACGAAATTTTGATTTAAATGAAAAAAGTCAGGGTCGTAACTTATATGTTGCAAATTGCGCTGTGTGTCATCAAACAAACGGCGAAGGTCACAAGCAGTTCGGCACCCCTAATCTATCTGATGAGATTTGGCTTCATGGTAGCGATGAGTTCGATATCTCGATGTCCATAAAATTCGGGCGAGGCAATGTAATGCCTGCTTGGGCCGAAAAATTGTCAGAAACACAGATCAGACAAGTCACCCTATTTGTCCATCAACTCGGTGGGGGCGAGTAGCCAACTCTATGTCTCAAGGGGCCCAGTCAGAGTCAATCAAACTTTACGCTCGAAGAGAACCAATTTTCCCCATGAAGGTTCGAGGAACGTTTCGAAACCTCAAATGGGGAATTATGGTCTCGACACTCGCTGTTTACTATATTCTCCCCTGGGTTCGCTTTGACCGAGGACACGATATGCCGAATCAGGCTGTGCTAGTTGATCTTGTGTCAAAGCGGTTTTTCTTTTTTTGGATAGAAATTTGGCCGCACGAGTTTCACTTTATAGCTGGTTTGTTAATCATGGCTGGCATTGGTCTTTTCTTATTCACATCCGCCTTTGGGAGAGTTTGGTGCGGCTACGCGTGCCCTCAAACGGTTTGGACCGACCTGTTCATCACTGTAGAGCGTTGGATTGATGGAAATCGACCGGCAGCTCTTAACTTGCATCACCAAAATATATCAATTCATAAAATTATTAAACGTCTTTCTAAATGGTCTGTTTGGCTAATAATTAGCATCTTAACTGGGGGCGCTTGGGTGTTTTATTTTGCTGACGCGCCGACTTTAATGTTTGAGATTATTAGCTGGAATGCTCCCTTCGCCGCCTGGTGTGCTATTGCCATCTTGACGGCGACCACTTTTATATTTGGCGGCTTTATGCGCGAGCAAGTTTGTACATACATGTGTCCTTGGCCTCGAATACAAGCCGCCATGGTCGATGAGGAGACAATCACGATCGGTTATCGCGAATGGCGAGGTGAACCAAGAGGGAAAAAGAACAATACAAGCCTTGATGTTGGTGACTGCATCGATTGCCGTGTTTGCGTCAATGTTTGCCCCATGGGCATAGACATTAGAGATGGGCAACAACTGCCCTGTATAACGTGTGGTCTGTGCATTGACGGGTGTAACGCCGTCATGAGTCAGATAGGAAAAGAGCCAAACTTAATTGGATACATGACCGCAAGAGATGAACATCTAGAGCCCGACGATCGGCATTCCATCTCCATTCGTGATCGTATTCTACGGCCACGAATTCTCCTGTATGCATCTATATGGCTCCTAACCGGTTTGATTATGCTATGGGCGCTTTTTGTGAGATTAGATTTTGATTTTACTGTTCATCCGATAAGAAACCCTGTCTCATTGACTTTATCAGACGGATCTACGAGAAATATATACGAAGTCCGATTTAGAAATATGAGCACTGAAAACTTTACCATACAGATTGGTGTGCGTGGGGATGATAGCGATAGGCTCAAGATCACGGCAGGCAAAAACCAAAACGACACGATATATCTTCGGAAAAATCAAACGACACAAAGTCGAATTTATGTAGACGCGCCACCCAATGACCAAAGAGATAAAACAGACTTGTCCACTATATTGATCTGGGCAAAAAGCGGTGATGGTCAGCGACGGTACGAGAGTCGTACTACATTCAATCGGATATGAATATGACGGAAGCTCATACCAATGATGGAAAAAAAATATTCACCATTATCATCATATGCTTTTTCACGCTACTGTCGGTCAATGTTTTTTTTCTCCTAATGGCAATCAGTACGTTTCCGGGGCTGGAACAATCAAACGCTTACGTAGTGGGAACAAAATTTAACGCACTCGAAAAAGGCCAATTATCGCTGGGCTGGAAAGCGAAAATATCGGCGGATTCCAATGAATTATCCGTCCGCATTGTAGATAGGCAGGATAAACTTGTCACAGCGAAGTCAATGATACTGACGGTGGGGTTATCCGGCAGTAATAAATATGATCAACACTTCGCATTAAGCAAAGGAGCCCTCGCAGAGTTCCCAATAATATTAATAGGCCCGGGGAAATGGAGAATCCACGTAAGGGGCACATCTGCAGATGAGATATTGTTTTTACAGAGGCTAACGATAGAGATACCCTACGTTTGACATCAACCATGACCATGACCCCGACCACACTGCCCATCACGCATCTCAGTTTTATAATCCCTGAAGTCCATTGCCTACATTGCACACAAAGCATAGAGCGTCATTTAATTAAAAAATCGTATGTACATGCTGCCCAAGTTAACTTAACTCAAAAGAAACTTTATATTCAAGTTGATCCCAAAATTGATAGCGAAACAATTGTTGACAACCTATCTGACATTGGATTTTCTGCTAATCCTGCGCATCAATTTTCAACCTCTGATGAAAACAAAATACGATCTCAACAATTACTCATGCGAATCGGAGTGGCCAGCTTCGCCCTAATGAATGTTATGCTTTTGTCCGTTTCTGTCTGGTCTGGAGCAGAAGCTTCTGTAAAATATTTTTTTGAATCGATATCGGCACTTATTGCTATTCCTTCTGTTTTATATTGTGCGACCCCTTTTTTTTCCAGTGCTTTAACTGCTCTAAAAAATAGGCGTTTAGGAATGGATGTGCCGATTTCGGCGGCGATTCTACTTACCTTGCTAAACTCGGTTTTCGAAACAATTAACTTTGGTAAGCATGTCTACTTTGATGCCGCTCTTTCACTGTGCCTTTTTCTTCTCATTGGACGATATCTTGAAGCCTACGCCAGGAATAGAGTGCGATCTGCCGCTGCGGAATTATCAAATATTACACCCAAAAAAATAAACAGAGATCTCAATGGACAATTGGAGGAAGTTGATATTGAGGAATTAGCTCATGGCGATATTCTTATTGTGTATCCCGGCGAACGCATTCCATGTGACGGACAAATAAACACTGGAATAAGCGAGTCAGATCGGTCTATTTTGACAGGCGAATCGTCACCGATAACACTCATAAAAGGTTCTTTAGTTTACGCTGGCGAGATAAATCTCACGGGAAGAATCTCTATTATTTGTACAAAAAAACCATCCGAAAGTGCATTGAGTAGATTCATTGAATTGATAGAGTTGGCAGAGAACACCCGAAATAAATATACCGCGCTAGCAGACGTTGTAGCGAAAATATATACGCCACTAATTCATATTATTGCCCTTCTTACTCTAGTAATTTGGATCGGATTTGGTAGCGGGGTCTCGACGGCTATTAACGTGGCAATCTCAGTTTTAATTATCAGTTGCCCCTGCGCTTTAGGCTTGGCGGCTCCCACTGTTATGACGGTCTCAACAAACAAATTATTTCGAAAAAATATATTGCTTAATAACCCCAACGCGTTAGAAAAACTATCCAAAGTCGACACAGTTGTATTTGATAAAACAGGCACCCTCACCTCTGGCCATCGCCCGCTCGACGATTTTGACAAATGGACTGAATATGATCGAGCGCTATTAGGGACGTTATCCTCCTCATCCTCACACCCCTTTTCTAAATCGATTTCCATTGCATTGAACATGTTTGACGATATCCCTTTGCAAGTTGAAAATATCGTTGAAGTACCCGGTCTTGGAATACGTGGGCATTACCGAGGAAGAGAAATCAGGCTTGGCAGACCAAGTTGGGTATCACAGACACGTCAGTGTAACGCCTCTATTTCTAATAACCATCCCATAGTAGCTTTCAGTAATGGTCAAGATGACTATCGCATGATCAAATTTGAAGAGTCGGTCAAGCCGGAGACGTCGAGTCTTATTCTTAAAATAAAGAAATTAGGCTTAAAAGTCGTGATGTTAACTGGCGACACACGCGGGGCTGCAAGCAAAATCGCGACATACCTTAATATAGACGATTACCACGCCCAAAAGTTACCCGAAGAAAAGCTTAAATTCATTGAGCAGCTTCAAAATAAAGGAAATAAGATTCTTATGGTTGGTGATGGTATCAACGATGCCGGCGCGCTCGCTGCCGCGTACGTTAGCCTTAGTCCGTCAAATGGATTAGATATTATTCGAACTTCAGCTGATATAACACTTATTGGTAAGAGTCCTCTGGCGATCGTTGAAGCTATTTCATTAGCAAAGCAAGCAACTAGACGGATCAAAGAGAATTTTTATATTGCGGCTGCTTATAACTCACTAGCAATACCAACAGCTTGTATCGGGCTAATCACTCCACTATATGCCGCTATCGCAATGTCGACATCCTCTCTCCTCGTGTCGTTGAACGCTTTCAGGCAGAAAGTGAGGTAATAAGCTTTTATGACGATTCTGCTACTACTCATTCCCATTTCCTTATGCCTCAGTACCGTTGGGCTCATTGCATTTATTTGGGCGCTACACAACCAACAATATGATGACCTTCAAAAAGAAAGCGTAAGGATTCTGAGTGAACAACCACGACCTAAACAATAGGAGTGTTTTTGCATGCCGTTCACTTAGAGGTTCTGGATCCAGTTCAGATTAGAGATTTAATTGTCGTCGTGATAAAGCCGGTACGGCGGACCATGAATATTATATTTAAGTTGCGAAGTTTTTATAAAATAATTTTTCGTTAAATCTGAAGAGTAAGAAGCAGTATCGCGACATATAGAAAATGTTAGTGGGCAATGAATCGTAGACAGCTGTTCAAGTCGAGATGTTGTGATGTGACATATATGGCGTTTAGTATCCTGAATATCAGGATTTTTTTTATTAATGGGCAGTGTAATCGACGCTCTGCTGCCACATAGAGGTATGAGTATGTAATCCTGGCTATTGAGCCACAGATGAGAGAAAAAACCAATTATCGAATTACTTAAAAAAAAGAAGCCAACGACTAAACACGTGATAGGAGTCAGGTATTTAACTTGTTTACCGTACGGTGACAATAAGATCATAAACAATTCAAATATGATCAACTAGATCACAAGACTGTGCGACCTGAACCCTTTGTATTGATCAAAAGCCTGTGCAATGAGCCGAACTAATGCGCGGTTTTCTTTTTTTATATGATAAATTTCATGCTCCACACGAGTGAGTCCTAAGCGTTCTGTGTTAAATCGGATTTCGTTTATCACCTCGTCCGCTTCGTGCCCAAATAATCGGTTCAGGGTAACTATAGAAATCGGCAAATGGCACATAAGACGCTCAATAATATAACTGCGAACTTTGTCTTGAGGGCTTAACTCGTGACCTCGAGAAGTCGCCAAATTTCCCTCATCGATATGATCTTCATAGATTTTAGTTCGACTCGCATTTTGCGTGTAACCTTGCTCAAATTTTGAAATAGCTGATGCTCCGACACCAATCAAGGTTGGAGCTGTATCACAGGTGTAACCTTGGAAATTTCGCTTGATGGATCCTGAATCAAGTGCCTGCAACATGCTGTCACCGCGGCGAACAAAGTGGTCGATTCCTACTGGGTAATAACCATTCGTAATTAATTTCCTACAGGCTAAATTGTAAATATTCTCTCGAAGACTCTCATCTGGAATATCTTTGTTGTTGATAAGTATTTGTCGGCGAGACATCCAAGGAACATGCGCATAGCCGAATAACGCGATACGTTCCGGACGCAATTGAATCACCTTTTCCAACGTGTCGGTGAATGACCGTATCGTTTGATTAGGTAAGCCATAAACTAAATCTAAATTTATTGATGTGACCCCGAGTTGACGCAATCTGTTGATAACTGCTTCAGTGGTTTTGAAACTCTGCTCTCGGCCAATCGCTTTTTGAACTTTCAACGAAAAATCTTGAACTCCCAGACTTGCCCGGCTCATACCTAGCGATACGGCTGTATCGATGGACTCGATTGAGGAATAACTCGGATCAATTTCAAAGGAGATTTCAATGTTTTTTGATAAATTAAACGTTTCTGTAATTACTGAGAAAACCTCCGTTAGTTGAGAGCTACTTAATACAAGGGGCGTTCCTCCTCCCAAATGGATACTGTGAATGACAGCATCGGAGTCAAGATGCTGACCAATCTGACGGACCTCATTAACTAATGCCACGATATATCTGTTCAGCACAGAGTCCCTCTTAACCGCCTGTGTACGACATGCACAAAACCAACACAGATGCCTGCAATACGGAATATGAACATACATTGATACAGCAGAGTAAGGTTTAACGGTGCTCAACCACTGGGCATGGTGGTCGGCCCCAATCAGCTCATTAAAGTGGTTTGCAGGGGGATAGCTCGTATAACGAGGAGCACGCTTGTTCTTCGTATTTTTTATTAAATCGGCAGGAGTCATACCTAAAACATACCGATTAAACGCTTTGAAAAACATGATTCATATCAAATGTCATACACTATGTGACATACAATAAGAAAAATTTAAAAATGCTGAAATCATCGAAGCAACATTGCGGCGATTGTCCAATTAGATATCAAGCCGTCTGCTCTAGATGCGACAATAGTGAGCTAGGCAAATTGGAGAAGATAAAATCGTATAAAACATTTGAAAAAAATGAGTCTATATATTTTCAAGGCCAACGCCTGACACACGTTGGCACCATTGTCTCTGGAGTTGCTTCGCTGTCACGTAGTCTTGAGGATGGGCGACGGCAGGTTTTAGGAATATTGTTGCCCGGAGATTTTATCGGGCGTCCTGGACGAAGGGTTTGTGATTACGATATCGTTGCTAGTGCGGATGTGATGATATGTAAATTCGAAATTGGAGCTTTTGAGGAGATTCTAGATGCCTCACCAGCACTAGGTCCCAGACTGTTGGAAATCTCCATGGATGAACTCGATGTGGCACGATCATGGATGCTTCTTCTAGGTCGTAAATCAGCGAGGGAAAAAGTAGCCTCTTTAATTTACATGATCTCAAGCAAACTTAATCAACTCCAGGAAACCACCAAAACTGAGAATTTTGAATTTGATCTCCCATTAACTAGAGAGCAAATTGCTGACCATCTTGGGTTGACTACTGAGACTGTTAGCCGTCATATCACCGCCTTAAAGAACTCCGAGGTCATCATACCTCGAGGCCAAAGGCACATCACAATTCCTAGCTTTTCATCGCTATTAGAAGAAACTGGTGATGACTATTCAGGCGATGTGATCGTCTAACGTCATTTTGCAAAAATAACATGCGATTGGCATCTTTTGCTCACGTCCTCCGTGACACCACCAAACCATTTTTCTAACATCATCGAGACGCCGTATGCGCCCATAACAAGAAGATCCGTCTCTTGAGTTTGATTGATAATCATATTTGAGATTTCAGACTCACTGCTTATAAGCGATGTGACTTTCGCAGAAATTTGATGACTTGCAAGATAATCGCCGATATCGAAAAGAATATGCTCTGAATTAGGATTGATGGTGAGCACTTCAACTGAAGCTAGTTTTTTTAAAATCGGAAGTGACGCTCTTACAGCTCGACCACTTTGTAAAGACCCATTCCATGCGATAAGACCGTGACCGTTCATGATCTGTGAGGATCGATTAGGGGAAAGTTGCACTGCTGGCGTGATACCAGCATTTGCGATAGCTGGCGCACCATACCCTTCGGTTGTAATTGCAAAATCAAAATATGGGGAATATTCAGACCAAAAAGTGTTCAAATACCCTCTTGTTTCTACCCACTGAGTCGGGACGTCGTATTGTTCAAAACTCGTCTTAAAAGCCCTCGATGCAACATCAAACAACTCCTCAATTCTCCGACCTATTGCGCTGTCGTCATCCACAAAATAGCCGTCGACCGCTGGCAAGTGCTCCACACTTTCCTCTGAAAATGCCACACCACACACCGTAGCCGACAAAGAGTTAGCGAGATCACAGGCGTCCGCTACGTGCTGTTCATCAATCTCTCGAGATGCATCAATCAAATACGCTATTTTCATATTGTCCCCAATGCCAGTTGAAAAAACATTAGACACAAAAATTAGTTACGGATAATTGATGCATATCAATTTTATCCAAATGCTATTTCACTATTATTTGAAAAGCTATGAAATTTTAAATAACTCCTGGATTTAATATGTGTAAATCACTTCAACTATTAATAACGTCTGCAGTCTTGTCAATTTCCCTATACGGATCTGCGAATACTGTAGACAACACACTACAATTCTCTATATTCACGTTATTTTTCTTTTTAAGTACCGTCTGGTTTGCCATTGTTGCCTCAAAGTGAACATGCAGTCGTGATGCGTTGGTAATGTTTGATGGTTATGGCTCACTCAACAACCTGGCGTCAGGCGAATTCAACGCACTCCTTGCTGTTAGAGCAAAACACACGCGACACAAAATATTAAATTTCGTCAGACTAAATTCTAGGCTTCCAACCTTCGAGATCTAGAAATACGTTCCTGAACATCT
>CBFIFN010000026.1:0-16401 GCA_965661885.1 uncultured Burkholderiales bacterium | reverse complement strand
TTTTGAAGTTCTAAAATCATATCTTGAAAGTAGTTCATCTATAAACCTGTGTCATTGGTGTGAAAAATTGATATCGCCATTTTACCTTTTTTCGCTTTTGTAACAGCGCCATTTACATTTGGCGCACAGCGATAAGGTAAATAAACATAAAAATATGAGCGGCACATTCCCCCACTGACTGTAAGGGGTCATGCCTTTACGACCATGTATGTTGACGCGCAGTACCGCTTGGGAAAACTGAGGGGCTTGATCCACAATGTACCCCTTATGGTTTATTACAGCGGTAATCCCAGTATTAGTTACGCGTAGCAATTCCCTCCCTGTTTCTATGGATCTGGCTTGAGCGATTTGTAGATGTTGATGAGGTCCTATTGATTCGCCCCACCATGCGTCATTTGTAAAGTTTGATAAAACAGTGGCTTCGGGTAATTGACGTATAGCCTCTTCGCCGAAGACGTCCTCGTAACAAATACCGACGCCAAGTATTTGTTTACCGAGAGCGAATGGCGGCTGGTTGCTTGGGCCAGCGGTGAAGTTTGACATTGGGATATTTAAATACTTGAGCAGATACGATGTGATAGCTTGTATCGGGAAGTAATCACCAAACGGTACCAGGTGATGCTTCCTATACCTTTGAGTTTCGTCTCCTCCAATGTGTATTACGCTGTTGAAGAATTGTCCATCTTTTGTTTTCTCAGGTATGCCTAGCAAAATGTGAGATTTATTTGCTTTGGCATGATTTTTTAATGAGTCCCAATACCACTCGGGAACGCTCCCTTCAATAAGCGGAATCGCAGTCTCCGGAAGTAGGATTAGATCACTTTTTTCTTTTTGAACCATATCTAAATACGTTGTCATGGTCCTTTTGAGTGATTCTGGGCTCCACTTTAAATCTTGCGTTATGTTGCCTTGAAGCAGGGAAACCGACGTGGTTGTTTTATCAGTTTTCTGTGTCCAGTTGACCAACCCTAAAGTAATTGAGGAAATTAATGTCGAGGTCAGTATGACGAGACTTATTTTGTTTGAGGATATTACGGAGGATTCTGTGCGGTTAAAAATTAAATTTTTTAAAAAATAACATACGCTACCCGAGCAAATACCGCAGGCGAGAGTGACTCCGTAAATGCCGAATATGGACGCGTAGTTTGCCAAAGGGCTTGTTGGTATTTGCGAATATCCAATAGCCAACCAGGGGAACCCAGTTAAGAACCAACCTCGACACCAGTCGGATAAAGCCAGACCAACAGGTAGTATGACGAGAAGACGAAGCGTAGGTGAGTGATTAACTCTAGCGAGCAAAGCTTGTATTGAAGCGGGTACAATGGAAAAAATCGCTGCGAGAAAGATCGTCGCTAAGGCGGATAATATTGGATGCATCCCACCAAAGTCGTGAAGGCTGACATATATCCAACTCGTCCCTGCCAATAAAAGACCTAGCGAGAATGCAAATGAAGTTTTGAATACTTTTGGTGAGCTTTGTGTGTGCAAAATAAAAAACAATAATGCACAGGTGCCAATCGGCAGTACAAAAACGGAAAATGGAGCGAATCCGAGGACTGTCAGAGCCCCCAGTAGGAAGGCGTAGCGAATTGGTTTTCTATTTAATTCTCGCGCGAAATATGCGCTGCGGTTAAATTTCTTTACCAATTTCAATTTTTTCAATTAGCAGCGTATAGATTCTTCTACTATCTGCTCGAGTTACGGTGATACCAAGCTCTCCGATTTTAAAGGTTTCGCCAATTTCAGGCAGTTTTCCGAGGTGAGCAAGGACTAAACCACCGACCGTATCGAAATCCGTATCTGGAAAGTTTGTGCTGAAATGTTCATTGATATCTGATATCTCAGTCACCGCTTTGATTCTATATTGACCAGATTTGTCCTCTAATATATTAGCTTCAGACTCATCAAAATCATATTCATCCTCGATTTCTCCGACGATCTGTTCTAAGACGTCTTCGATCGTAATTAGGCCAGCCACACCGCTATATTCATCGACAACTATTGCCATATGGTTTCTGTTACTGCGGAAGTCTTTGAGTAGGACATTTAAGCGCTTGGATTCCGGTATGAATACGGCTGGTCGCAGCATGTCTCTCAGGTCAAATGACTCAGGGTCTTTGTAATAACGAAGCAGGTCTTTCGCAAGCAATACGCCTAGGACTGCATCCTTATTATTTTCGTATACGGGAAATCTGGAGTGATTTGTATCTACGGCCAGATTAATGATGTCAGCCATTGGGGACTTGATGTCTACCATGCAGCATTGGGATCTTGGAATCATGGTGTCGCGAGCGGCCATTTCTGAAACTTGCAGTACCCCCTCGAGCATTGAGAGCGCGTCGGAGTCGAGAAGGTTTTTTTCAAAAGACGCATGTAGCAGTTCAATCAGTTGCTCTTTGTCCTCTGGTTCGCGCATTAATAAATGCTCAATCTTTTCTAACCAACTTGATTTTTTAGTTAATTTATTCATCGGGTTAACTGGCTTGTTTTTCCTCATATGGGTTGGAAACTCCGATCTTTTGCAGGATGTCAATTTCCATATTCTCCATGATTTCTCTGTCAGCTGCGTTTTGGTGATCAAAGTTTTGCAGGTGAAGTGTCGCATGAATACATAGATGCGCGAGATGGTCGCGGATGGTTTTATTTTGTGCTCTGGCTTCTCTCTGTATCACTGGAATGCAAAGCGCTATATCTCCCGATAGTGGTGATGTCTCTGGATATGGAAAGGTCAGCACGTTCGTGGCATAGTCCTTCGACCGAAATTGATTATTCAAGTTTCTTCCTTCGTCCTCGTCGATCAGGCGCACCGTCACATCAGCATCTTCCAGGAGAGAAGACATAATCCACTGGTGGATATCTCGTTTAGACGGAAGTGCGGACCATACTTTTGCCCTCTGCAGAACTAAAGTTAGTGTTATTTTATTCATTAGGTGAAACTAATCATCTTTCTTTACTGCTTCGTATGCGTTGACGATTCTTTGCACTAAAGGGTGTCTGACGACATCCTCGGACTTAAATTGCGTGAATGCGACACCTTTCACATTTTTTAGGATAACTTCCGCCTCTTTAAGCCCGCTTTTTTGGCCCTTAGCGAGATCGATTTGAGTGTTGTCTCCGGTGACGACAGCTCGACTTCCAAACCCCATACGAGTTAAAAACATCTTCATTTGCTCTGGCGTCGTATTTTGCGCCTCATCAAGAATAATGAAAGCATCATTGAGTGTTCGACCACGCATATATGCGAGCGGCGCGATTTCAATGGTACCGCGCTCAAATAGTTTGCCGACTTTCTCATACCCCATTAGGTCATATAGCGAGTCATAGAGTGGCCGTAGGTATGGGTCGACCTTCTGAGATAAATCTCCTGGCAAAAACCCAAGTCTCTCTCCGGCTTCAACAGCAGGCCTAACTAATACAATTCGTTTGACGTTGCCTCGTTCGAACGAGTCAACGGCTGAGGCGACTGCAAGATAAGTTTTGCCAGTACCAGCGGGACCTATACCAAAAGTAACATCGTGAGCTTGTATTTGACTCAAGTACTCTGTTTGTCTGGGCGTTCTTCCCCTTAAGTCACGACGTCTAGTTTGCAGAATAACTGCTGACTTAAGGGCCGGAGCACTAGAATTTCGGGTAATCTCGACGATTCCAAGTTGGATATCTTCGGTAGCAAGGTGGCGTCGTGAGGACTCATACAGCAGGGCCAATGTGTCAGCTCCAATTTGGATATTAGGGTGATCTCCGCTGATCGTGAAGCTTTCGCCTTTTCGAACGATTTTGATATCCAGTTCTTGCCCAATCTCTTTGAGGTTAACATCAAGTGCGCCGCACATGTTGGCAAGTCTGTTGTTATCTACGGGTGCAAATGCTATTTCAGTGGTATTCAATATCGTAATGGTCCTTTTCGTGAAATTTGCACTAGTATATCGGAAGATTGTTAATCTCTCGTTATAACTTCACCTCGGAGAGAGTTTGGCAGAGCTTCAGTCATCCGAACGTTAACGGTATGCCCAATTAGGCGCTCTTGTCCGTCGAAATTAACCACCTTATTGTTGCTCGTCCTCCCCGATAGCTTTAAAGAGTCTTTTTTGGATAGGCCCTCAACGAATACTTCATATTCGTTACCGACCATAAGTTGGTTGTAGCGGAGAGCATTTTTACTTAACTTCGCTTGCAATCGAGCCAAACGGTCTTTCTTTACGCTTAAGGGGACATGATTGGGTAATCCGGCGGCTGGTGTACCAGGTCTTGGGCTGTACATGAAGCTGAAGCTCCCATCGAAGTCAACCTCGTCTACTAAGCTTATTGTTTCTTCGAAATCAGCTTCAGTCTCACCGGGGAACCCTACAATAAAGTCAGAACTTATTGAGACAGAGCTCCTTGCTGCTTTAAGGTCTTTAATGATTTTTAGATATTGCAGGCGTGTGTAGCCACGCTTCATGGACTCGAGGATCTTATCTGAACCGGATTGCACGGGCAGGTGCACGTGATCCACTAATTTATCCATAGTCCGGTAGCTGGCTATTAGTCGGTCGGAAAATTCTTTCGGATGTGAGGTCGTGTATTTAATTCTCTCTACGCCAGGTACTTCCGATATGTATTCCAATAGTGTTACGAAATCAATAGTTTCTTCTTTTTGTTCGTACAAATATGCGTTTACATTTTGTCCAAGTAAAGTAATTTCTTTTACCCCCTGGGTCGTTAATGTGGCGACTTCTATGAGGACGTCTTCAAGTGGCCTTGAGATTTCCTCACCTCGGGTATAGGGTACTACGCAGAAGGAGCAATATTTACTGCAGCCTTCCATAATCGAGACCATAGCCGATTGCGATGTCGTTAGGGAGATGGGTAAATTGTCAAATTTTTCGACCTCAGGAAATGAGATGTCTAACTGGGTTTTCCCTTTTTTTTCGCGAGCAGACAAAAGCGCTGGCAGACGATGGATTGTTTGGGGCCCGAAGATCAGATCGACGTAGGGTGCTCGGGACATGATAACGTTGCCTTCTTGGGAGGCAACGCAACCACCCACGCCAATGCGTACATTTGGGTTGACCTCCTTGAGACGTCGAACGCGACCCAAATCACTGAATACTTTTTCCTGCGCTTTTTCACGAACCGAGCATGTATTGAACAATATCAAGTCCGCTTCCTTTGCGTCAGAAGTTTTTTCATATCCATCATATTCACGCAGAACGTCAACGATCTTATCCGAATCGTACTCGTTCATTTGGCACCCGAAGGTGCGGACATATACTTTTTTCATATTAATTTTCTTTTAATGCCCATCGCATCAGGTGGTTGATTGTGATCGAAAAGGGATGACATCGATTTTTTGAACGACCTCAGTCGCCCTTTATCTTTAATTAGCTAATACTCTGTATGCTACATGCTTACGGACGCGCTAGAAAATATCCCACTAATTTTAATGCTAAGTTCGTATAAAATTTTCTGTACACTCAGCTCAGAAATCAAAAACATTTAGGCGTCTTATCGTGACTAAACTTGATCAGATTATACAATTTGCCTCGGCACTAAGGAGGGCATTTTTATCTCCGAGCAAACCGAAGCGCTCTTATTCTCAATGTGCAGAGGATTTAATTGCGCGAATGTTTTTGAAAGTGCCGCCTTTATTGGTGCCCGGATTTTATGTTGATGTGGGCTGTCATCACCCCAGAAGAGGTTCCAACACCTATGGTTTTTACAAATCGGGGTGGTCCGGCATTTTGATTGATATGGAGGAAGACAAAGTCCTCGTGGCAAAATTGGCGCGTAAACGTGACACAGTTGTGCGGGCTGCTATCAGTGACCGATCCGAGACGCTGAATATCTATAGCCCTGGAAAATTTTCCACTAACGCAACTATCGATTTTGAGGCTGTCGCTCACAATCCCGAGTATCGCCGCACTAGTCGAGTCACGACGGAAACATTGACCGAGGTGCTGGAGCGGCATAGTTGTCCTAGTCGGTTTGAATTTTTAAATATTGATTGCGAGGGCAACGACTTTCGCGTGATCAAAGGGCTTGACTTAGTTCGATACACACCCAGGGTAATTTGTATTGAAATATGGGAATCGAAAGATGGCCTTGACGGGCTCATGAACAGTGACATCCATAAGCATCTTTGCACGCACGGGTATGGTTTGAAAAGTTGGTCGGTTTATTCGGCGATTTACGTGACGGGCCAGGTGCGCTGAGTCAAGTGCGGTCAACCGGATAATAACAATCGTTAAATTCGACAAAGTTTAAGCCCGACCTATAACCTGACCTTTTTTATATATTTTTTTTGCCGGAGGTTGAATGGTGGCGATTCAGGGACTCGAACCCCGGACCTGCGGATTATGATTCCGTCGCTCTAACCAGCTGAGCTAAATCGCCACATGTCTTACTTAGAGTAGGGCCGGCAGATTACTGTCAACATTAAGAATTGTCAAGAAAGAGATTATAAGCATGCGCTTTGAATCGCCGTTAAACTAAAGAAATGAGTGATTTTGATGTGCTAATAGTTGGGACTGGGATCGTTGGGCATGCTAGCGCGGTTACGCTGTCTCGTTTAGGCCTCCGAGTGGGCGTGGTAGGTCAATCTGGGTTAAACGCGAATATTCAGCATAAGGCGAACGGACACTCCCCCTTCGGTAATCGAGTGTTTGCGATTCGACCATCCATCAAGAAATTCTTAACTGAATCTGGTGTATGGGATGAGCTGTCGAAAGAAAGGGTTCAGCCAATCACTCGCATGAATGTTGAAGGAGATGCTGGAGAGCGTTTGACTTTGGACGCGCATGAGGCAGGTGTACTTGAGCTTGCATGGATCGTAGAGAGCGAAAACCTAAAGAAATCAATCACCAAGCAACTTACGAATGAACCCCTGGTGACACAACTCAACGCAGATATTAGTGACGTTGAGCATGGTGGCGACGAAGTTCGTTTAGTGACTTCATTAGGCTTATTAACCTGTAAGCTGCTCATTGGGGCTGATGGCAGTAAGTCGATGATTCGAAGGTGTTGCGACATAAAGACACACAGGCGAGATTACAAATACACGGGCTTGGTGGCAAACTTTTCTACTTTACATGCTCATCGAGGGACGGCTTATCAACAGATGGGGTCTTCTGGTGTGATTGGTTATCTGCCTTTACCGGGAAACTTAGTTTCAGTGGTTTGGTCAATCAGTGACGATTTATCAGAGGAAATCAGTGAGGATACGATTTTATCGGAGCTTAAAAACCGATACGACCCGCTGAACATAGTTTCGGTGGAGAGCGGTCTGGGCCGATTCCCTTTGAAAAAAGCCATCCCCAGTACTACAGCAAAGGGTCGGGTTATTTTAATCGGAGATGCTGCTCATCAATTCCTGCCGCTAGCTGGTCAAGGATTAAACGTTGGCCTAGCCGACGTTGAGACTTTGGCTTCGGTTGTGAAAGATTACGGTGACGGTGACGCGGGCTGTTTGTCGGTTACAAATCGGTATCGGCGGGCGAGACGCGAAGAGATTGAGAGTTTTACACGGTTTACTGAGTTGATGCACGATACGAGTTCAAGCGATAAAGCAGTTTATCGGGTTCTTCAGCGCTTTGGTTTCGGTACGGTAAATCGAGTAGGTATTTTGAAGCGATTTTTTATTGACAAAGCCCTGGGTTAACAATGCTTGCGAGGAGCAAACGAATGTTTAAATACATAGCAATATTTTTAATTTTTTTCATAGGCGGGGCTAGCGCAGACCAGGAGTCTTTAGAGAAGAAAATTAGCGAGCGGTTTCCAACTGCCTCCATTGACTCCGTTATGGAGACGGAAATTGTAGGGTTCTATGAAATCGTCATCGGCGGATCGATTTATTACGTAGATGAGGGCTTCACATATTTGTTCGATGGCAACTTAATTGAACTCAGTTCAATGCGAAACCTGACTTCAGAGAGAACCTCTGAAATTGAAATGGCTCAACTTGAGGAGGTTGCGATGCCTTTTGACGAGCTTCCCCTCGATATGGCTATTAAACGTGTTTATGGGTCAGGAGAGAGGAAATTCGCATATTTCGCAGATCCTAACTGCGGGTATTGCAGGAAATTTGATCAAGAGACGTTAGGTAATATATCGGATGCAACGCTCTACCTCTTTCTGTATCCCGTTATTACCGAAAGGTCGATTCCAATCTCCAAATCCATTTGGTGTTCATCCGATCCGGCTGTCGCTTGGGATAACTTTATATTTGAGGGGATTAGTCCAGAGGCTGACGGAAGCTGTGACAATCCAGTTGATCAGATTGTCGAGTTTGGTAACAAAATGCTCGTTAGGGCTACTCCAACCCTCTTTTTCAACGATGGTACCCGCGCCAGTGGTGCCCTGAGTTTAGAGCAACTGGAAAGTCGCTTGGTCGCAGCCGAGTAGTTGCTTGTCAGATAGAAGGGTTTTTAGTTATCGGTTGACGCGTTTGTGGAATGATTCGTGGAGTACCCTTTGGGAATTAATACCCACATCAGGCCTCTTTGTTTCATCTTTCCTGCATTCGTTGCCGCTGATTCACCGAACCCCCAAAAATAATCTGCGCGAACTGCGCCTTTGATAGCGCCACCCTTGTCCTGGGCGAACATCAGGCGATTAAGTGGGTTCGAGGTGTTTGGCCAGGTGGTTGAGAGAAATACAGGGAAGCCGTAGGGTATGAAAGTGTTATCTACCGCTATGCTTCGGTTCGGGGTAAGTGGCACGCCGAGGGAACCAATCGGGCCATTCAAATTGGATGGCAGTCGCCTGAAAAATACATATGAGGAGTTTTCGTTAAGTAGCGCGTCAATTCTGTCTGGATTGCTCTGGGCCCATCGTTTGATGCCTTGCATTGAGGCCTCGCTTAACTTGAGCTCCCCTTTTTCTACAAGTGATTTTCCTATAGAACGATAGGGGTGACCGTTAGTTTTACCGAACCCTAAACGCACGGTCTCTCCATTTTCCAACTGTATTCGTCCTGATCCCTGGATTTGTAGGAAAAATAATTCGATTTTGTCCTTGACCCAAAGAATTTCTGAGCCCTCGAGTTTTGCTAACCCCCGATTGATTTCCTCTCGAGTGAAGTACGGTGTGAAACGTTCGTCTTCGAATCGTCCAACGCCTCGAAATGTTTTGGCTTCCGGATGTTGATTAACATCGATGGATATAAGGTCGCTAGGTACACCAAAAACTGGATAGGGATATTCGGCCGAAGGCTGAAGACTTCCGTGCAGGAGCGGTTCGTAATATCCGGTCACCATTCCTGCTGAGGATCCATCCTCGTTGCTTACTGTGTGTGGGGTGAAGTATGTCTCGTAGAATTGTCTATTTTCGTCCGATGAGGCATCGCTCAAAAATTGCGCTTGTGCACATACCTCAATCCACTCTAAATATTTCTTCAATACGACGCAGGATTGTAAGAGGGTCGTCGTGCCTGCTGACAGTTCGTCGATGTGCCAGTCAGGTAGAGCTTTCCAATCCGAAGGGGTGAGGTGGCTTGCCGAATTCAGTTTGAATTCATCAATGAGTGCTCGACTAATCGTGAAATCGGTAGAGCGCGTCTCCGCGGATTCGTCAGTCACGTCAACTGCGCTGTCTTTGGAGCTTTCGATAATGGGTGCCGAGCCTTCGTCACTTTGGGTGTCTTTGTTGGACGGCCCAGAAGAGCAGGCTACTAAAGTAACGATAGCGACAATTTGTGTCCACCTGGCCCAGAATCTTAAAATCATGCCTGGTGTAGAATTCTAGTAATTATTTTGTTAGGCGCGAGACACATGCTTTGGGCTATTTTCGAGATTCTGTTAGGACTCGGTTTATTCATTTTTATTATTTGGTGGACCTTGCCAAAAAAAAACAAAAAAGATTAGCGGCAAACGACGTTCAGATACCTTGAGTTAATGCAGGACTCGAGGGACACTCAAGGTAAATTGTGGCACTTGGGCGTCGAATTCAATGCCGTCCGAGGCCCGCATTTTATAGGAGCCCTCCATTAAACCGACAGGTGTATCAATGGAGGCGGCGCTGGTGTATTCGAAGGATTCGCCGGGATGTAGGTTCGGGAACTCCCCGACCACGCCTTCCCCTCGCACTTGGTCCACCTTATCGTTAGCGTCAGTTATGATCCAATGACGACTCAGCAACTGCGCCCTAATGTTTCCCGTATTTTGTATTCGTATGCGATATGCAAAAAGGTATCGCGACTGATCGGGATTGGATTGCTCCGGAATAAAAAAAGATTCGGCTGATACTGTGACTTTGTATTTTTGTTCGTTATCCATAGTCTGTATTGTATCGGGAAATGCGTTAAGTTTTGTAAGGCATCACTTCTATGTTCCGTACAGGACTTGGGCCGTTTGAGATTTCAGTTTAAAATGTAAGAAAACAACAGGCCAAAAATAATGGGAGACATCCGAATTGCGCCAAGTATCTTGGCTGCTGACTTATCTAAACTTGGGGAAGAAGTGCGGGCGGTGGATGCGGCAGGCGCTGACCTGATTCACTTTGATGTGATGGATAATCACTATGTTCCCAATCTCACTTTTGGTCCGCTTCTTTGCTCCTCAATCCGACCGCACACAAAATTGCCTATTGATGTTCATTTGATGGTGGAACCGGTGGATACGTTAGCAATTGAGTTTGCCCGAGCTGGCGCTGATCTCATCAGCTTCCATCCTGAGGCCTCTCGACACGTTGATAGAACGATCAACGTCATCAAAGATCAGGGATGTCGGGTCGGTTTGGCTTTTAATCCTGCCAGCCCATTGCATGTGCTGGATTGGACGCTTGACAAGATCGATCTGGTGCTCATTATGTCCGTTAACCCTGGGTTTGGTGGGCAAAGCTTCCTTGAACATTCGCTGGATAAGATCGCGGAGGTGCGCGATTTGATTGATTTGTCAGGCTGTGATGTGTGGCTGGAGGTCGATGGAGGAATTAAGGTGGACAACATTGCGTCAGTCGCGGAGGCGGGCGCGGATACTTTTGTCGCGGGGTCGGCCATTTTCGGACACAGTGATTATAAAGACGTCATCGGACAGATGAAAACTCAAATTGCAGTATAAATTTTCCTCCTCAGCGATTTGTTTCGTAAGCGGCTGTTTCCTTCCGTGACTGAGTCTTCACCTCACCCCATTCAGTTCGACGTTAAAGTCGTTGCGTTTGATCTGGACGGAACGCTTGTCGATACACTTCCCGACCTGCATACAGCAGCCAATCTGACTCTAAGCGACCTCGGATACGGCGTTGTGAGTCGCGATGTTGTGCGCCGCTACATTGGTCAAGGGATCGAGCATTTGTTGACAGAGCTTTTTCAGTCTCTCGAGATCAATACCGCTAAAGAGGATTTCGTAAAACTTGCAGCGCGGTTCAGGAGTTATTACGCTGCCCATGTGTGCGATGGGTCAGTTTTATTTCCTGAGATTGTGGAGGTCCTGCAGGCTCTTCAGGAGATGGGCATGGGGGTCGCTTGCCTAACGAATAAAAGTGAAGAATTTACCTCTCCCATATTGGACCGATTAGCGGTGCGGCAGTATTTTCAAGAAGTTATTTGTGGTGACACGCTTGCAAGGCGTAAGCCTGACCCGTTACCAATTTTCGAGCTTGCTAAGCGATTTAATGTCGAACCGCATGAGGTCCTCATGGTTGGAGACTCCAAGACAGATACTGCTTGTGCACGTAACGCTGGCGCGCCGGTGGTTTGCGTTCCGTATGGTTATCGCTCTGGGATGTCGTTAGCTGATTTGAATGGGGATTTTGTTCTTAAATCACCTAAAGACATATTGAGCTGTATTAATTTCGCGTGACCGTGTAACTGCCTATAATAGGCCGTCTCGGATACATTTCTAGTGTCAAGTGATGACATAACCTGTTTTTTAAATTATTGAGTCAATGTGAATAAAAAAGATTTTGAGCGTTTATCGGAAGAAGGTTTCAATCATGTCCCTTTGGTCTTGGAGACCCTCGCTGACCTTGATACGCCACTTTCTATATATCTCAAATATGCTAACCAACCCTATTCTTATTTGTTGGAGTCGGTTCAGGGCGGTGAACAATTTGGCCGATACTCGTTCATTGGTTTGCCATCTAAGGTTCGATATGAAGTGCGTGGCCACACATGTTCTGAAATTCGTGATGATACTGTCGTTTCTGAAATGGAGAAATCAGATCCAATAAATTGGGTGTCGGAGTTACAGCAGCGAACCAAAGCCTTTTACCGTGATGATTTGCCCCGGTTTCTTGGCGGTTTAGTGGGTTATTTTGGTTATGAGACGATTCATTTGATCGAGAAGCGCGTGGGTGGTAGTGACCCTAAGCCAGACTCGGTAGGGTGTCCGGACATATTGTTGCTTCACTCGGATGAGGTGATTGTTTACGATAATCTGGCGTCGAAGCTTTATTTTGTCGTCTTCGCTAATCCACAAGAAACCGATGCGTATGATATCGCGCAAAAACGCCTGTCAGCGTTGTTTTTAGCTTTGCGCCAACCTGTGGATGAGCTTCCAGAAAAGAGGCGTCAACTTGAGCGACCTTTGGAGGAGACCTCAGAAGATCAGTTCTATCAGAATGTTAAGCGGGCTAAGGAGTACATTTGTGAGGGCGACATCATGCAGGTGGTGTTATCGCAACGCATGTCAGTGCCATTTCATGCGCCGCCCTTGTCGCTTTATCGCGCATTACGTGCGCTGAATCCGTCACCGTATATGTTTTATTTTAATCTCCGAGATTTCCATATCGTTGGAGCCTCTCCGGAAATATTAGTGCGATTAGAAAATGACATGGTCACGGTTCGACCGATCGCAGGTACGCGCCCACGTGGTGGCAGTCGTGATGAAGATACGGCGTATGAGCGTGACCTCCTAGCGGATCCAAAAGAAATTGCGGAGCATGTCATGCTCATGGACCTCGGTCGGAACGACTTGGGTCGGGTCGCCCAAGTGGGATCGGTCGAGGTGACTGCGCAGATGTCCATTGAGCGCTATTCGCACGTCATGCATATCGTATCGAACGTCGAGGGTAAGCTGCTGGATGGTTTGTCAGCCATTGATGTGTTGAGGGCGAGCTTTCCGGCTGGCACGGTATCTGGAGCCCCCAAAGTGCGCGCTATGGAAATTATTGATGAGTTAGAGCCAAGTAAACGCGGTGTTTATTCGGGAGCGGTGGGGTATTTGGGTTTTAACGGCGATATGGATGTGGCGATCGCTATACGAACCGCCGTGATCAAGGATGAGATGCTCTACGTGCAGGCTGGTGCCGGTATCGTCGCTGATTCTCAGCCAGAGAGTGAATGGATCGAGACAAAGAACAAAGCCAAGGCAATACTCAGGGCCGCTGAAATTGCTGAAGCCGGATTGAATCGTTAGTTTTAACGTGGGACTAACCTTCAGTCTTATATACAATGGGTCTCTAGGAAGTTAAGAAGATAAAACTTATGCTGTTGATGATTGATAATTACGACTCCTTTACTTTTAATCTCGTTCAATACTTTGGGGAGTTGGGGGTTGAAGTGAGGGTGATGCGTAACGATCAGATTCAAATTTCTGACATTGAATCGCTTGCTCCAAAGTGGATTGTTATTTCCCCAGGACCCTGCTCTCCTAAAGAGGCGGGAGTTTCAGTGGATGTCATTCGTGTGTTTTCTAGTAAGATTCCGCTGCTCGGTGTTTGTCTCGGGCATCAATGTATTGGCCATGCATTCGGGGGCTCAGTGACCTACGCGAAGACTTTAATGCACGGAAAGACGTCGCCAATAAAACATCGAGCTCAAGGTGTATTTCGAGGACTGCCAACACCTTTTACCGCGACCCGGTACCATTCGTTGGCTATCGATCGAGCGAGTTTGCCAGATTGTTTGGAGGTCACCGCAGAAACGCAAGATGGGGAGATCATGGGAGTGAGGCACCGCTCCATGCCCATTGAAGGGGTTCAATTTCATCCAGAATCAATTTTGAGTGAACATGGACACCAATTGTTAAAAAACTTTATTGATCAAGCGGTTTTATGAGAATTCAAGAGGCGATAGAGCGTTTTTATGCACACAAAAATTTGTCACACGATGAGATGTCGGAGGTGATGCATGACATCATGTCAGGCGACGTTTCGCCATTATTGATGGGTGGGTTTTTAGTGGCGATCCAAGTGAAAGGACCAACGGTCGAAGAATTGTCAGCTGCAGCGGCCATCATGAGAGGGTTTTCAACGAAGGTGATCGTTGATAAGCCAGACCGCTTGATCGACACCTGCGGTACGGGCGGGGACGGTACAAAAACGTTTAATATTTCGACGGCATCTGCGTTCGTTGTGGCCGCGGCTGGCGGTCGAGTCGCCAAACACGGTGGGCGCTCGGTATCAAGTTCATCCGGCAGTGCGGATGTGCTCGAGGCGTTGGGCGTTCGACTTGATTTGTCTCCTGAAGCGGTTTCAAAATGTATTGAAACGGTCGGAATTGGGTTCATGTTTGCGCCTGGACACCACTCAGCCATGAGGCATGCTGGGCCAGTGCGGCGTGAACTAGCGGTCAAGACGTTATTTAATGTTTTGGGGCCGTTGACTAATCCGGCGGGAGCGAAGCGACAGGTGATGGGAGTGTTTGACCGAAGTCTGTTGGTACAGCAGGCTCGGGTTCTGCAGCAATTGGGAAGTACGCGAGCCATGATTGTTCATGGTGAGGATGGCCTCGATGAAATCTCCCCGAGCGGGACGACTCACGTGGCTGAACTTCGAGATCGTGAGGTGCTTGAATATCACGTGACGTTAAACGAGTTGGGTGTTCAGCCCATCGATCTTGACGACATACGTGTGGACGGACTTCAGGATGCGGTGTCGATGTTTCGTGATGTTATTAATGGCCATCACCAACCAGGTAAGACGGCGGTTGTGCTCAACGCGGGCGCATCGCTCTATGTTCTCGATGTCGCTAAAAATCTTGCCGATGGCGTGTCCTTGGCCGCTGAAATGATTGATACCGGACGTGCGAGCCGAAAGTTAGATGAATTCATAGCCCTGACGCGAGTAGGCTAATCCATATCAACGTTTAAAAGGTTTCATGATGGGGTCTAGTACGTCGAATATTCTTGAGGAAATTCTCGATACAAAGCGAGAAGAAATACGGTTAACGTCTGCATATCGCTCGCTCTCAGAATTAGAGGCGGAGGTTCAATCAGCCCCGTCGGTAAGAAATTTTGAAGAAGCCATTCGTCGCAAGATCGCAGCTGGTCAGTCTGCGGTGATTGCCGAAGTGAAAAAGGCGAGCCCGAGTAAGGGAGTGATCCGTGAGCACTTTGATCCAATTGAAATTGCTCAGTCTTATGAGCGACACGGTGCGGCATGTTTATCTGTCTTAACGGATCGAGATTATTTCATGGGGGCGGCGGAGTATCTTGTGGCCGCACGCTCGGCGACGCAGATACCTGTGTTACGTAAGGATTTCATTATTGACCCTTATCAGATTTACGAAGCGCGTTGTATGGGGGCTGACTGCATTCTTCTAATCGTGGCGGCTCTAGAGCAACCACAAATGGAGAACCTAGAGCGGGTTGCGATGCAGCTCGGGATGTCAGTTCTTGTGGAAGCGCATTCTCGAGAGGAGTTTGAGAGGGCCACTCGTTTACAGACGACGTTAATCGGAGTTAATAATCGCGATTTAAGAAGTTTTGAAACTTCTCTACAAACGACGTTGTCCTTGCTTTCCGATTTGCCGAGCGGACGGATTCTCATTACCGAGAGCGGTATCCATCGCCGAGAGGATGTAGCCCTCATGCGTGATCGGGGTATTAACGCGTTTTTGGTGGGTGAGGCTTTTATGCGACAGCAGGATCCCGGATTAGCGTTGAAGTCGTTATTTCTTTGATTTGCTGCTCAATAATATGTAATGCAGTTTAAAAAATTGATAAAAAATAAATATTTAAATCAATAGCTTAAGTATTTTTAATCTGAATCTTGTGAGCTATCTCGCCACAGATGTTGTATTTTTACCACTCGACAGGCTATTTTTGACGATTTAGCTACCCCCCACACATTTTTTGATGCATTATTCTCTCAACCGAAGAAGGCAGAAGCTTTATTTGGGGGAGTACGAGTAGTCAGAGTATATCGTAGATCGTACGAGCGATTTGCTCTGCTTACACAATTAATTAACAGGAGATAATATGAAAAAAGCACTTATAGCTGCAGCAGTTGCAGGCGCCTTTGCGGCACCTTCTGCAATGGCAGCAGAATTATCCACCAATGTTTATTGGTCTACAGCGATCGGTATTGGTGAGACAACAACAACAACTGCTGGAGTTGACTCCACAGTGAACAACGACACTATCCTTGACGGTGGTGGTAACCGACTCATGTTCACATGGACTGATACGCTTGATAACGGTATTGGACTGACTGCTTACTTGTCTTTCGGTAACCTTAATACATCTGGCGTCGGCCAAGTTGACA
>CBFIFN010000025.1:0-16784 GCA_965661885.1 uncultured Burkholderiales bacterium | reverse complement strand
GTAGACCCCACCCAAACTCATAACACGCTTCAATCCCTGCTTTTCAACATTTCTAGGTGGGATTCCACCATCCCCCGCCGCGTGATTTGCCATAATTTCTAACCTCGTTATTTGTGAATTAATTAATCGTCGAATTTAAAATGAGGCCGCCCTCGTTGGTCTCGAATTTTATTAATCAACGTTCTCAAGCTTTTTACTCTCAACACACGAATAAGCATTCTTTTTTTACCGGGCATATCCACCATCACCAAACCTATTGTCGCGGTTAGCAAGCCAGGGCCTGGTAAAAATAACATCAAAATCCCAAGGCATACTAAAAAAATGCCCACAATATTCTTCAATAACAACACCTGGATTCCGGACTTCGTGTCATGAGGTTCCGAGCCATTAACAATTTTTGATTGTAAAAAATAGCTCTCTGGCAGTCTGCCTATAACCACGAGCATCATAACCACACCCAAGAGAAACGTTAGCACTGGAAAAAACAACAACCAAAAAAATTCAATTTGATATTGCCGCATCCAATCAATCACTGCATCCAACATTAGGGATGGGTCCAAAAATATGACGAGAAGAGATTCTTAAATATAGACAAGGTACGGATTCCTCTCCTCTAGCCACAAACGTTCATCCGCCTGAGTTAAAACCTCTAAATCTTGAACAGAAGAATTTCTATCCTCAACCCATTCTCGAAGAGCGGAGCTCCCATTTATTAGATCGATAGCGAGTCTGTCGCTTTCGTACTCATAATCGAAGTCTCGCCACAAAGGATAGTCCCTGTCTATTGATTTAATGGCTTTAAGAACAAGCGATACCAACCTCCAGGGCCTGAAAGCAGAATGATCATAATTACTAGACTCGTCCACATGAATTTGAACCCCCGAGCAAAGCTTTTCAGCGTGCTTCTGAAATGTGGGTTCAAAACAAAATTTTCTTAGAATACACCCATTCATCCAGTCTGACCCAAGGCGGCGCATATGACCGATCAAAATATCTACTGGCAAATTTGGCGCTCCGAAACTTTCCAAAGGGCGCGTTGTTCCGCGAGCCTCCGACAGAGTGGTCCCTTCAAGCATAACGGTACCTGGATAACAACGGGCCATACTTAGGTTTGGCGCGTTTGGACTCGGATTAATCCAGGCCCGCTCTCGAACAGGCCATCCAAAACCAGGAGCCACTAAAGGGCTCCACCCCTCCATTTCAATCACCGTTAAATCGACATTCATTTCATATTTATCTACAAACCATCTTGCCAACTCACCAAAAGTTAAGCCATGACGCATGGGTAATGGGCCAGCACCCACAAAGCTCTCCCAACCCGTCTTGAGCATTAATCCCTCCACAGGCCGGCCAATAGGATTCGGTCGATCAAGAACCCAGATGCACTTTTTGTATTCAGCGCACGCTTCAAGCATGTACCGCAGGGTCGTAATAAACGTGTAGATTCGACAACCCAAATCTTGCAAATCGACCAAGAGCACATCAAAGCTCTCCATCATTGCCTTAGTTGGGCGTCTGACGTCACCGTACAGCGAAAAGACTGGAATATTATGCTCGGGATCCAAAAATTCTGGTGACTCAATCATATTGTCTTGCTTGTCTCCTCTCAAACCATGCTGTGGGCCAAACGCTGCGGTTAATTCAAGTTTGTCTAACCCAGCAATGACATCGAGCGCGTGCGTTAAATGCTCATCAACAGATGCTGGATGACCTAGTAACGCCAATCGACTCCCTATGAGCCGCTCCTGCAAGTCAACATCTTCTCTTAGTCGATCGAGCCCAAATTTCATATCAAAAATCCTTGCTTTTATTCACGCCGCATTTCGAACAACCGAAAACCATTTGAATGATGAAAATCAGCCGCGCCGTCGGGAAAGTCTATTGCAAAATAACAGTATCGCTGATCTTTCATCTTTATAACAACGGTCGGCGAGACCTGTAGCTGACGATCAGATCGATCAAACACTTTAACTTTAGCCAGATCTACCGATACTTCAAGCGCAAACTTCCCCATGGATGAACGCACCAACATTTTAGGCTCGTCCTCTAACCTAAGATCATCCATGCCTATCCGAAAATCCTTAAATGAGAAACATGACCACTGACCTGAAGGCGAAAAATTTAACTCGACGTATTGCCCGTCAACTCTTCTAATAAAAAATTCAAAACAGGTTTCTTCCCAAAGCCTGACACTCACTCCTCTGGTGAAATGCCTAGGCAATGATATTTGGTCGATCGGCCCAGCGATTTCATAAGCCACGCACCAACTCATTTGTGACTTGCGATCGACCGCCGCTGTGACTAAAAAGTTAGCTACTGGGTTGTCGGCATGGGGTTTCAGGGTGTAAGTTGTCCTCATATAAGTCGCGATATTTGCCAAAAATGAAGATTACCTCAAAAAATGGACTCGATTGAGAAAACCAAGATAAAACGCGACATGCTCGAGACTGACTCGGTGAGACGAGCGGTTGAAAAGTCCGGTCACAGTGAAATGTTAATCAGTGAGTACGAACTACTGGCATCATTGAATAACACTCTCAAAAAACGCCCCTCCAAAGAACCTATTTGGGTCTTTGGCTATGGGTCGCTCATATGGAATCCCATGCTGAGCTACACCCGAAAACAGCCCGCTCTAATTCGCGGTTACCATCGCGGGTTTTATTGCTGGTCTCGAATAAACCGAGGATCACCCGAAACTCCAGGCCTAGTTTTAGCCCTTGACCATGGAGGAGCATGTCGAGGGGTCGCCTACCGGCTGAAAAACGAAGACGCAGAGAGGGAACTCCTCATTTTATGGAGACGTGAAATGCTGGGAAAGGTTTATATCCCTAAGTGGGTAAGAGCTAAAACCGAGCTAGGGTTTGTCGATGCAATTACTTTTGTAATCGATCAGTCAAGCAAAGCCTACACCGGAAAATTATGCGAAGATCGAATTGTTTCAATCGCAATGGAGGCCGTTGGGCATTACGGATCGTGCGAGGATTACTTAATTGAAACCGCGAGGAGCTTCAAACGAGAGGGGATCCCAGATAAAAAAATGTTTCTACTAGCCGAAAAGCTATTAAATCGCAGAGAGACTTCGTTGAAGCCGAATTAATAGCCACGAGATAACGACTAAAGGCAACGCGTTCCAAACTAATCCGTTGACAAAAGCGGCATCGTAACCTCCTGTCAGATCGAAAAGATATCCAGGCACCCATCCGCCAGCAGCCATTCCCGCCAAAGACGCCATCATGACCATACCAACCTTTTCTCCAACAACTTTTTGGGGCAAATACTCTCTTACCACCAAGGCATATGCGGGCACAATGCCTCCTTGAAATAATCCGAAAATAGCTGAAATGACAAAGAGCGAAACTAGGGTATCAAAAAACAAGAATAGCGCGAGCCCAACACCTTGAAGAAATACACCAATAATGACTGTTTTTAACCCACCGATATGGTCTGATAACCACCCAAATCCCAATCGACTAACAACACCAAAACCTAACATAACTGACAACATTTTCGCACCTGTGCCCTCACCAAAACCCAAATCGCCACAAAAAGCGACCAGATGCACTTGAGGCATGGACATCGCGATGCAACAACTGAAGACCGAAATCATTAACAACGCCATAAACCATGATCTAGAAATCGTTAACTTGCTTGGGACCGATTCTGCCGGCACATCAACGCCACCCCGCAAGTTCGAGGGTCTCTGACTCAAAACGATGGACAAAGGCAATGCCATGAGAAAAATAACGATACCAACGACCATATATGTATGCTGCCAGCCATAATCTTTAACCGCAGACTCTAAAATGGTTGGCCAGATGGCTCCGGATAAATATTGGCCGCTCGCTACAATGCCAACGGCAGCGCCCTTTCGCCTCTCAAACCAATGTGACACGTGCGCTATCAGCGGCGCGAAAGTAGTGGAGGTGCCCACGCCGATTAGTAAGCCTTGTGACAAGCTCAAAAATCCCAGATTTGGCGCAAATGAGGCAGAGACATAGCCCAAAGACATTAGAACAATACCAATTACGACTGTTCTATGTATGCCATATCGATCTGAAAAACGACCAAAAACGACGCCACCCAAACCATACCCGATCATCGTGGCGACGTAAGGTAACGACGCCTGTCCCCGTGTAATCTCCAAGTCCAGTTGAACGGTAGGAAGTATGACCACGACGGACCACATGCCAACACCAACTATGACGGATAACACAAGCACAAAACCCAATCGCAGCCAGGCACCAAAAGAATCAACAAGGAATGTTTTATCAGAGCTCATGACAAAAATACCGCTAAAAGTATATAAATTTACCCCAATTCATGAAAAAGATACGAAAAAGAAAGGCGTCGGCTTTGTGTTGGAAGCCGTTTTGTAATAGAGTCTGTATATAAAGATGCATAACAGATTTTCTATTTTATGCACATCAAGTAGGGCTCAAAAGTAGCTCATGGGAGGCAAGGTGTTGGACAGTAACATCCCGAGTTCTCGGGGGGAGACTTTATCGTCGTTAATTTTAAAAAATGCGGCGGTAAAAGGGGAGAAAACAGCAATTCGTGAAAAAAATCTTGGCATCTGGCAGAGTTGGACCTGGGCCGAGGTAGCCAATGAGGTCAATCTCCTTGCTGGCGGATTAGCTGCAAAGGATTTTTCGAGGGGTAATAATTTAGCCATCATCGGCGATAATCGTCCTCGGCTTTACTGGTCTTTCGCCGCTGCACAATCTCTGGGCGGCGTTCCGGTCCCGCTCTACCAGGACGCCATCGCCGAAGAAATGATTTACGTCTTCAACGATGCTGAAATAGAGTTCGCGATCGTGGAGAACCAAGAGCAAGTCGATAAGTTGCTCGAAATCATGCCGGAATGCACTAAATTGCGTTGCATCGTCTATGACGATCCTCGAGGTATGCGCCACTACGATCACCCTTCTGTTGTTTCTTATGAAGATATTCGGGAATTGGGTCTCAATTTCACGAAAGAACGACCAGACTATTTAGCAGGCGAGCTTCAGAAATGTTACCCCGATGACGTATCTGTCATTTTATATACCTCAGGAACAACCAGTAAGCCCAAAGGGGTGTGCTTAACGCATAAATCGTGCATCGAAGTGGCAGAATCCGATATGGGTTTCGACGGGTATAACGAAGATGGCGAAATTCTGTCGTATTTGCCTATGGCCTGGGTAGGAGATCATTTATTTTCTTACGCTCAGTCGATAGTCTCGGGCTTCACTGTTAATTGCCCGGAATCATCCGAGACCGTCATGATTGATATGAGAGAAATCGGGCCTTCTTATTATTTCGCGCCACCATCCGTTTTTGAAAACTTGCTCACCCAAGTCACTATACGCATGGAGGATGCGAGCAGAATCAAGAAATGGCTCTACGAGAAATTCATGACTGTGGCTAAGCAAACAGGTCTGAGGATCATGGACAAAGAGAAGGTGTCTTTGAAAAATAGGCTTCTCTATGGTTTAGGGAATATTGTCATTTATGGTCCTTTGAGAAACAACCTTGGCATGAGCCACATAAAAGTGGCGTACACTGGTGGGGCAGCAATTGGCCCAGATTTATATAGTTTCTACCGGTCAATCGGTATCAACTTAAAGCAGCTCTACGGCCAAACTGAGACTCTCGCCCATGTGTGTAAGCAACCGAATGGTCAAGCTCGCATAGATTCTGTAGGCGTTCCGATGCCAGGTGTTGACATCAAGTTGGGTGAAAAAAGTGAGGTTCTGGTCAAAAGTCCAGGATTGCTCAAAGAATATTACAAGAACCCTGAGGCAACGAGCGAATCCATTACTTCAGATGGATTCTTTAAGACCGGAGACGCTGGTTTTATTGATCAAGATGGCCACCTAAAAATTATTGATCGAGCAAAAGACGTTGGCGTATTGAACGATGGGACGATGTTCGCCCCGCAATTTTTAGAGAATAAATTAAAATTCTTTCCCTTTGTAAAGGAAGCCGTCTGCTTTGGGGATGGGAGAGACGACGTTTGTGCGTTCATCAATATTGAAATGGATGCGGTTGGCAATTGGGCGGAAAGGCAAGGGCTCGGCTACGCAGGCTACGTCGATCTGGCCGGAAAAGCCGAAACTTACAGCTTGCTTAAGGAATGCATCGAACAAGTCAATCGCGATCTCGCCGAAGAGGACTCTCTATCTGGCTCCCAAATTAAACGATTCCTCATCCTTCACAAGGAACTTGATGCTGACGACGACGAACTTACTCGTACGAAAAAAGTTCGTAGAGGTTTTGTTGCCGAGAAATATCAAGTGCTGATCAAGGCGCTCTATGACGGTTCAAAAAAGTGTTTCATTGAAACTCAAGTTAAATTTGAAGATGGGCGCTCGGGTGCAATATCGGCAGATTTGTCAATCAGTGATGCGGAGACTTACCAATCGAACGTTGATTTAGCAGCATAAACTTCACCAAGACAATATGAATGATACAAACCGTAACTTAGGTCCAACAATACTCAAAGCTGACAGTATATCTCTCGCGTTCGGCGGTGTTAAAGCCCTCACCAATATCAGTTTTGAAGTTAAAGAACATGAAATATTAGCAATCATAGGGCCAAATGGGGCCGGTAAAAGCTCCATGCTTAACGTGATCAATGGTGTTTACCACCCAAACGCAGGATCAATCACATACAAAGGCAACATGAGGCGACAAATGAAGCCTCACGAAGCTGCGACCCAAGGTATCGCACGCACCTTTCAAAATATTGCGTTATTCAAGGGAATGTCGGTTCTAGACAACATAATGACTGGTAGAACACTCAAGATGAATGCTGGATTTCTCGCTCAATGTTTGCATATTGGTCGTGCGCGAAATGAGGAGATTGAACACCGAAGAAAAGTTGAAGAGATCATCGACTTTCTACAAATCCAATCAATCAGGAAAACGCCTGTTGGCAGACTGCCCTATGGCCTACAAAAACGGGTCGAGCTCGGTAGGGCTCTTGCTGCAGAGCCCGAGCTGCTTCTGTTGGACGAGCCAATGGCTGGCATGAATATTGAAGAAAAAGAGGATATGAGCCGCTTCATTCTCGATGTAAACGATGAATTCGGAACAACAATTGTTCTCATCGAACATGATATGGGTGTAGTCATGGACTTGTCCGATCGAATTGTAGTTTTAGATTATGGTAAAAAAATTGGTGATGGAACACCCACCGAGATTAGAGATAATAAGGAAGTAATTGACGCCTATCTAGGTGTCTCAGATTAATTGAAATAAGGGAGTTCGAGCGAAGCCATGCAGGTGCTGGCCGTTCGATTGGAGTTAAAGATATGGGGTTTTTTGTTGAAGTTTTAATCAGCGGGTTAATGGCTGGGGTGCTCTATTCGTTGGTAGCACTTGGATTTGTGCTGATATTTAAAGCCTCAGGCGTCTTCAACTTTGCACAAGGGGCCATGGTTCTATTTGCTGCGCTTACCTTCGTGAGGCTTTTGGATATATTAAAAGACACATTTGCACCAATCACGATCGCTCTCATCATAACAATCGCAATGATGGTGGTATTGGCGATGGCTGTTGAACGATTAGTCCTTCGCCCACTCGTCAACCAACCAGGTATTTCCCTGTTTATGGCGACTCTTGGTATTGCGTATTTCCTTGATGGCTTCGGTCAAACCCTCTGGGGGAGTGATATTTACACGCTAGATGTCGGTATCCCTAAGGGATCAATTTTTATCTTTGAGTCAATTTTTGAGGGCGGCGTGCTAGTGGCAAAAGAAGATTTAGTTGCGACAGTGATTGCGGGCTTACTAGTCATAGTTTTAGCCATATTTTTTCAAAGAACTCGCATCGGGCGAGCACTTCGTGCGGTGGCAGATGACCACCAAGCGGCTCAGTCGATTGGGATTCCACTCAATTACATTTGGGTCATTGTCTGGACTGTCGCAGGCTTAGTTGCTTTGGTTGCTGGCGTAATTTGGGGCTCAAAGCTGGGTGTGCAATTTTCTCTATCCCTCATCGCTCTTAAAGCTCTTCCTGTGCTTATTCTTGGTGGTTTTGAATCCGTTTTGGGTGCCGTTATTGGTGGACTCATCATCGGCGCCGGGGAAAAATTATCCGAAATCTATCTTGGTCCTTATGTTGGCGGGGGGATCGAATATTGGTTCGCGTACATGCTTGCGTTGGGGTTTTTAATGTTTAGGCCGCAAGGTCTCTTTGGTGAAGTGCACATTGATCGCGTTTGATCATATGCCTCACTTTCATCTAATCACTTTATGGTCTAACAATGTTTTATAGAGAAGCGGGACAATTTAAGACAAGTTACAAAGCCGATCAGGCTGTATTCCCAATTTTTCAAGACAGAATATTCGTCGCTATTTGGTTACTCATCGGCTTTGTAGCCGTGCCAATGTTAGCGAACGAGTATATGTTCAAAGCGATCTTCATTCCTGTGATCATTATGGCGTTAGCCGCTATCGGACTTAATCTGCTTGTTGGCTACTGTGGTCAAGTCTCCCTAGGCTCAGGCGCATTTATGGCTGTAGGTGCCTACGCGGCTTATAACTTCATGATTCGTGTTCCCGACTTAAATCCGCTGATATGTTTCTTACTTGGTGGACTTTCTGCGACAGCCGTAGGCGTTATTTTTGGAATTCCTAGCCTTAGAATCAAAGGCTTTTATCTCGCGGTAGCAACACTTGCATTGCAATTTTTTACTGATTGGACATTCAGTCGAATTGATTGGTTTACCAACTACACTCCGTCAGGATCTATAGCAGTTCAACCGGTAGAGGTTTGGGGGTTTGCGTTTGACTCGCCACTTAGGAAGTACATGTTATGCCTGTCCGCGTTAGTGATTTTTACAATCATCGGAAAAAATCTCGTTCGCGGACGTATTGGTAGGGCCTGGATGGCAACCCGGGATATGGACGTAGCCGCAGAAATCATCGGAATAAGGCCAATTTATGCAAAGCTTTCTGCGTTTGCTGTTAGCTCATTCTTTATTGGCGTAGCGGGTGCTTTGTGGGCTTACGTGCATCTCGGCTCATGGGAACCGCTCGCATTCGATATTAATTTGTCGTTTAGTATTTTGTTTATGGTTATTATTGGAGGACTGGGCTCAATCGTAGGAGGTATGCTGGGTGCAGCGTTCATTACTCTCTTACCTCTTTTCCTTAATCAATTGCCCGTGTGGCTTGGAATTAACATGTCCACCGCAATGGTATCGCACCTCGAGTTTATGATTTTTGGCGCCTTAATTATTTTCTTTCTGGCCGTCGAACCGCTTGGCCTCGCAAGAATTTGGCAAATAATCAAAGAAAAGCTTCGATTGTGGCCGTTCCCACATTAAAAACATGTGAACGAAAATAAAATTAAACATTACACCCTACGAAGGAGAAAGTTTATGAATTACGGTCTTGTGTTTCGAGCACTATTTATTTGTTTACCGTTAACTATTGTTGGATGCGGTCAAGAAAGCTCTGATAATGCCGCAACGTCCTCTGATAACGCCGTCGAGAACACTACAGCAGTGAAAGGTGGAAGCGTTGACGTTTCAGATCCAAATGCCCAATTTATTCCCGTCCTCTCGTATCGAACCGGGCCTTACGCACCAAACGGCATGCCCGTTGCCAACGGCTTTACGGAGTATTTGAAGGTCATCAACGCGAGGGATGGAGGAATAAACGGAGTAAAAATTAGTTTCGAGGAGTGCGAAACGGGATACGCCACAGCAAGAAGTATTGAGTGTTACGAGCGACTAAAAGGTAAGGGGCCGACTGGAGCGGCTGTTTTTAACCCTATGTCCACTGGAGCTACTTTTGCGATTACTGAGAAGGCGCCGGTTGACAAAATTCCTCTAATTACCATGGGGTACGGACGTTCAGAATCACGTAATGGCGGGGTGTTTCCTTGGAATTTTCCAATTTACGGCACTTATTGGACGGCTGCGGACGTGCTCGTAACTCATCTGGGTAATATCAACGGGAGTCTCGATAACCTAAAAGGGAAAAAAATCGCTTTGGTGTATCACGATTCACCCTTCGGGAAAGAACCAATTCCTTTACTTGAGAAACGTGCAAATATGCACAATTTTGAGCTCCTAACCATTCCCGTTACGCATCCAGGTGTTGAACAAAAATCAGCCTGGATTCAAATTAGAAAAGAGAAGCCCGATTACGTATTGCTTTGGGGTTGGGGCGTTATGAATTCAACAGCAATAAAAGAAGCTACTGGAGTTAGATATCCTAGGGATCAAATTTATGGCATCTGGTGGGCAGGTGCAGAACCTGACGTAAGACCAGCGGCTGCGGATGCCGTCGGATATCAGGCAGTGTCTATGATCTCATCCGGTCAAGCGCAGGTCCACAAAGACATTCTTAGCTACATTTACGACAATGATTTAGGTACCGGCGAAAGAGAGGCAGTCGGCGAAGTGCTCTATAACGTCGGACTATTGAACGCCGCTCTTGTTGTTGAAGCTATCCGGACTGCTCAATCGAAATATGGTGAAAAGCCTCTGACCGGAGAGCAAGTTCGGTGGGGGATTGAGAATTTAAGTATTACAAACGAGACCATCGATGCGCTGGGCCTTACAGGCTATATGTACCCTGTCAACTTAAGCTGCTCGGATCACGAGGGCAAGCGCGCTGCTCGTCTACACAGATGGAATGGTGAATCATGGGAGTATTCCTCGGATTGGATTAGCGCAGATGATGCCGTTCTTCAGCCAATGGTGAAAGATGCGTCTGACACCTATGCTAAAGATCACAATCTAAGCGCCACTGCCTGCGACAGCTAAGCGGTAACAATAAGATCATTAAGGACAAAGAATGACGCAAATTAAGGAAAATGCGAACCTGCTCTCGATTAAAAATATTGAGGTCATTTACGATCACGTCATTCTCGTTCTTAAGGGCGTCTCTCTTGATGTTCCAGAGGGCTCAATCGTCGCACTGCTCGGCGGTAATGGCGCAGGTAAATCAACAACCCTCAAATCAATCTCAAACTTGCTTGGCGCCGAGCGCGGGGACGTAACAAAAGGCTCTATTACCTTCAAGGATGAAAGGATTGATCAACTGAATCCCTCTACAGTTGTTAAAAAAGGGATTGTTCAAGTGATGGAAGGTCGGCATTGCTTTGCTCACCTTACTGTGGAGGAGAATCTGCTGACTGGTGCGTTTACTCGCTCTGTGTCGCGAAAAGAAATCGCTAACAGCCTGGAGCGTGTTTATGCTTATTTTCCAAGATTAAAACAGCGTCGATCGAGTCTGGCGGGCTTCACGTCTGGAGGCGAACAACAAATGACTGCTGTCGGGCGGGCGCTTATGGCTAAACCCACAATGATTCTGCTCGATGAGCCGTCAATGGGGCTAGCGCCTCAGATTGTGTCAGAGATTTTTGAAATCGTTGAGGATCTCAATAAAAAAGAAAATGTCAGTTTTTTATTAGCAGAACAAAATACAACTGTCGCACTCCGGCATGCCGATTATGGTTACATTCTTGAAAACGGCCGTATCGTTATGGATGGTCCAGCCAAAGAATTAGCGAGCAACGAAGATGTTAAAGAATTTTATCTTGGCATCTCGGGCTCAGGTAGAAAAAGTTTTAGAGACGGAAAACATTACAGGCGCCGCAAGCGATGGCTTGCGTGACATTTTGATTGTTTCGAAAGAACCTGACAGGCTTTCTGCCATATAAAATCTCAATATAGGAGTAAACATGAGCGACAGTAATTCGTTCCTGGATCCATCTGAAACTCGGCCGCATGCTGAACGAGAGCAAGAGACTATCGTTCGTTTTAAAGAACAGGTCCGTCATGCCCAGACAGAATCTCACTACTTCTGTGACTTACTTAAACATATTGATCCTGAGTCAATCGTTGATAGACAATCAATTTGTCAAATACCTGTCACTCGCAAGTCGGACCTAAAAAGTATACAAGGCAAAGCTCCTCCTTTTGGCGGCCTCACAACAACTCCAATCAGTGGGCTTGCTAGAGTGTTCTCATCTCCAGGTCCGATTTACGAGCCACAAGCAATCGATGAAGACTTTTGGAGGTTTAAAAGAGCGCTGTATGCAGTTGGTGTGCGACAGGGGAGCCTGGTTTACAACACTTTTTCATATCACTTCACACCAGCGGGATTTATGGCGGATTTTGGTGCGCGCGCTCTAGGTTGCGCGGTGTTTCCTGCCGGAATCGGCCAAACAGAACTGCAAGCACGAACGATATCTGAAATCCGTCCAGACGTTTACACAGGTACACCATCTTTTTTGAAGATTTTGTTAGAGAAGGGCAAAGAACTAGGCCTCGATTTATCGAGTTTAAAAAGAGGCATTGTGGGCGGTGAGGCTTTTCTACCTGCTGCGAGGCAGTTATTTCAAGAGCATGGCATTAAAGTTTGCCAAACCTATGCGACGGCTGATGTCGGCCTTATAGCTTATGAAACAAACCCAGATGACGGACTTGTTATCGATGAAGATATTTTTGTAGAAATTGTAAGGCCAGGCAGCAATGATATTGTTCCCGATGGCGAGGTTGGGGAAGTTGTAGTTTCCATGTTCTCCAGCATTTATCCCCTCATTCGTTTTGGTACAGGAGATTTATCGACTTTCATCCCTGGACGTAGCTTGTGTGGTAGAACAAACCGGCGTCTTAAAGGATGGATGGGGCGAGCTGACCAGACCACAAAAGTAAAAGGAATGTTCGTTCACCCTGAGCAAATTAATGCGGTCATCGCTAAGCATCCAGAAATCAAATATGCGCGGCTTAATGTTACGCATGACGCCCAACAAAATGACATGATGACGCTTGAGTGCGAGGTTGAATCAGTTAACGATGGCTTAGAGGCAGCTATTGTTGTGTCAATCAGGGACGTCACTAAATTGCGCGGTTCTGTAAATCTTGTTACGCAGGAGACCTTACCTCGGGATGGGAAAGTCATTGATGATCAGCGTAAGTATGATTAGCCTTCTCTGCGTATTGCTTTATAAGGAGACATGACAATGAATCAAAAACCAATTAGCACATACCCAGTGCCCACATTGGAATCATTACCCGAAGATATTCATGATGCGATCCTTGCCGTTCAAGAGAAAGCTGGGTTTATACCTAACGTGTTTATTACGCTCGCGCACCGGCCTGACGAATTTAGGGGATTTTTCGCTTATCATGACGCGGTGATGCTTCGTGATAGTGGATTAAGTAAAGCGGAGCGCGAAATGATCGTCGTTGCGACAAGCAGTGCTAATCAATGCCTTTATTGCGTTATATCTCATGGTGCGATTTTGCGTATTTATGAGAAAAGTCCTTCTATATCTGACCAAATCGCCGTTGACTACACAAAAGCCGACATTACCGAAAAGCAAAAAGCAATGCTTCGATTCGCAATCAAACTCGCGCGAACACCAGAATTAGTAACACCCGAGGACCACCGGCCTCTAGAGCAACACGGGTTCAACAAAGAAGATATTTGGGATATCGGCGCAATTACGTCATTTTTTGCGCTATCCAATAGGATGGCTCACCTTATAGAAATGCGGGCAAACGACGAATTCTACCAAATGGGTAGGCTTCCAAAAGCCACTAAATAAGCTGAAATCTATATTTATTCCTTATTATCGATTTTATTTATTCTAAAATAGAATCAATAAATCTTTTCCGCCCCTAGGCTCTATTCTCATTGTATACTTTTCTTATTATGGAATATTAAATTCAACCGTCGCCAATAAATGCGTCGCTTAACCAACTCAGGAAAGCCCAAATGGCATCATATGATCAAGATCCGCAAGAAACTCGAGAATGGCTCGATGCGCTAGAAGGAATTTTAGCCTCCGAAGGACCTGATCGAGCACACTTCATCCTTGAACAACTGATTGAAAAGGCGCGCCGCTCAGGGGCGTTTTTACCTTATACCGCAACCACTGCTTACATCAATACTATTCCCCCGTCCAAAGAGGTTAAGTCTCCAGGGGATCATGAGATAGAAGGTAGAATCCGTAACTATGTAAGGTGGAATGCCGCGGCAATGGTATTAAGAGCCAACAAACATACCAATGTCGGCGGCCATATAGCCAGCTTTGCATCTGCGGCCACGCTCTACGATATTGGTTTTAATCATTTTTGGCATTCTCCATCGGATTCACATGGTGGTGACTTAATTTTTGCTCAAGGGCACTCAGCTACAGGAATCTACGCGCGTGCTTTTATGCTTGGCCGTTTAACCGAGGGGCAGATGGATAAGTATCGCCAGGAAGTCGACGGAGACGGTCTATCTTCCTACCCACATCCGTGGCTAATGCCTGATTTTTGGCAATTTCCCACCGTGTCAATGGGCTTAGGTCCAATTATGGCAATCTACCAAGCTAGATTCATGAAATATCTTCAAGACCGCGGGCTAGCAAACACTGAGGGTAGAAAAGTTTGGTGTTTTATCGGAGACGGGGAAAGTGATGAACCAGAGACACTAGGCGCCATTGGTGTCGCCGCGCGCGAGAAACTTGATAACTTAATATTTGTTGTGAACTGCAATCTCCAACGATTAGACGGCCCAGTAAGAGGTAACGGCAAAATAATACAAGAATTAGAAGCCGACTACCGTGGCTCGGGCTGGAATGTAATCAAACTAGTTTGGGGCTCATACTGGGATTCATTGATTGCTCGTGACACCAATGGAACGTTATTGAAACTAATGGACGAAACTGTAGATGGCGAATATCAAACTTATAAAGCCAAAGATGGCGCGTATGTGAGAGAACACTTTTTTGGTAAGTACCCTGAAACGCGTGAACTAGTCTCCAACATGTCAGATGATGATGTGTGGCGATTAAATCGTGGTGGTCACGATCCATATAAAATTTATGCTGCATATTCAGCTGCGGTAAATCACACTGGGCAACCCACCGTTATCCTAGCAAAAACGATTAAGGGCTACGGCATGGGCACCGCAGGGGAGGCTCAAAATATTACTCACCAGCAGAAAAAAATGGGGACAACGTCATTAAAAGACTTTCGAGATCGATTCAAGCTGCCGATAGACGACGAACAAATCGATGAAATTCCCTATCTGACGTTTCCTGAAGATTCTATAGAAGCTAAGTATATGCACGAGCGTCGTGAAAAGCTCGGCGGTTATCTACCGACAAGAAGAATGAAAGGGGACACACTCAAAGCGCCAAAGGTCTCTATATTTGATTCGCTTCTTAAAAGCTCAGGAGAACGAACCTTTTCCACAACAATGGCTTTCGTTCGTATACTCGGTACGCTCGTCAAAGATAAAAGCTTAGGTAAACGTGTTGTACCAATTGTTCCAGATGAGTCGCGTACATTTGGAATGGAAGGAATGTTTAGACAGCTCGGTATTTGGTCATCCGTGGGGCAACTCTACACTCCGGAAGATGCTGACCAATTGATGTTTTATAAAGAAAACAAGGCGGGGCAAATTCTACAAGAAGGCATTAATGAGGCTGGGGCTATGTCGTCCTGGATCGCTGCAGCCACCTCATATTCAACGCACGGGATCTCAATGATTCCTTTTTATATTTATTATTCAATGTTTGGGTTTCAGCGCGTTGGCGATTTAGCCTGGGCTGCAGGCGACCAAAGAGCCCGTGGATTTTTGTTGGGAGGAACCGCGGGCCGAACAACATTAAATGGCGAAGGTTTGCAACATGAGGACGGCCACAGTCACTTACTCTCGAGCACTATCCCAAACTGTATTTCCTATGACCCTACCTTTGCTTACGAGTTAGCGATCATTATTCAAGATGGGCTGCGTAGAATGTACCAAGAGCAGGAAGATGTGTTTTATTACATCACCGTGATGAATGAGAACTATAGTCACCCCGAACTCCCGAAGGGAGTAGAAGATGGAGTAGTACGAGGTATGTATAAGCTCCCTAGACTTAAAAGTAAAAAAGCCTCACAAGTCCAACTTCTTGGAAGCGGCACCATACTCCTAGAAGTTATCGCAGCTCAAAAGCTACTCAAAGAAGATTTTAATATTGTGGCCGACGTTTGGAGTTGCACCAGCTTCAATGAGCTACGGCGAGACGGCATAACCACCGCACGTTGGAATATGCTCCACCCTGATAAACCAAAAAAACGTAGTTACGTTGAACAATGCCTTTCAGATACAGACGGGCCCGTAATTGCTGCAACTGATTACATGAGAATTTTTGCTGACCAAATTCGACCTTACATCCCGAATAAAACTTATGATGTTCTTGGGACCGATGGTTTTGGCAGGTCAGATACAAGAGAGAAACTTAGAGATTTCTTTGAGGTGGATCGAAGGTATGTTGTTGTTGCAGCGTTATCAGCAATGCTGAACGACGGTGCTATCCCCAAAAAAACCGTGATGGATGCGATAAAAAAATATGGTGTAAACCCAAATAAGCCTGAACCAACCACAGTTTGAGTTCATCATTATTTAATTAAATTAAGGAATTTATATGGCAACTCCCAAAGACGTTTTAGTTCCCGACATTGGTGATTTTGACGGTATTCCAGTCATTGAGGTATTAGTAAAAGCTGGCGATAAAGTTAAAGCAGAGGATTCACTCATCACACTTGAGTCAGACAAAGCGACTATGGAAGTGCCTGCACCTTTTGATGGCGTCATCAAAGCACTTCAGGTCAATGTCGGAGATGAAGTATCTGAAGGAACAGTCATCCTTACGCTTGAAGAATCCGATCAACCCAAGCCGGCTGAAAGCCAAGAATCTCCAATCACAAAGACACCGTCAGTTAATAGCAATGAGTTAGCTGAGACGGCAGCACCCGTGGCAGCACCCGTGGCAGCACCCGCGGCAGTACCAGTTTT
>CBFIFN010000024.1:0-16865 GCA_965661885.1 uncultured Burkholderiales bacterium | reverse complement strand
AATTTACCGGAGCTGTTGTTCTTAACATTTCTGTCTTATTTCTTGTCGGGGTTTGTAGCTTGGATTGTAAATTTCGTCAAAAATCGTAATCCAAAATAAAGTAGTTAGCGGTAAATACTGATAAATCATGTTGTTTAAGAAACCGCTTGACCTGTCTATGTAATAATTACAACTGACACCGAGTTTCTAATGGACATGTCGCTTTTACCTGCTTGTAATCTTGAGTAGCTGTAATTTCATTTTAATTTTTTAATGAAGATGTTTTGTTCCCGACGCGTAATCATTTGAAAAAACCTAGCTAACTTAACTCGCTAATTTGGGTATCCATATGACTGACAATTTAATTATTTTTGACACAACCATGAGGGATGGTGAGCAAAGTCCGGGCGCGTCGATGACCCGAGAGGAAAAATTGCGGATTGGCAAACAGCTAGAGAGAATGCGAGTTGATGTGATTGAGGCTGGTTTTCCTGCGGCCAGTAATGGGGATTTCGAGTCAGTTCGGGCTGTTGCTGAAGCGATAAAAGAAAGTACAGTTTGCTGTCTGGCTAGAGCATCTGAAAATGATATCCGTCGTGCAGCAGATTCTGTTAAACCCGCCAATAGCGCTCGTATACACACGTTTATTGCGACTTCGCCTATTCATATGGAAAGAAAGTTGCGGATGACTGGCGACCAAGTCTTGGAGCAAGCTGTTAAGTCGGTGAGTTTGGCTCGGTCATTATGCGAAGATGTTGAGTTCTCTCCGGAAGATGCCGGTCGCTCGGAGCCTGATTATCTCTGTAGGATTCTTGAAGCTGTCATCAAGGCGGGCGCGCGTACGATAAACATTCCAGATACTGTAGGTTATACAATGCCGGAACAATTTGCGGGGCTGATGAGTGATCTTATGACTCGAATCCCAAATTCGGATAAAGCCGTTTGGTCTGTCCATTGTCACAATGATCTTGGTGTTGCTGTGGCGAATTCTTTGGCTGCAGTTGTCACTGGTGTGCGTCAAATTGAATGTACGGTGAACGGTTTAGGTGAACGAGCAGGCAACGCCTCTTTGGAAGAAATAGTCATGGCCGTAAGAACACGACAAGACTTTTTCAAATGCGACACGCAAATTGATGCAACTCAAATCGTCCCTGCATCAAAATTAGTTTCGGCTATTACGGGTTTCCCGGTCCAACCGAATAAAGCCATTGTAGGTGCTAACGCATTTGCGCATGAGGCTGGAATTCATCAAGACGGTGTTCTTAAACATCGAGAGACTTACGAAATAATGAAGGCTGAAGACGTTGGTTGGTCAAAAAATAAACTTGTACTTGGCAAGCATTCTGGAAGGAATGCTTTCAAGCAAAGGTTAATTGACCTTGGGATCGAGGTGAGTGGCGAAGAAGTTATGAATACTGCATTTGCTCGTTTTAAGGAGCTTGCCGATAAAAAACACGAAATCTTTGATGAAGACTTGATCATGTTAATTTCCTCGGATGAAGCAATCAGTCAGGACGATGAGCGATTTAAACTGTTATCTTTAAAGGCGAATTTCGAGACGGGAGAGTTACCGAAGGCGACGGTATTCTTGTTAGAGGGGACAGAAGAAAAACGTGCTGACGCGTCAGGTAGCGGCCAAGTCGATGCAACATTTAAGGCTATTGAGTCAATCGTTTCGAGCGGTGCAGACCTTCAACTGTATTCTGTTAACGCAGTCACCAGCGGAACAGATTCACAGGGTGAGGTTAGTGTAAGGCTCGCTAGAGACGGTAAAATTGTCAATGGGCATGGCGCTGACACAGATATCGTCGTGGCGTCAGCTAAAGCTTACCTGAATGCAGTGAATAAAATTCAGTCTGGTTCACAGAAAGTTAACCCCCAGATCTAATGACTATAAACCTTAATATTAAGTTTGGGTCGGTAAGTTATAGTCTTTTTGTCTAGATGCTTAAAGAGGGCTTTCTTTTGTCATGCTCCTACTTTCGATAAGCGTATTCAGAAGGTTTATTCGATCATTATTTCTCTGCGTTTTTGCTTTATCTCTTGGTGGGTGCGAGCAACTGAAGGGATACGTTGTTGATCAGCCTGACTTAAATCAAATCGCACTAGACTATGAGTCGAGCGGAAGTCGGAGCACACTTCATAGTTTTGCTGCGTTTATAGCAGACACAGATTACGCTGGTTCCTGGCCTCCCGAGAAGTGGGGGTTAGAGGAACTGATGTATGCGGGCCTGTATTTTAGTCCAAGATTAGAAGTCGCGAGACAAAGCAGAGACTTGTTCGGCATTTCGGCTCAATTAGCAGCTTTGGGAGCAAAGAGAACGGTGCAGGTTGCAACTGAATATCACGGTCGGGAGATTGATGGGGAGAAACCTTGGGGTCTCGGGTTTACAGTTGGCCTTCCTTTTTTTTCCAAACAGAAGCAAGCCGCGTTAGTCCAAAAGTCTTTATTTTATGTCGATGATGCTTCTCTAGATTTATCGCAACAGGTCTGGTTACTTCATGCGTCTTTGAGAAATAATCTGTTTGAGTGGTCGTCAAATAAAGCTCGCAGAGGCCTCCTACGCCAGCAAATTTCCCTGGGACGAGAGCTAGTTGATTTGCTAGAGAAAAGGGTTGCGTATGGCTTTTCAGATCGAGAAGAGTTGACCAAAAGATATTTAGAATTAGGGAGACTCCGTCAAATTGAAATTAATCTAGAGGTGAGGAGATTAGAAATCATCTCCTCAATAGCAAAATTAATCGGTAAGCCTCTCATGGCGCTTGAAAAACTCGAGCTCCAAGTTTTTAGTTTTGATCAATATTTCAGGATTGAAAATGCTGCCTTCTATCAAAAAACTGCTTTATTGAACCGTATTGACTTACAAAAATCCTTAGTCAATTTTGGCATATCTGACAGTGAATTAAAAATTGCGTTGATAAACCGGTACCCAGAGTTGTCAATATCGCCTGGTTATTTTTGGGACCAAGGAGATAAGATATGGAATTTTGCTTTAGGTTTGGTTTTACCACATCATGCTGATACCTTTGTATCTAAGGCGGAGGCTCGTAGGTCTTTGAGGCACCTACAGGTCAAAGAACAACAGCTCAGTATCCGTTCTGACGTCGATAGATTTCATTCAGTCGCTGTCTCGACTCAGAAAATTCTTAGTGAGACTCGCTCAAACCTAAATCGAGCTAAGAGGAGTTTTCTTGACAAAGAGCAGGCTTTTGGAACTGGGGATATTAGTCGGATTAACCTCTACGATGCGCGCATGAATTACATAGAGGTGGCTGACCGGTTTATTTCTAGTCGGTTAGCTTTTTTTGTCGCGGTCTCAAAGTTAGAGGATTCGTGTCAAACTCCCATAATATTTGAATACAAAGTACCGTTAAAAAATAACGATAGAAGGTCTAAGATTGAACGCTCGTCATTATAAATTAATTATCAGCAGCCTTACCTTTTTTGTAGGCTTATTGGTATTTACTCTTGTATCTTTAAATCGCGATGATTTTCTGTTCAGTGATTCAGATTACGATGAGGAGATAGAGACTCGAGATTCTGCGGATTACGAGCATGGCGTTGCGTATGTCACGTTAGAGTCAAGAGACCAGGTTGCAGCGGGAATTGAATTGGTGGCTTTGAAGCAGACTAATCACCAAATCGATTACCTCTTATATGGTGTTGTTGTTAGCCTTTCCGAGTTACTTGAAATTCAAGACAAACTAGTTCAGCTTATGAATGAGGGCAGGGTCCATGCACTCGAAGAGGAGCATTTGGCCGAGTCTTATGAGCGTGCCAAGCTTTTGTATGAGGAGCGGCAAATCATCTCGCTTCGTGAATTGAAAGAGGCTGAATTTCTTCTTAGGGCGAATAAGGCGGATCGACTGAATTTAGACCGAGCTCTTGGGTCCTTAAATAATTCTGTTGATGCGAAATGGGGGAAAAAAATTAGCGAATGGGTTTTTAGTCAGAAGTCCCGGGAACTGGGAGCTTTGCTTGATCAGAAAGCGAGCTTAGTCCGCTTATACTTCTCGGACATTAAGTTGTCGGACATGGACATTGCAGCCGTTGATGTCGCTCCGGTAGCTGCACCAGGACGTAAGCTTAGTGCGCGTTATATTTCAGATGCTCCAAGCGTGAAATTAGGAACTGGCGGTGCCGATAAATTCTTTATAGTGAAGGCTGGTATGCCAACCGGTACTCAAGTCGTCGCATCTCTATCTAAAAATTCTAAAGGAACGGACGGTGTTTTTGTCCCTGATGAGTCAGTACTATGGCACTCTGGAAGACCTTGGGTCTTTAAGAGCATAAATGATGGTGTGTTTGCAAGAGTTGAGATTAAGGCAGACGTGGACCTTGGAACAGGCTGGTTCGAAGTGAATACACTGGCGCCGGGTGATCAGATAGTAGTTACTGGAGCACAACTTTTGTTATCCGAGGAATTAAAGTATCAAATACGTAATGAGAATGAGGATTGAAATTTATCTCCTAACTGTGGCCCTGCTTCAGTTGGACAGCCTGTTGAAGTGGTTTGAGGACTATTCACCGTTATGATAGCTGCGATCGTTCGCGGCTCTATTAGGTATGCAGGCGTCGTTGTTACGCTTGCAGTAACTTTAGTCAGCTATGGCTTGTATACGATCACTAACGCAAACCTAGATGTTTTTCCAGAGTTCTCTCCAAGTCAGGTTGTTCTGCAAATAGAGGCCTCCGGTTACTCTTCTGCATCGGTCGAACAATTGGTTACCCAACCGATTGAGAGTGCATTAATGGGGATCCCTGAGTTAGAGAATATACGCTCGCAGTCCATCCCGGGTTTGTCAGTTGTTACCGTAATATTTAAGGATGGCAGTGACGTCTACCTTAATAGGCAGGTTGTAGGGGAGCGAATATCCGCGTTGGCATCTCAAATGCCAGATGGAGTTGATGCTCCAACTATGACGCCTTTGACATCGTCGGCTAGTACGGTCTTGGGTATTGGCGTTACGTCGGACGAGCGTTCTTTAGGAGAGTTGAGGACTCTCGTGGACTGGACAATACGACCGCATCTTTTAGCCGTGCCAGGAGTTGCCGAGGTCAATGTCTTTGGGGGTGACGTTGAGCAGTGGCAGGTGCAAGTGGATTTAAAAAAACTTGAGCAGGCTGACGTTTCTTTTCAAAGCCTCATTGACGCGGCACAATCTGTGACAGGAATGGTTGGAAGTGGATTCATTAAAACTCCTAACCAGCATTTAAATATTCAAATTTACGGGCAACCTCGGGCGCTCAGTGACTTAGAGGATTTAGTTGTGGAGTCCCGAGTCGGTGTGAGAATACCGCTGAGTGAACTGGCTAAGGTTATTGCTGCTCCAGCTCCATCCATTGGAGCCGCCGCTATAAACGCAAAAGCTGGTGTGTTTTTAATGATTCAAGGCCAGTTGGGGGCTAATACTTACGCGGTTACGCAGGATTTGGAGAAAGCGATAGATGAGCTAATTCCGCTACTAGAGCGTGACAGAGTTACCCTTCATGACAATCTTTTTAGGCCAGCTAATTTTATTGAAACGGCGGTTAAAAACGTTCAAAGAGACGTACTGATTGGTTCGGCCCTCGTTGTAGGAATCTTATTTCTTTTCTTGTACAACACGCGAACTGCAATTATTTGCGCTGTCGCAATGCCAGTTTCCTTGTTGTCTGCAGTCATTCTTTTAGATGCGCTTAATGTGGCTCTTAATGTAATGGTTATTGGCGGCCTAGCCATAGCGCTAGGAGAAGTGGTTGACGATGCAATCATTGATACAGAGAATATATTTCGACGTCTCAGAATAAACCAAGTCAATGATAGTAAGAGTGCAGTGTCCGATGTTGTGCTCGATGCTTCGGTGGAGGTCAGGAGCTCAGTAGTTTACGCAACTTTTATTGTTGTGCTGGCGTTCGTGCCACTTCTCACTCTTTCCGGAATTGGGGGCAAGCTATTCGCACCGCTCGGTCTAGCTTATATATTTGCTATTTTAGCGTCGCTAGTGACCGCTGTGACTTTAACTCCAGCACTGAGTTTTTTACTTTTAGGTGGCCGAAAATTGTCGGCGGCAGATCCTCCGGCCGTATCCTTTTTGAGGCCCAGATACGAAAAACTTTTAATTTGGTTTGAGGCAAAATTTGTACGTAATTTAACTCTCATAATTATATTTGTTATGTCAGGAATCTGTGTTTTTCCACTATTTTCTGGTGAATTTATTCCGGCTTTGAAAGAAGGACACTATATCGCGCACATGACAGCTGTTCCCGGAACTTCGGAGCGAGAATCACTGCGAATAGGTAATCGAGTATCTAAAGAGCTTGGAGAGATCGATGGGGTTGAATCTGTGGCTCAGTGGGTGGGGCGGTCGAAAAATGGAGCTGATACGTTCGGAACGCATTATAGTGAATTCGAGATAGAAATCGGTGCGTTAGGCGGTGATGAGCAAGGTCGAGTGCTTAAAGAAATAAGAGCAGTGCTAGGTGGAGAGAAAATCGGAACATTTCCTGGTTTGAGTTTCGGTGTCAATACATTTTTGACAGAACGTATTGAGGAGACAGTTACCGGTTTTGCTGCCCCATTTGTAGCCACGATTTACGGACCTGATTTGGATAGTTTAGATCAGGATGCGCGCCAAGTGTCTGCCGCCTTAAATTTAGTAATGGGCGCAGAGGATGTTCAAATTCAAGCACCAGCAGGAACTCCGCAGTTGGATATCAGATTACGACACGCTCGATTATCCGCGTTGGGCCTCACTCCTGGTGAAGTATTAAATGTTGTGAGTGCCGCATACGATGGGGAAGTTGTTGGACAGATCAGAAGCGGTAATCGCGTGATTGATATTGTCGTAATTTTGAGTGATGAATTGCGAAATAGCGTACGTACATTATCAAACCTTTATATAGCCAAGGTTGGGGACTCAATTGTTCGGTTGTCAGATGTGGCTGATATTGATTTGGTGGGAGGACGATATAAGATACTTCACTCGGACGGACGGCGAGTACAGACCGTAACGGCGAAATTTTCAGGTCGAAATCTGGCTCGATTCGAGAGGGAGGCGAGAGAGAGGATCCTTTCTGATGTGACTCTGTCCGAGGGAAACTATGTTGTTTTTTCTGGGACGGCTGAGTCGGACCGACAGGCCAAGACGGATTTAATTGTCCACTCTCTTCTAGCCGGGGTTGGTGTCTTCATATTTCTCTACATCGCTTTTAACCAGCTGCACAATATGGCAATTACGTTTCTCAATTTACCTTTTGCACTTGTTGGAGGGGTAATAGCGGTTATATTTTCGGGTGGCTGGTTATCATTAGGTTCTTTGGTGGGTTTTGTTACCCTCTTTGGAATTACGCTCCGGAATTCGATTATGTTAGTTTCTCATTATCAGTATCTGGTTGAGGTTGAGGGCGCCTCTTGGAATTTCGATACGGCCTTGAGGGGAGCTTCGGAACGTTTACCATCGATTCTAATGACGGCCTTAGTTACTGGCCTTGGGTTGCTACCTTTGGCGCTAGGAACCGGAGAACCAGGTCGAGAGATAGAGGGGCCGATGGCAACTATTATTGTTGGCGGACTGTTTACTTCAACTGTTTTAAATTTATTGGTTCTACCAACTGTCTTGCATCACTTCGGGCGGTTTACCAAGCCTGAGTCAATGGTATAAATTCATTTGCGCTGTTTAGGAAAATGCTAGACTGATGCAAATATTAAGACGATGGAACAAATGGGATGTCAGTAACAAATTTAACAAGCGATACATTTGATCAAGCGGTAAAAGCAAATGAGATGGTCATCATCGACTTTTGGGGGCCATCGTGTCCACCCTGTAAGACATTTGCTCCGGTTTTTGAGTCAGCCTCTGAAAAGTATCCAGGCGTATTTTTTGCAAAAGTAAATTCTGAGGAGGAGAAGGAATTGTCCGATTCTTTTGGTATTCGGACCATTCCCACGTTAGTGGTGATTCGCGATCAAATTATTCTCTATTCGAAACCAGGTGCCGTCCCGGCCTATTCGCTCGAGGGTCTTCTTGATCGAATGGCTAAGCTTGATATGGCCCAGGTAAAAGATGAAATTGAGAAATCTAAGCAAGACCAAAAATCATAAAATCACGGTAAGTTAGGAAAATTTTGGCTTTGAGAAACACGATAGTCAATTGCAATTTTTTTAAGAATTAAGGGGAAGATTTTGTTGGAATCAAAGCGTCGTTTAGCTGTGTGGGGTTTCATCTTTGTGGCGGTAGCCGTTGTGTTTGTGTGGTTGAACTGGCCTGTAGAACAGCCCATTGTTCCTGCCGAGAAGACTGAAAAAACTACACCGGCAAAACCGCGAGGGTTGCCTGTTAAAGCTTCCTCAGTGCTTGTCGGTGACCTCGTTGAGGACATCACCGCCGTGGGCACTGTGGTCGCAAATGAATCTGTTCGTATAAGAACAGAGATCGCTGGTCGACTTACAAAATTAAATTTTGATGAAGGACAAAACGTTAAGCTTGACCAGTTACTCGTCTCATTGGATGACCGAGAGTATCGAGCTGAACTCGCGGCCGTTAACGCCGAGCTTAGAACAGAGAAGCAGCGATTCCTGAGGTTGAAAGAGTTATATCAGCAAAAATTCATCAGTAAAGAGGCGCTAGATATCCAAGCTGGAGCCGTATCGAGATTAGCTGCTATGGTGCAGGGTGCGGATGCACGTTTGCAAAAAACAGTCATTACTGCTCCCTTCTCTGGTGTCGTCGGTTTGAGGAAAGTCAGCCTTGGCGCATACTTAGAGGCCGGGGATGACATCGCAAAATTGGAGGATTTGAGCTCTGTTAAAGTCGATTTTAGAGTGCCTGAGATATACCTCTCAAAGATTAGAAGTGGACAATTAATTTCGTTAATCGTCGACGCCTATCCGACTGCTCCCTTTAAGGGAGAGGTATATGCAATAGAGACCGGAATAGACGGGGAAACCAGGACTGCTCTTGTGCGAGCCCGAGTTAACAACAAGGCGGGTAAACTGCACTCTGGTATGTTCGCCAGAGTTTCACTCGTGATGTCGAAAAAGAAAAATGCGCTATCTGTTCCGGAGCGAGCATTGTGGCCTCAAGGTACTGAGAATTTTGTATATAAAGTTGTCGATGGCAAAGTGTCTCTCGTAAAAGTAGAGCTAGGCCAAAGGTCGCCAGGGTTCGTCGAGATAATTGATGGATTAAGTCCTGGTGATATCGTTGTGTCTGAGGGGCAGATGAAAATAAGAGATGGGGCACCGGTTACGGTGATTAATGGCGCTAAATAAAATATAGTGTTTTGTGCCGGGACAAATTTGTAATTAGATTAAGTGACTTATGATTCTTTCTGAAATCTCCATACGCAGACCCGTTTTAGCGACCGTTTTCAGTTTGCTAATTGTGTTGCTGGGCTTTATTTCGTTCGATCGCCTCTCGGTCAGGGAATATCCTAAAATTGATCCTCCTACAGTCTCAGTGAGAACCATTTATAAGGGTGCCACCGCGCAGGTTGTCGAGAGCGTCATCACTACCCCAATAGAGGATGTTTTGTCGGGTATTGAAGGCGTCAATACTATCAAGTCCAAAAGCAAAGAAGAGGTCAGTGAGATCACTGTAACTTTTTTAACAGACCGAGACGTTGAAGCCGCTGCTAATGATGTTCGGGACAGGGTGTCGCGCATACAGAGTTTGTTGCCTGAAAGCGCTGATGACCCCATCGTATCTAAGATAGAAGCAGATGCTTGGCCCGTGCTGTGGTTAGCTTTGAAGAGCGACCGACACAGTCCAATGGAGCTCACTGATTATGCTGACCGATATTTGACGGATCCTTTAAAAACCCTCTCTGGAGTTGCAACCGTTATCATTGGTGGTGAGCGTCGATACGCCATGAGAGTTTGGATTGACCGTGAGAAACTCGCTGCGAGGGGCCTGACAATTCAGGACGTAGAGGTGGCGTTGCGTCAGCAAAATCTGGACTCTCCCGGTGGGCGTATTGAGAGCAGTGATCGAGAATTGACGGTTCTGACTGAAACCGACCTTAAGAGTCCTGAAGCGTTTAACAATATGATCATTCGGGAGATATCTGGCTACCCGATAAGGATCAAAGACGTGGGTTACGCAATTCCAGCCCCATACGAGAATAGAAAAATCGTCCGAATCTCGGGCGAAGAAGCGCTGGGTTTAGGCGTTGTGAAGCAGTCCACTGGAAATACGTTAGCACTAGCCCAGGCAGTCAGAGACTTGCTGCCGCAATTGATCAGCGGTTTGCCTGACGGCATGTCAATGAAAGTAGCTTTTGACACTTCTCAATTTATCTCTGCTGCGATTGATTCCGTATATAAGGTGCTTATCGAGGCCCTCATTTTAGTGGTGCTCGTTATTTTCGTGTTTTTACGGAGCGTCCGTGCGACGATTATCCCAATTGTCACAATACCGATCTCGCTCATCGGATCCTTCTTTTTTCTATACATACTCGGATTTTCGATTAACGTCTTAACGCTTCTCGGAATTGTGCTTTCGGTTGGCCTAGTGGTCGATGATGCCATTGTGATGTTGGAAAATATTCATCGACACATTGAATCCGGTATGAATCGCTTTGAAGCTGCGATGAAAGGAGCAAGGGAGATCGGATTTGCAGTTGTTGCTATGACGATCACGTTGGTCGCAGTGTTTACACCGCTCGTTTTTATAACCGGTCGAGTCGGTCAATTATTTGTTGAATTCGCACTTACCGTTGTTTCCGCTGTTTTAGTGAGCGGGTTTGTAGCGTTAACATTAACGCCTATGATGTGCTCGGTGTTGCTTAAAAAAGAAGAGAACCATGGCCCCATCTATAAATTCAGTGAAGTAATTTTTGAAAGTATTAATAACGGGTATGCGTGGGTATTAAGATTATTCCTTAAAGGTTGGTTCTTCATTGTCGGTGTTTTCGTAGTTGCAATCATTGCGATGATTAGTTTGTTTGCTCAGCTAAAGCTCGAGCTCTCTCCGCTTGAAGATCGCGGTTTTTTCATGGCGTTTGCGATTGCTCCTGAGGGGGCAACAATGCAGTATACCGACCGTTACATGCAACAGGTCGCCGGAATTCTAGACGCAGATGTGCCTGAAATCGAGACGCTTTTTGAAGTCGTGGCCCCCGGTTTGGAGAGGCCTAATCCTGTTAATTTTGCCATCGGATTCGCTATATTAGAGCATTGGGATACGAGGAAGCGTAACCAGCTTGATATCAGCAAACAAATTACACCCAAATTGTTTGGGGGTATTCCTGGCGTTATCTCATTCGCGATTAACCCTCTATCTTTAGGGCAAAGTTTCACGGCCAAGGAGATTGAGTACGTAATCTACGGAAATTCATATGAGGAACTCCAAGGGCATGTTAATAAGGTGATGGCTAAATTGAGTACTTATCCCGGTATCACCGGTCTAGACACAGACCTGAAGCTCAATAAACCTCAGCTGAGGGTTAATGTTGACCGTGACAAGGCTGCATCAATGGGAATATCGATGGCCACCATTGGTACTACGGTGGAAACGCTGTTAGGTGGACGCGACGTCACTCGATATAAACGGGAAGGAAAGCAATATGATGTTGTGTTGCAAATGGAGGATGCAAAAAGACGTGAGCCGACGGACCTGACATCAATCTACGTTCGTGCAAGAAGCGGGCAGCTAGTTCAATTATCAAATCTCGTAACTGTTGAAGAAACGGTGACGCCGAAGGAATTGAATCATTTTAATAGATTTCGCGCTGCCATTATTAACGGTAACGTAGGTCCAGAGGCCAGTCAGGGTGAGGTCTTGGATTTTATTGACTCAATTGTTGCGCAAGAGTTACCCAAAACTGTGACGACTGACCTAAATGGATCATCAAGGGAATATCGAGAGAGCGGGGACGAGATGAAAGTGACGTTAGTGCTCGCATTAATATTCATCTACCTCGTTCTAGCCGCTCAGTTTGAGAGTTTCATTGGGCCTTTTGTAATCATGCTTACCGTGCCTTTAGCTTTCCTGGGAGCGCTTTTTGTGATGTGGTTAAATTCATTATTCGGCGATGGTGGTACTTTGAATGTATACAGCCGGATTGGTCTTGTCATGCTGGTTGGATTAATTACGAAGAACGGTATTTTGATCGTGGAATTCGCAAATCAACTGCGTAGAGCTGGCCAAGAGAAAGTGGAAGCTGTGTTGGAGGCCTCTACCCTCAGGTTGCGCCCTATTTTAATGACTGCCCTGGCTACTGTGCTTGGTGCTCTACCGTTGGCGCTTTCAACTGGTGCTGGCGCGGAGGCACGTCGAGCGATAGGTTGGGTGATTGTCGGTGGTGTGTCTATTGGTACGTTGTTAACGCTTTTTATTATTCCGGTCGCATATTCGCTAATTGTAAGAACGACACCACGTATTAGAGACGGGACATAATTGAGATGATATTAGTTGAAAAGTGAATACGTGTCGCCATTTGAAAAAGGGAAGCTATTGCTTCCCTTTTTTTATTTTAATCGGACGTATTCGTAGTCCACAGGGTTGTTGTTTATGCCTCTATCCGGTGGCGCGATCCATCCTGCCATCTTTCCAGGCTCATTGACGCATTGCATCAAGCTTTTTATGAAGCTTTGATCAGATTCAGTTGGTAACCAACTCGATTTCCTTTTGTCGAAATCAGCTTGACTGATTTTTTCACCGTTAGGATCGGTCGGTACGTTAGCCCAACTTCCAATCGTTCGGTTAAAGCGGGTGCTAGGTAGGGAGAGCGTTACGTCATGTTTTGCTCTTTTGATCATCATGTTCCATCGTTTGATCCCAATCTCACAGTCTTTAACGTAAGCTCCTCTGGTAACGTCATTCATCGCATTTCTTAAGTTGACTCTCTCCGTTCCCTCAGGAGTATCGACGTCATAGGTGGCGTCGTTACACACGTGATCTTCGTAGCGCCCTTCGTCAGGTCGCCCTTTAATGCCGCTGGCAAATGACATTGCGGCGTTTGAGGATATTTCAGAGCCAAAAAGGTCGAGTGAAGAGGTAAACCAAAAATTTAAATATTTTTGAAGCGTTTCTAAGTCAACGGCACCTTGTTGCCTGACGGCTATTGGATCGTCAGTACCGATTTCGGTCATGACTTCCAAAGAGCGTTTAATTACACGTCCCACGCCGGTTTCCCCGACAAACATATGATGCGCTTCTTCGGTTAGCATAAATCGACAGGTTCTCGCAAGCGGGTCAAACGCCGATTCACTTAGGCTTTTAAGCTGGAACTTGCCATCACGGTCAGTAAAGTAAGTGAACATAAAAAACGACAACCAATCACTGATCGGCTCGTTAAATGTGCCGAGAATGCGTGGGTTATCTGTATCTCCGGAATGCCGCGCAAGCAGTTCTTCCGCTTCTTCTCTACCGTCTCGTCCGAAGTAGCAGTGAAGTAAATAAACCATGGCCCACAAGTGCCGACCCTCTTCAACGTTTACTTGGAACAAATTCCTAAGGTCGTAGAGCGACGGGCAAGTTAACCCGAGTAGTTTTTGTTGTTCCACTGAAGCTGGTTCTGTATCCCCCTGCGTTACGATGATTCTTCGGAACTGGGATCTAAGCTCACCGGGAACTTGTTGCCAAACCGGTTCCCCGAAGTGGTCTCCAAATCCAATTGTTCTGTCAGGGATTTGGTCAGCTAAAAAGATGCCCCAACGATAGTCCGGCATTTTGACATGCCCATAGCTAGCCCAACCTTTCGCATCTACACCAACTGCCGTCCTGAGGTATACATCGTTGGATTGAAAACCCTTTGGCCCTTGATCGCTCCACCACTTTAAAAAGTGGGGTTGCCAATGCTCTAGGGCTCTTTGGAGTTTGCGATCGTTCGCGAGGTTCACATTATTTGGGATTTTATCGTTATAATTGATGCTCATTATCTAGTTCCAATGTAAGTCTATTAAATTAGTTAAATTCGTTTCTTAAATTCTTTGCCAAGCAAATTCTGGCTTTTTTCCGCTGCCAAAAACTTTCAGAGCGCCTTGATCGCCGACAGCGTTTGGTCTGATAAATATCCAATTTTGCCAAGCTGATAATCTGGCGAAAATTCTAGTTTCCATTGTCTCTGGGCCGGAAAACCTTAAGTTCGCCTCCATGCCTGATAAAGCATCTGGAGATAAGCTTCCTCGTTCTTCGATGGCTATTCGAAGCTCATCATCCCAGTCGATATCGTCGGGAGCAAACGTAACAAGGCCTGCCTCTGTTGCCTTTTTTGCGTCTATTAGCTCGCCTTTCAGCTCTAATAATTCGCCGTTTTTCGCATCATGACCATAGAAACGATTATCGATTCTAGATAGATGATTGACCATCGGGAAGCTATCAAAATTGAGCTGTGAGAGTGCGATATTTGGATTTTCACCGCTCTCGGTTTCTGAAAGCATAAAAATTCTATCGGATGCTAGCGCAATTTCAAATAGGGTGCCCGCAAAGCACGAACCCTCATCAATGAGAGCGAACATAGTCCGTGAAGACACATCTAGCCGAGCTAATGTGCGACGGATCATTCCTAACGTCTCCCTAACTAACCAATCTGTTCTAAACCTATTGATAATCTCATCCATTTCCAGCACATCAGCCGCGTTACCAATCGTTCGGAAGATCCAAGTGCCGATTTCTAGCTCGTTGGTGCGCAACAATAAAATCGCATCGTCGAGTTCTCTGCTAAATTTTAGAGGCCACCATTCACACCCGTGTTCATGAATCGATTCGAGGTCGCGCAGATTTTGAGCTTTTGTGGGTGCCTTAATTACGATTGTCGCCGTACGAGCGGTGCGATTGATGACCACATCTAAGGTCGCGTAATGAATACCATTTGGGTCAACTGTCCGAGTAATTTTGTCGAGGGATATGCCGGTCGCGCCGACCGGTCGAATACTGTCAGAAACTAAATCTGTGACCATTTTGGCCTCACTCGCTTTTAGCACATTGGGTTTTGAGATTTCATCTACAAGACCCCAAGATTTTGCGCGATCCGCCCTTACTCCCTCCGACATTGAGCAAAATACATCAGCTAAGTCTCGCCTGACTTTTCTTTTGTCGATCACTCTTGTGAGTCCTCCCGTACCTGGCAACACACCCAGAAGTGGTACTTCTGGGAGACTTACGCTTGAGGATCTATCATCAATCATCAGCAGCTTGTCGCAGGCCAAAGCGAGTTCGTAGCCGCCACCCGCAATTGTCCCGTTGATGGAGGCGAGAAATTTAAGCCCGTCATTTCGGCTAGAGTCCTCAATCCCGTTCCTGGTTTCATTTGTGAATTTGCAAAAATTAACTTTCCACGGGTGCGATGACTGTCCGAGCATGTAGATGTTTGCTCCAGAGCAAAACATTCTCTCCTTTGCTGATGTGATAACTACACATTTCACATTAGGGTGCTCAAATCTGACGCGATTAATCGCGTCATAAAGCTCGATATCGACTCCTAAGTCGTAAGAGTTTAACTTCAATTTATAGCCTGGCTTGAGACCCGCCTCCTCGTTAACATCCATGCTGAGGGTTGCAGTATCGCCGTTTATCGATAACTTCCAGTGCTGGTACGAGTCTGGGTGTGTATCAAAGAAAACTGGGTCTGTTGGGCCTGACTCTGTTTTCTCAAGGATCTGCATATTCATGAATTGGTCTCTTTAATTTGAATGCTGTATTAATTTACGTAGCGTGCGGTCCGCTAAGATATGGCTAGTTATTAAATTCGGGTCCTTGCCATCTGTTCCGATCGTCAGATCAGCTTTTTCGTAGCTCGATTGACGCTTGATCAATATGTTTTTCAACTGGTCCATCGCTCTGTTGTTTCCAGCAATTGGCCGTAAATCTCCTTGAGCAACCACTCTGTCCATATGTTCTCTCGGTGACGCTTTTAACCAAATCGTGTAACACGTTGAGAGTAAAAGTTCATAAGCGGATTGTTCTTGGACAATACTCCCACCAGTTGAAATGATGCAGTTTGTTCCGTTGCCTAGTACGTTTTCTAAACAAGTCTTCTCTAAATTGCGGTATCCCTCTTGGCCATAAGTTACAAATATTTCTGACAGAGGAGCATCTACCAATTTTTCGATTTCTCGGTCTATCTCCACGAAAGGGATACCTAGAATGCTGGATAATCTTCTGCCAACAGTGGTTTTTCCAGCACCTTTTAAACCTATGAGGGCAATTCTGTAACTACGACTTGACGGCGAGTTACGCAATTCCTTGAGTAGTTGGTCTTTGAACCTAAGCCGGTCGGTGCTTGTGAGACCGGCCAGCAAGCCGAGAAGAAGCCGTGATTCTGAGGTCACAGGAGCAGAGCTGGAAATAAGGATTTCTGGCTCCACGTCAAGCGATTGTGCAACTTGTCGCAGCAGCGCTATTGAGACGTTACCTTGGCCTGATTCTAGGAGCGCAAGATATCTTTCTGACACTCCGGAGTGTTCGGAGAGTACTTTCCGCGTGAGCTTTTTTTCTTTACGGATCTTTTTGACTCTTGAACCGACTAATTGAAGAAATTCATTATTCGCAGACCCGCGAGATTTTTGTGGCGGGGATGATTTGTTGTTTGATTCGTTATATTGAGCAGTCTCAAGCATAGTTGTGTTCATCCTAGTTCTCGGTAAATTCGGAATTTCTAGGGGGGATTGACTCCTTAGATTGAGCGGAGTTCCATTATACTTGCAATATATTTCATCTACTGGAAACATGTTATGAATCATACTACAAATTCAAAAAAAACGTATAATAAATCTGATATCTTTAATTTATATGCATTATATTGCATTTTTACGACTTAGAATCACCAAAAATGAAAAAACAAATCAAAATTTTATATGGAACAATGACCGGTAATGCGCAGTTAGTGGCACAAGAATTAGAGCTAATATTCGATGGCGAGGGCGTTAAGGTAGAAATTCTCGATATGGATAAGATGACCC
>CBFIFN010000023.1:0-17271 GCA_965661885.1 uncultured Burkholderiales bacterium | reverse complement strand
ATAAAGAGTCATTAAGGGGCTAAAAGTCCTTCCCTCAGGGATGGAAGATACGATCCGCGCTCTATACTTCGCCGCCATGGTAGTCGACACAACCGGTAACGAAAGATTTGGCATGACTATAGCTCGTTGGAACTGAGCGGAAACGTGCTCTGCCGCCAAGGCCATCAAGTCTCCATCCCTAAGATGAATGTGTAGGTCGTCTGGCTGACGAATGATCAATTCATTCATGCTTTGGGTCTCCGATTTTGTTGGTATCAAGTTCTTCCTTCATCTCTAAAGCTATTCGATAAACTTTCTTTCGACGTACTTGCGCATACTTAGTAACAATATCAACTGCTTGTTTCAAGGACAACGACACCATCAGCTCCCTCAAAAGCTCTCTCGCCTCCAGGGGCACCTTTTCATCTTCGTCCGAACTAGCCGAGAAAAAAAGTACAATAACGAACTCTCCCCTCGACTGATAAATCCCAGAAGAAACCCAATTGATCGCTTCATGCAGAGTAAACAAAACCGTCTCTTCGTGTACTTTCGTTAATTCTCTACCAATAAATATTTTTAGGTCATCACCGAAAATAGAAGCCATATCGAGAAGGCACTCCTTTATACGATGCGGACTCTCGAAAACAACAACTGGTACGTCGCTGTCTTCGAAGCTCGTCAAAGCAAATTTTCTTTCACTTGCTTTCGCCGGCAAAAAGCCTTTGAATAAAAAGCCTGCTTGGGTCAAACCGCTTACCGATATTGCCGCAGTCAGAGCGCTTGCTCCTGGCACAGGCTCTACGTGATACCCCGCCTCTCTGGCTCTGCAAACAAGGACTGCTCCAGGATCACAGATCGCAGGGGTACCCGCGTCCGTCACAATGGCAACAGAATTCCCCGAGGATAAGAGTTTAATAATTCCATTTGATGACGTAACCTCATTATGCTCACGATATGAGATCAAACGACCTTGAAGTTTTAACTTCGCTAACAACCCTTTTGTCACTCGCGTATCTTCTGCCGCAATGACATCCACCGAACCCAGCACCTTGATCGCTCGAAGAGTGATGTCACCCATGTTCCCAATAGGCGTCGCAACCACATATAACGTGGAAGGTCTTACCTCTTCTTCACAAAGGTCAGCTTTCATTGGATAAAAAAGTTTCGGCGAAAGGGTGAAATCTAATCATATACACTAAAAACTAACGAACAGAACTAATCCTCATTATTATCGCAATAAATTCAGGTTGTCAGTTAAAATGGAGGTCAGTTTAAAATAAAATTTCCACCCATTAATATACCTTTAAAGATTAACGTCAAAATATGAGTCTTCAAGCAAGGATAAATTCACATTTCTTAGGTAGCATAAAAGTAAAGCACGACGCATTGCCGGCTCTCACCGCTCCTCTCACGGCGGCTATCGAATTAATGGCAAAAACACTCCAATCCAAAAATAAAATAATGGCTTGCGGAAATGGGGGTTCAGCTGCTGATGCACAACATTTTTCCGCTGAGCTATTAAATCGATTCGAACGAGAGCGCAAACCACTGGGGGCAATAGCGCTTACTACAGACTCATCCACCCTCACGTCTATCGGCAATGATTACAGTTTCGATGAGATTTTTTCGAAACAGATTTTAGGGTTAGGCCAAGCTGGAGATACCTTACTCGCAATTTCCACAAGCGGAAATTCAGAAAACGTCATAGCGGCTATCAATGCAGCGCACAGCCTTCATGTTAACGTGGTCGCTCTGACCGGCAAAAGCGGAGGAAAAATAGCACAAAGATTATCAGGTGACGATGTTCATATTTGTGTTCCGAGCGAGCAAACCGCAAGAATTCAAGAAGTGCACCTGTTGTGTTTACACTGTTTATGTGATGGAATCGATTCAATAATTTTAGGAGACGAATAGAATGTACAAATCAGCGATTTCCATGATTCTTATAGTTTCAATTTCTGGCCTCCTACATGGATGTCTCGGACCAGCAGTTGTTTCTGCAGGTATTGGCGCAACAATGATGGTTGAAGATCCTCGAACAGCGGGTACGATAGTTGATGATCGAATTATCGTCAGCAAATTGTCAGCGAGGATAAAAGATAAATATCCAAAACAAGCAAAGATTCACGTCACGTCATATAACAATGTCGTTTTACTGACAGGCCAAGTTAAATCAGAGGCGGTCAAAGAGGACTTGCAATTGATGGTTCTCGAGACACAATCTGTCCGAGACTTCAAAGATGAAACAACAGTCGGGGAGTTCAGCACATTAAAGGATTTTGCCAAGGACGGCGCAATCAAAACACAAGTTGTCAGCTTATTGACTCGCAGCGAGGACGTGAGAATCGTCAGAGTGAGTACCACGGTGGAGTCTGGTGCAGTTTACTTAATGGGACTTGTATCACAAGACGAGGGCGAAACTGCTGCTCAAATTGCAGCCTCAGCGAAAAACGTATCCAAAGTGGTTAAGATTTTTGAATACGTAGATTAAGGGACTTTTACCAGTCGCCCTATGAAGCGCACTTTATAACGATACAAGGCCAGGGATACCGATTGGGGCCAAGCCAGAAACTCCTCTGTCAAAAGAAGTTATTCAGGAACTAAATGTCCTAAACGATCACAAACAGACATTTAGTGGAAATTTAATTCATGGCCAACAAAAATATAACTGTAGAGAATGGGCGTTTAGCCATCGATCACTTGCTTAGACCGCTCGTGTTCACCAACGGCGTGTTTGACATTCTTCACGTCGGCCATGTTACATACCTTTCACAGGCTAAGAGCCATGGCGCCTCGCTAATTGTGGCCCTTAATTCAGACGCTTCTGTAAAACGACTTAACAAGGGCTTGGACAGACCCATCAATAGCATGGAGGACCGCGCTACTGTTATCGCAGCGCTCGCGTGTGTGGATGCAGTAATAAGTTTCGATGAGGATACTCCATTAGACCTAATCTTGAAAATCAAACCAGATGTTTTGATCAAAGGCGGAGACTGGGCAAAGGACAAAATTGTCGGCAGCTCTGAAATCAAAGCTTGGGGAGGGGTGACTCATTCAATACCTTTTGAACACGATACTTCAACCACAAGAACAATTGAGCGCATCCGTCGTGGTTAACTCTGGTGAATAAGGTATTACTAGTTTTTCTGTTGGTCTGCTGCTCAGTCGCGCAAGCGGCCGTCACAAGGTCGCATGGCATAGCGATGCACGGAGAACTTAGATACGTTGATAATTTCCGGTTTTTCAATTACGTAAATCCTAAAGCGCCCAAGGGCGGGCGGATTAATCTTGGGGCAGTTGGTACCTTTGATAGTTTTAATCCATATATACCGAAGGGAAATTCCGGAGCCGGCGCATCAATGGAAACCCTTATGGTCACGAGCGCCGATGAACCATTTAGCGCGTATGGCCTGATTGCCGAGTTCATTGAGGTTCCAGAAGATCGAAGCTGGGCGAAATTTAAAATCAGAAAAGAGGCTAAATGGCATGATGGTAAACCGATTACTGTTGAGGACGTTATCTGGTCTTTAAATACCTTAAAGAACGATGGCCATCCGTTTTATCGATTTTATTACGGAGACGTGACTGCCGCAGTTAAACTCACCGAAGACATTGTCAAATTTGAGTTCGCCGACACCACAAATCGGGAGTTGCCATTAATTGTCGGACAAATGCCAATTCTTCCTAAACACTATTGGAAAGACAAAGACTTTACTCTTACGACATTAACCCCGCCACTTGGAAGCGGTCCTTACAGGATCAGCAACTTCGAACCGGGGCGCTTTATAGCACTTGAGCGCGTTAAAGATTATTGGGGACTGGAGATTCCCGCCAATGTCGGAACCAACAATTTCGACGAAATAAGAATCGACTATTATCGAGATGAAACCGTGCTCCGCGAAGCGCTCAAATCGGGAGATATTGACTATAGGGAGGAAAACCAAGCGAAGGCTTGGGCCCTGGATTACGATACCCCAGCAGTCGATCAGGGCACTTTAAAAAAAGTAAATCTCCGGCACTATAATCCAACGGGAATGCAAGCCTTTGTATACAACACCAGACGCCCGATTTTCCAAGATGTAAGAGTTAGAGAAGCCTTAGCTCACGCGTTTGATTTTGAGTGGACCAACAAGAATTTATTTTTTGGACAGTATGCTCGAACTAAAAGTTTTTTCTCAAACTCAGATTTGGCATCAACCGGATTACCCGAAGGGCTTGAGCTTAAAATATTAGAAAAATATCGGGATCAAGTACCGAGCGAAGTATTTACAAATTCATACCAACCACCTGAAACAGACGGAATGGGGTGGCCAAGAAAAGGGCTTTTGAGGGCTCAAAAATTACTTTCCCAAGCCGGATGGAACGTAGAAAATATGCGGCTCACGAATCAATTGACTGGTGAAAAATTTACGTTTGAGATTTTGTTATACAGCGAGGGGTTTGAACGAATCGTTCTTCCGTTTGCACGCAACCTAACGAAACTTGGGGTCGATGTTCGTGTGAGAAGAGTGGATCAGACCCAATATATAAACCGCGTACGAAATTTCGAATACGACATGATTGTTTCGGGTTGGGGTTCCTCAGAGTCACCTGGAAATGAACAATTCGGCCAGTGGTCCTCGACCGCAGCAGACTCTCCTGCTGCAAGTAACTACGCAGGAGTTCAAGACCCAGTCGTAGATGAACTTATCAGCGGACTGGTTCAAGCCAAGTCCAGAGAAGATCTCATTGCATATACAAGGGCTCTGGATAGACTCTTGCTGTTTGGTTACTATGTGATTCCACAGTGGCATTTAAAATCGCAGAGAATTCTCTACTGGGACAAATTTGGTTTACCCGAGACAACCCCAAAATCTGGAACGTCGACTAACCTTTGGTGGTACGACAACACAAAAGCAGAGAAGATCGGTCGCGCTACCGTACCTGCTAGCTCAACAAATGATCCGAACATCAAGTTGTACTCTTTTATTGCCCTAGTATTAGTCATTGGCCTTTTTGCTTTCAAACGTCTCAAGCGAAAGACCTCATGACTCCATATATTTTTAGACGATTACTTCTCATCATCCCTACCCTGTTAGGGATCATGCTGACTAACTTTTTAGTGATTCAAACTGCGCCAGGAGGCCCGGTAGAGCAAGCAATTGCACAACTATCAGGCCACTCAAATGCTATTACAGAAAGAGTAACGAAGACGGGAAGCCAAGAAACACTCAACAGCACGGCTTCACCGAAAAAAATTGAGAGTAGTTCGTCGACACCCTATCGAGGCGCCCAAGGACTAGACCCGGAATTTATAAAAGAACTGGAAACCAGGTTCGGTTTTGACAAGCCGCTTCACGATCGATTCTTAAGTATGATGTCGAATTACCTAGTTTTCGACTTCGGTAAGAGTTTTTATCGTGATACGGATGTCATCGATTTAGTCTTAGAAAAACTCCCGGTCTCAATTTCACTCGGACTCTGGACCACCTTAATTGTTTACTTGATCTCCATTCCACTCGGGATTCGTAAAGCGGTAGCAGATGGCAACCAATTCGACATGATTACCAGTTTCGTCATCATCATAGGGACGGCTATCCCTGGATTTTTATTCGCGGTATTTATGATGGTAATTTTTGCCGGGGGAAGTTATCTCGACTGGTTTCCGCTCCGAGGACTTCAATCGGAAGAGTATCTATCAGTCACCGCCTTTGATTGTGCGATGAACTTAGATTGCGTTAAGGATTATTTTTGGCATCTTGCTCTTCCCATAATTTCCATGGTTATTGGTGGGTTTGCTGGTCTAACCATGCTCACTAAAAATTCATTCATGGATCAAATTCATCAACAGTACGTGCTCACGGCTAGGGCAAAAGGGCTCCCCGAAAAACGCGTTCTTTATGGCCACGTATTTCGCAATGCAATGTTAATCGTCATAGCAGGATTCCCATCTGCTTTAGTAAGCATTCTTTTCACGGGCTCCTTGCTCATTGAAATAATATTTTCTTTAGATGGCCTTGGTTTACTCGGATTTGAAGCCGCATTCAGTAGGGACTACCCCCTCATGTTTGGAGCGCTGTTTTTTTTCTCCCTTCTTGGGTTGATCATGAACCTTATAGGAGACGTTATGTATATGGTTATCGACCCTCGAATTGATTTTGAAGGACAGTCGTAATAATCCGACAATAAACATGAAAATAACCAATCCAATCGCCCTAAGACGACTACAGAATTTTAGAAAAAACAGAAGAGGCTACATCTCTTTCTGGATTTTTTTGTTTCTTCTCGGCTTGACACTACCCGCCGAATTTATTGCTAATGACAAACCCATCGTAGTCTCGTACCAGGGAAAGATTTTTTTTCCGATCTTTAAAGAATATCAAGAAACACAATTTGGAGGCGTATTCAAAACAGAGGCAGATTACACGGACCCGTTCGTCATAGAAAAAATTGAATCACAAGGTTGGATTATTAATCCGATAGTACCTTTTGATCATCAAACGGTTTCGTGGGATCTGACGATGCCCGCGCCCTCGGCACCTGATTCTATTCATCTTCTCGGCACTGATGATCAGGCTCGCGATGTGTTGGCTCGAGTTATTTATGGATTTAGAATATCCGTTATTTTTGGCTTTACATTGACAATCGTTAGTGCCGTTATTGGCATTTTTGCGGGCGCGTTACAGGGTTATTTTGGCGGATGGGTCGACTTAATCGGTCAGCGGTTTATTGAGATTTGGTCAGGAATGCCAACCTTATACCTTCTAATCATACTAGCGAGCATAATTGAACCGAACTTCTGGTGGTTGCTGGGGTTACTTCTCCTATTTAGTTGGATGGGATTCGTCGGCGTTGTGCGGGCGGAATTTCTGAGGGCCAGAAATTTTGATTACGTGAGAGCTGCTCGCGCACTCGGATTAGGGGACTTTAAAATAATGCTACGGCATGTTTTGCCGAATGCGCTTGTGGCGACTATGGCCTTCATGCCGTTCACTTTGGCTGGATCCGTAACTGTTTTAACCTCTTTGGACTTTCTCGGCATCGGGTTGCCCGCCGGATCGGCTTCACTTGGCGAACTATTAGCGCAAGGAAAGGCAAACTTTCAAGCTCCTTGGCTCGCCTTAACTGGCTTTTTTGTAATTGCGATCATGCTTAGTCTCCTGATATTTATAGGTGAAGCCGTTAGGGACGCATTTGATCCTAGGAAGTTATTTGGCACTGAATAAATCTCAGACCATAAAAAAACCAATGACATCAGCCTTACTCAAAATAAACAATCTTGACGTAAATTTTCAACAAGGAGATAAACTTACATCAGCCGCAAGAAACGTCTCTCTCGAAATCAACCGAGGCGAAACGGTCGCGCTTATTGGTGAGAGTGGTTCAGGGAAATCGGTAACTGCACTTTCAATCTTGCAGCTGCTTCCATACCCAATTGCTGAGCATTCTGATAAAAGCTCTATCCAATTCAACGGTCGTGAACTAATTGGAGCTTCTGAAAAAATCCTGAGGACGATTAGAGGCAATCAAATATCGATGATCTTCCAAGAGCCCATGACCTCCCTAAATCCTTTGCACACAGTTGAGAAACAAATCAGCGAAGTTTTAGTTCTCCATGAAGGATTGAACAAACAACAAGCAAAGAATCGGACAATCGAATTATTAGAGTTAGTTCAAATACCGAATCCAGCCGAAAGACTCGATTCCTATCCCCACCAACTCTCAGGCGGTCAACGGCAGCGCGTCATGATCGCTATGGCTTTGGCTAATAAGCCAGACCTACTCATTGCTGATGAGCCGACGACTGCAGTCGATGTCACAATTCAGGCACAGCTACTTGAGTTACTCCAATCCCTTCAAAATAAATTCGATATGGCAATACTTTTGATCACTCACGACTTACGAGTGGTCCAAAAAATGGCGTCTCAGGTATACGTCATGAGGCAAGGGGACATCGTTGAATCTGGAATGGTCAATGAGACCTTCGCAGACCCTCGACACGATTACACAAAAATGTTAATCAACTCTAAACCGTCCGGTCACCCCAAACCGTTAGACCAGTCTGCATCTGAGGTCGTCCGCACCAATAATCTGCGCGTATGGTTCCCGATAAAACGCGGCCTTTTCCGACGAACTGTGGGACACATTAAAGCGGTCGATGACGTCAGTTTTTCCGTAAGATCCGGAGAAACGCTAGGACTTGTGGGGGAAAGTGGCTCGGGGAAAAGTTCACTTGGGATGGCGTGCCTTAGACTCATCGACAGCAACGGGGAAATCCTCGTCTCTGGTCAACGTGTCGACCATCTAACGCAACGGACAATTAAGCCGTTCAGAAAAGACGTACAGATTGTCTTTCAAGACCCTTTTGGTAGCTTGAGTCCAAGAATGACCATTGGTCAAATCATTGCAGAGGGACTAACTCTTCACGGCATCGCAAATAATTCAACCGAACTTAATCAGATCATTGAAATAGCGTTAGAAGAGGTAGGGTTATCAGCAGAAATGAGGCACAGATACCCGCACGAGTTTTCTGGTGGACAACGGCAAAGAATATCAATTGCAAGGGCCATTGTCTTAAAGCCAAAATTTATAGTCCTAGACGAACCAACTTCCGCACTCGATCTATCCATCCAGGCGCAAATAATCGACCTACTGCGTAACTTACAAAAGAAATATGATATCTCCTATTTATTCATCAGTCATGATCTTAATGTGGTGAGAGCGATGTCACACCGAGTCATGATTATGAAAGACGGTAAAGTTATAGAGGAAGGTTTTGTCAACGATATTTTTGACTCGCCCAAGCAAGACTACACAAAAATGCTATTGGCTGCCTCTACCGAACTTACGACCAGATAAAACAAAACCCTGCCGAAGTAGAACTCTATTCATCCGTCACGCAAGAAGAGATGGCTCAATCACAGACACTCATATTGATTCATCAGGATTAATTGGAACCTTTGGGTCAACGCTTTCAAGTTCTGAGTCCTTGATGATAGTCATACGCTCTGGATGAACCTCACTCCGCTCTGGAATAGGGTCTATTTGAGACAAGGGCTTAACGTAAAACACATATCCAGCCATCAGCACGTTAACCACGATTAGAAAATATCCTAATTTTCTACCCATACAAAGTTAACCCATCAGCATTCATATACGTAGTTCCTCAAATACGGCTACAGACTCTTTGCAATTTCTAATAAGCCCAAAAGAATTAAATCCTCTTTGTGGAGAACAGACCTCGTAAACTCTCCTCGAATCTTTTTCGCAGCTCCACCTGCTAGTACAATTTGTACATTATGGTGTCCTGCTTTTTCCATATCTTCACAAAACAACTCAATGGTTGCACAGGTAGTTTTTATTGCCCCCGTCGTAATGGAATCTGCGGTCGAAATTGGAAACGTAGAGAGTTGTCCCTCAGCATCCGACAGCCTAAACGCATTGGCACCAAGAGATTGATGCAGCAAATCGTAACCGGGGATTATAAGGCCCCCAAGGAATATTCCGGCTTGGGTCAAACCATGTATTGTCGTTGCCGTACCAGCACATACAGCTACAACATTACCTAAATTCAGAGACTTCGCGCCAATCACAGCGGCCCATCGATCAGCGCCTAATTGCTCGGGTGATGCGTAGGAATTGATGACACCACATTGTTCCCTTTTTGCCTCTATCCAATGAGGATTAACATTCCATCGCGACGCTGCCAAATCAACAGACGACTTCACAGCCGAGCTCGCCACATTTGATACAACAATCGCGGAGGGAGCCGGAAGATCTGACCAGTATAATGACAGCTTTTCTATCGCCGTGATCGGACACTGGGCCTGAACCAGCCAGCCATCCAGCGAAGTCGCAGCCCACTTTACCTGGGTATTACCAATATCAACGACTAAAATCATTCGAGTTCGTATTCCGTTAATTCATTTGTCAAAAAACTATAAACCATATTTAGCGTAATTTAATTTGTATCTCACCGGAAATAAACCGTTTAACTTTGCCAGCGACTTCCAACACGAGAGCCCCATTCTCATCAACATCTATGACCTCGCCTTCACATCGCTCCCCGTCAGGCAGGGCAAAAGATATATGTTGATTTTGGTAGGCATTTAATTCACACCACTCTTCACGAAAATACCCGAAGCCTTCAATCAAATATCGTTCCAACATAAAATCAAGCTCCTCTAACAATTTACCTAAGATAAGGTTTCGATCAATTACCGGCCCCAACCTATAAATATCCACTACTGGCTGATCAACTTCGTCAATTAAAACCTGAGGAAGGCAAACATTTATACCGATACCTATCACCAAATGATAAACCCCATTAACCGAGACCGACTCCATCAAGACCCCCGCCAACTTCCCACCATTGGCCACCACGTCGTTAGGCCATTTCAAGCGGCAAGTAACCTCGGCAGATTTATTCAAAGATCGCGCAATGGACAAGCCAACAACCAAGGGAATGGAACCCATTCCTTTTTCAACATTATTTGCAGGGATTGTGCGCAGTATTGAAAAAGTGAGTGACCCTCCAGGAATAGATAACCAAGCTCTGCCTTTTGTACCCCTACCTGCGGTTTGAATTTCCGAAATTCGAACCACTCCATCTTGAGCAGTCCCTGAACGAATTCTGTTTAGTAAGTCATCGTTAGTAGAGCCTGTCTCAGACACCAATTCAAATTTAAACCGATCTGCCGCGAGCCCGAGATTCGACCTAATCGCCCCAGTGCGCAGGATATCCGAAACCTGTCCTAACGCCACGGTTCCATCTGAAGCACGCTCGATGAAAGTAATATCATTATTTATTCGAGCAAGTTCATTCTCAAGAGTCGTCAAATCAACGTTCAAAGACACAGCGAGCGATTTTAACGTACACGTCCGCTCGGATTGTAGATTGGAGAAGATTTCTCTGGCCAAACTCATGAAAAAGCGCCTTTTATAAATTCAATACTGAACAAATTAATCCTAGCGTAAAATACACCTTTTAATCCTATGGTTCATATAATTACTTTTGGCGTAAAACATACTACTCAGATGAAATTTATTACTAATTTAGTTTCTAAACACCTTACCAGATACCCCGAGTTAGAATTGCAGGATATCTACAAATTGCTATGCCAAAGCGCGATGGGCGCGAGCCGTTCAACAGACTCAATCGATGTTCTTCACGACAAATTTAAACGTGAGTTAAAGCACACATCCGTTTCCCGCTCTGAGCCCGTCATCGATCCCATCTCGCCAGACGGACTGATATCTAGGGTTCATTTAAAGACATACGTTTCACTTAACTACTCAACTGATGATTTATTTCAGGCTTTTATCGAAACCATTCAGGCGCATCAAGGGTCACCGGCAAAACTTAAAAAGTTCGTTGGTTGTTTGAGGGACCTATCGAGCGCAGGACAGTTACCGTTTAAACGCGAAGATACTACTGAATTTCTGGATAAGATCGAGATGAACAATTATCCAGTAATCGCCCATTCCGCCCTATTCAAAACTCAATACTCTCCGAGTTATCGAATAGTACATACGGATTTCCTAGCAAACGAAGAATTAGCGGGTCTGTTGCGACCGAAAAGTAACTCAAATATGTCCAGTGACTAATTGAACGCGGGCAACTGGGGTAAAATCACGTCCACAAGCTTAGGGTTAAACTCATCAAAACCTTTAGTACCAAGTGAACTAAAAGATGAATGCCGATTTCAATCACACAAACAACATAACCATCAAATCAGTGAAACAAAAAACACCGCCATCAATTAGTAACTTTATCAGAGTAATTATTGATAATGATCTGAAGTCTAATTCCTTTAAAACGAGACGCTGGAGCGGCAAACCCGCTCCCATGTCAGTACAAAAAAACGCGGCCATCGATACAGCTAAGATTCGAACGCGATTTCCACCTGAGCCTAATGGATACCTCCATATTGGTCATGCAAAATCAATTTTTTTAAATTTTGGTTTGGCACAGGATTACGGGGGAGTTTGCCATTTAAGGTTCGATGATACAAACCCAGAGAAAGAAGAAATGGAATACGTTAACTCCATCCGGGAAAACGTAAATTGGCTTGGGTTTAATTGGGATCATCATGAGTATTTCTCATCCGATTACTTTGAAATTCTTTATAAATTTGCGATCGCTTTAATTGATGCGGGACTTGCATATGTTGACTCTCTGAGTTCTGAAGAGATGAGAGAATATCGGGGCACTCTCAAGGAGCCAGGTAGGAATAGTCCATTTCGAACTCGAACTAAAGAGGAGAATCTAGCGCTTTTTCAAGAGATGAGAGAGGGAAAGCATGCAGATGGAGTTCATGTGCTTCGACTGAAAATCGATATGGAAAGTCCTAACATTAATCTCAGAGATCCTGTCGCGTATCGAATAAAGCACGCGATTCACCATCGAACAGAAAATAAATGGCCTATTTACCCAAACTATGATTTCACTCATGGCATTTCAGATTCTCTTGAGAATATTACTCACTCAATATGCACACTCGAATTTGAAGATCACCGGCCTTTATACGATTGGCTTAACCAAAAGTTATTAGGGCTCGGATTTCTTCAAAATCCCCTACCTCAGCAAATAGAGTTTGCACGACTCAACCTATCGCATGTGGTCCTTTCGAAGAGAAAATTAATTCAACTTGTGAGAGAAAAACACGTGGACGGCTGGGACGACCCTCGTATGCCTACCTTAGTCGGCGCCCGACGAAGAGGCTACCCACCAGCAGGTTTGCGTCTTTTCACTGATCGAATCGGCGTGGCTAAAGCAGATTCGTGGATTGATTACTCAATTCTTGAGGATTGCATGCGCGAAACACTTAATGAATCATCCATGCGTAAGATAGCGGTTCTGAAACCGATTAAATTACTAATTCAAAATTTTGATCAGAATCGCTCCGAAATCTGTTACGCACCGAATCATCCGAAGAAAAAGGAACTTGGTTCACGAGAAATCTCGCTCTCGAACGAGCTTTGGATAGAGCAAGAAGACTTTTCAGAGGACCCGCCCAAGGGATATTTCCGTCTGTTCGTTGGAAACACAGTTCGTTTACGCTACGGTTACGTTGTTAAGTGCACTGGATTTGAAACAGATCAGCAAGGCACGATTAAGACTGTATTTTGCGAATATTATCCAGATTCTAAATCCGGCACTGACGGCGCAGATAACTACAAAGTCAAAGGAAACATCCACTGGATCGATGCGAAATCAGCAAGTAAAGCTAAGGTTATTTTATATGACCGGCTGTTTAATGAAGAACGCCCAGGCAAGAGCGGAGACTTTACCGACGATTTAAATTCCAATTCAAAACAAATTATTGAAGCTCAAATAGAACACTCGTTGAATCATGCTCAGACAGGGGACTGTTTCCAATTCGAGCGACATGGTTACTTCACAGTTGACCCCTCTAGCGAAGGATTAGATCAATTAGTATTTAATCGTACAGTTACTCTCAGAGACCGCTGGAAAAAATAAAACTATTAATGAGGCCTCATTTAATATTTTAAGGTACCTGCGTCCGCGGCTTTTAAAAAAATAACGAATTCCCCCAGTGGATATGAAACTCAAAACAGACATTACATTTGATTACAATGAAGTCACCACCAAAGCGACTTAGAAATAAAAGCAACTGAAAAAATTTAGTTGGTGTGACTGTTTCCTTCGGAATGAAATGGTAAGGACATAGACATGTTATTAAAGATACGGGAACTGAAACCGGAACTTGGCGCAGAAGTGCTGGATCTAGACCTTTCTCAAAAACTTAACAGAAAGGTCTTAAAGGATATTCAACAACTGTTTCTTAAATACCAAATTCTTTATTTTGGGCAACAAAAATTATCCTCCTCCGCTCATGTTCAATTCGGGCAACAATTTGGAGAACTTCAAGTTCATGTGATGAACCAATATCATCAATCCAAATATCCCGAGCTCTACAGGTTGTCAAACATTGGAGAAGATGGAAAACCAAATGGCATATTTCCTGATCAAGGAACTCATGCTTGGCACACTGATGCATCATGGCAAGAGCGAACCGGCCAAGCAACGATAATTTATTGCGAGTTGGCGTCTCAGAACGGTGGTAATACGCTTTTTTGCGATATGTACGGAGCATACGACCGACTGCCTCAAGAATGGAAAAGAAAAATCGAAGATAAACGAGCCAACCATAGCCTTCATTTTTCAAGGAACCGGCGACATGGTCATCAGCCTATGACAAATCAACAGCATCATTCAGCGCCTGTTGTTAACCACCCCATTGTCAGAACGCATCCAGATACCCAGAAAAAGGCTATGTTCCTCGGCGATCACGCGGAGAGCGTCCTAGGGGTTCCTTACGAAACTGGCCGCCTTTGGATAGATGAATTAAATCAATTGATAGTTCACGACGAACTCACTTATGAACATCGATGGAAAAAGGGAGATTTATTAGTTTGGGATAACCGATGTCTGATGCACCGTGTGACTAGTTACGATGCATCAAAAGAAGGACGAATCATTCGCCGCTGCACTGCCATTGACCCAATAAAACCATATTGACTCACTGAGGTTTGTCCGTTTATTTCACCAAACCCTTGCTGGCAGGACCGTGCTCCAGTAGCCTTATATTTGCTTCATGTCCTCAAGGGCCATTTCATGATTAATGTGAAGTGTTCTTGTTGGAAAAGCCATTTCCGAATTATTTCTGGATATGATTTCACTGATTTCAAACATAACTCGCTCTTTGACATCATGGTATTCAGTCCAGATAGTCGTGCGTGTAAAGACATATATGAAAAAGTTAACGGACGAATCAGCAAACTCATCTAAATTGACCATTAAGGTTTGAGATGAATCAATGTCTGGGTGATTCTTAAGGTAACTTTTTACCTCATCTAGTATTTTGGGAAGGGATGAGATGTCGTCATAACGAACTCCGACGTGTTCGTAAATCCTTCGATGCGACATTCGCGATGGGTTTTCTAACGCAATGGTGGTAAATACTGAATTAGGTATATAAAGGAGCCGTTTATTAAAGGTGCGGATTGCTGTTGTGCGCCACCCTATCTGAACAACCTTGCCTTCAATCTCACGGTCTGGCGACCTGATCCAATCGCCTACGGCAAAATGACGGTCAAAATAGATTGTAAATCCACCAAACATGTTCTTACAAATATCCTGCGCGGCAAGACCTATCGCTATACCACCTACACCGCCAAATGCAAGCAGACCACTAATATTCACACCTAAATTTTGTAAAACGATCAACGATGCGGTAATCGCGACGGTTCCTCTAAATAACTTCCCGATTCCTAGAACAAGTGTCGTATCGACGTGCTCTCCTTTTTCAGTCCTCGACTTTATGTATAAATCGACGTAGCAGCGGATAAAACGTTGTAAAAACCAAGTTAGCATCAACACAATACCAACATTTCTAATCGACCCTATCGATTCAAAAATGATGGAATCGGAATGCCCACCAGCAATGTGTGCTGCCGAAGACAGGCCTATGAGCCAGACTAAACCTCTGGCCGGAGTAACTAATGAATCAAAGAAGGCATCATCTACAACATTGTCAGTTGAGCGAGATTTCTGGCTTAGCTTTCCTATCAATGTGCGAACAGCGCTGCCGGCAACTAACGTAGCCAGAACGACAAAGAAAACATGAAGAGGCCAATCTCCGCCTCCAGATAATAGTTCAGTTAAATAATTCCAAATGTCCAACGCGGTCATCTCCCAACATATTTATAAAAACCATCGAAAAACTATCTAGTAAATAGATCAGTTTGCTCCTTAAATGCTTTAAATTCTAAAGCATTGTTACTAAAGTCTTTAACGAACATTGTGGCTTGTTCTCCTGCAAGCCCTTTGAATCTGACATGAGGCTCCACTATGAATGCCACATCGAGCTCGGTAAGCTTTACGGCTAATTTGTCCCAGTCACCCATAGTTAATACAATCCCAAAATGTCGTATTGGTACTTTGTCACCATCCACAAAATTGGCACCGAGATCTTGGTCATAATCTTTCACCAAATGCGCAACGATTTGATGTCCAAAAAAATTAAAGTCGACCCAGTCCTCGCTGGATCGACCTTCGGGACAATCCAAAATATCTCGATAAAAACGTCTCGCTTCCGACAGTGAGTGCACGGGAAACGCTAAGTGAAAAGGATCCATTACAACCACCTGAGTGTCTTAATAACGTGAATGAACAAGTCGCGAAACAAAAGGCTCTGTATATTAAAATTATTACATGTCTGTGCTAGAGTCTCCATCCTAAACCAAAACTCAAAATCTTGTAGGGGAGTAACTCAATGTCATCAACAAAAAAGGTTGCTATTGTAACTGGCGCAGGTAGCGGAATTGGTCGGGCAGTTGCGCTTGAGTATCTGTCGGCAGGTTATCACGTCGCGCTAGCCGGTCGCCGAGAATCCGCATTAAATGAGACAATCTCTTTAGCTACTGACGCGAATGACAGAGTATTTGCCATCCCAACAGATGTATCTGACCCGAGTGCCGTTCGCGCACTCTTTACGAAGGTGAAGAACCAATTGGGACGACTCGACGTTTTGTTTAATAACGCGGGAATGAATGCGCCGCCAGTGCCTCTTGAGGAACTCAGCGACGAGCAATGGACCACCATTGTAAATGTCAACTTTAATGGGATGTTCTATTGTCTTCGCGAGGCATTTAAGGTCATGAAAAGTCAAGACCCCAGAGGCGGGCGGATCATTAACAACGGATCAATATCTGCTCACGCACCTCGACCCAACTCAATACCTTACACAGCTACTAAACATGCTGTCACAGGTCTCACAAAATCTGCGTCGTTGGATGGTCGCAAATACGATATTGCCTGTAGTCAACTAGATATTGGCAATGCCATGACGGAACTTGCGGCCAAAATGGCGTCAGGGGTGCCTCAGGCAGATGGCACAATACAGGCTGAAAGCATGATGAATGTGAAAGAGGTTGCAACCGCGGCACTGTATATGGCTGAGCTTCCACTGGACACAAATGTTCAATTCATGACGATAATGGCGACCAAAATGCCTTTCGTCGGTCGTGGTTAACCGCCATTTAATGTCGCATAAAGACCAAAAATAGCTATACGTTTAAATCTGCAATTTTTATCGATTTAAGTCTTATATAAGATATAAGACTTAAATCGCGCGAATCGTTTTGATAATCACCTAATGCTAACTGTGCTGTGCGGTCCTTCCTCGATAATAAGCTCCAAAACTTTTGATTCGATTTCACTCAAACTCAACTGCTCATTTCTTGCCCAGTCGACAAGGTCAAGGATATCTTCATCCTTCACTACTG
>CBFIFN010000022.1:0-18466 GCA_965661885.1 uncultured Burkholderiales bacterium | reverse complement strand
AAGCGCTTGACCTAAATAAACCAAATTTAGAGAATATTCGCTACGGTATTATTGCATTGGGAGATCGCACCTACTCGCCAGGATCAATTGGTCTAATATTTATATTCGCGCCTAGTTTTTCAGTGATCGTTTGTAATGGCATGTGGCCAAGGTATGCCCAGGGTGACATTGGAGATAGGTAATAATCGACTGTCTGTGCCATGAGATTCCTCAGTATTTAAAATTTTGAATTGAAGTTTATACCAATTCGTATGATCCAGCTTTCCGCACATCTATTGAATTCTTAAGCTCAAAAGATATTCGCTTAAGAATCCTAATTTCAGCTTATGTTAAACAAGCTAAATTTTGAGGATTATCTCAACGTGCTCAGAACCGCCAGCAATTGTCCTCTTAATCCATTATAATTGTCATGCATATAATTGTTAAGCATATAATTGCTTAGACAACTATTTGTTCAGTTATAAATTAAATGTTCGGGAGACTTTATTTTGTTACGTGAGGACCTATCAAGAAACTTCGGATTTATTCTGCATGACGTTGCAAGGCTAATGCGTCAGGGCTATGACAGGCGAATGAAAACGCTGGGTCTCACCAGATCCCAATGGTGGGTTTTGACTAATTTGTATCGAAATGAAGGTGTGACTCAGTCGGAATTAGCTCAAATATTAGAGATTGACAAACCATCCCTCGGGCGATTACTCGATCGAATGGAATCAAATGGGTGGGTTGTTCGAGAGGATGATCCAAAGGACCGCCGGGCAAAGCGTGTACTGCTTACCCAGGAAGTCAATCCGGCGATGAAACGAATGCGAGCCGCTGCGGCTGATTTGAGAGAAGAGGCATTAACAGGGATCTCAAAGGAAGAGCAAGACCGATTGGTCGACACGTTATTGAAATTAAAAGTCAACCTAGCGTCGTTGGATGGGCGGTTGTCATGTGATGAGGTTGAGCAAAGAAAAAGTAAGGGTTCGGTGATTTAATGAAAATGAATATGTCGGAAAAAAATATTTATTTAAGCCTTCTTTGGGTCGTACGATTATTTTTTATTGTGTTACTGCCTATATTTGCGGCGACTACGGGCATTTATCTCTACTCGCATGGGGGAGCGGTAGTCGAGACAGAGAATGCATATGTTAAAGCCGACATTGTAGTCATTAGTCCTGAGCTTTCGTCGAGAGTGACCAATGTTGAGGTGGAGGACAATCAGTACGTCAAAAAAGGAGCTCTCCTCTTTGGGATGGAGCATGCGGGTTATGTTGTAGAAAAGCAGCGCGCTCAGGCTCAGATGGATATGGTCCGGACGGACGTTGCTGCACTCAAGGCCGAGTATCAAGCCGCTCAGATTGAAAAAGATGAAGTTAGGTCCATGATTGTTTTCTACAAGAAGCAACTCGACCGGCAGGCAACTCTCCAGGAGCATGGGATGGGAAGAGCTGATCAATACGACGAAGCTTTTCACCGACTTGAGTTAGCTAAAGCGAGGTTGATGACCCTTGACAAAAAATCACAACAAGTGCTGGCTAATCTGCTCGGTAACTCAAGACTAGACCCTGAGAATCATCCAAAGTACCTCGAGGCGATGGCTAGTTTCGATAGGGCAGATTTGGGTATTAAAGACTCATTTGTATATGCGCCTACCAGCGGTATCGTAAGTAATATGAAGTTACAAGCGGGGGAGTACGTCAATCGCGGTACATCGATCTTTAGCATCATTGCCAGTGATCGGTTATGGATAGAGGCTAATTTCAAGGAAACTCAGCTCACATGGATGGAAGTTGGGCAGGATGTGGAGATTAGCGTAGATGCCTATCCCGATTTCCAGTGGGCAGGGCGGGTCACTGCGATCGCGCCGGCTACCGGAGCCGAGTTTGCTATTCTTCCTCCACAAAATGCAACAGGAAATTGGGTGAAAGTTGTCCAAAGGCTACCTGTTCATATTGGGATCAACCAATCTTCGGGATTGCCTCCGCTTAGAGCGGGTATGACCGTTACCGTTGGGGTCAGCACTGGTGTAAGTAGAGGATTGCCAGGGCCTATAGATAAATTGGTGGCGAATGGTTGGTTACCCGGGTTCTTGAAGCCGTAATTTCGTGATTCCTGATTTGATTGTGCGCTGATGGAAAAAATTGAAAACCCTACTAATAAAGGCGCGGAGCACCCGTATTTGATCAGCGCTTCGGTCGTTCTTGCGTCACTTTTATACTCGATTGACTGGACGATTGCAGTGGTTGCGTTACCACACATGCAAGGGGCGTTTTCAGCGACCCAAGACCAAATAAGTTGGGTGATTACGTCTTATATTGTGGCATCAGCCATTATGATTCCAACGGGCGGTTGGTTAAGTAATCGTTTTGGCCGTAAGAAAGTTTATGTGCTAGCAGTTGCTGGGTTCACTCTGTCGTCGATTGTATGCGGTTCAGTCAGCACATTGACCTTTGAGGTGATTGCGAGGATTGCTCAAGGTATGTGTGGTGCTTTCTTGGTTCCCTTATCGCTCGCGATTATGTTAGACGCGTTTCCGGAGGAAGAGCATCCTAAAGCGATGGCTATCTGGGGCATTGGTTGGGCAGGGTCCTTCATCGGTCCGATTCTTGGCGGAGTACTCACTGAGTATCTATCATGGCGGTACATATTTTTTATTAATATCCCATTTGGCATTGTGGCGCTAATCGGATGTTTATTATTTTTGCCCAAGGATGTACCCAAAAATCTAAAAGAACGGTTAGATTGGTTTGGGTTTCTCACCTTGGCAATTGGTATTGCATCGTTACAAATGATGTTGGACCGAGGACAGCGACTGGATTGGTTTGAGTCGGGTGAGATTATTTTTGAGGGATGCTTGGCTCTTATCGCGTTGTACATGTTTAACGTGCATGTGATGACCAAAAAGAAACCTTTCTTAGACCCAAAGATTTTTCTTGAGAGAAATTTTTTCCTTGCCCTTATTCTAGTTGCATTTTATGGGTTATTGACCGTTCCTCCTATGGTGCTGTTGCCAGCTTTTCTAGAGGGGCTCATTGGGTACGAAATCATCGACGTGGGGTTTCTCCAGTCCTCGAGGGGAATAGGGGTTTTGCTAGCTATGTTCATGAGTAACCGAATCGCAGGCATCATAAACGTGCGAATTCAAATAGCTTTTGGTTTGTGTTGCCTCGGTATTTCTTCCCTTACCATATCTTTTTGGACTAGTGATGTCGGGGCTTGGCCAATTTTGTGGACTGGCTTTGTCAGTGGTGTTGGATCCGGTATTTTGATGGTGCCCTCTCAACTTGTAGCATTTTCACGAGTCGTTGCTTCCAAAAGAAATGAGGGAGCAGCTGTATTCAATTTAGTTCGTACAATGTTCAGCAGCATCGGTATTTCTCTGATTCTAGCGGTGTTCATTCACACCGGCGCCACCGGAAGGTCAGAACTAGTCGAGCACGTGACTGTATTTAATGATGCTTTAACTAACGCGCCATCTGTTAGTGAAGATTATTCCATTCAGACGGAAAGGTCACTTGCAATTCTCGAAGACGAAATTACTCGTCAATCTGAATTACAAGGTTATATTGCAAGTTTTTTCTTACTTGCGATCGCCTCATTTATGGCGATACCCATTGTTTTTTTGATACGTCGAGTGGACATCAAATCGCGTAACGGAGCAGAAAAATCTAGTCAAGCTCCGCCCATTGCGGCCGAATAGTTTATCGGTTATTTTTTTATGAGGATATAAATATGAATATGGAAAATGCAGCAAAAGCGCGGAGGAGTCTTTTGTTTGTACCCGGGCTCCGTCCAGATATGTTTCTGAAAGCCCTCAATGTGCCTGCGGATATTGTTTGTATCGACTTAGAGGATGCGGTGGCATTGAATAGAAAAGACGAGTCAAGAAATTTAACGATGGATTTATTTTCTAATAAACATGAGACAGCGTCTGAGCTAATGATCCGAATTAATCCCATCACGACTAGACACGGACTAAGTGATCTCGATGCTTTGTTTGATCTAGAGTGTCCACCAGACGCGGTAATGTTTCCTAAGATTAAATCTGCGAACGAGATTTGCATTCTTGATGAGCTGCTTTCAACAGAGAATACGAGACATTTAAATTTTTGCGTAATCATCGAAACCAATTCAGCATTGGAACATGCAATCGACATTGCGAGGTCTTGTTCGCGGATCACCTCTTTAATTCTTGGGGGCGTAGATATGTCAGCCGATCTCAGGTGTAAGCGGGATTGGCAATCACTGCTATACAGTCGATCTCGTTTGGTCCACGCAGCCGCGAGTGCTGGCATTGATCTCCTTGATGTGCCATATCTTGATTTAACGGACGGTGACGGATTGCTACGAGAGACAGTACAAAGTCGGGATCTAGGCTTTACTGGTCGTGCGGCAATTCACCCTAAGCACTTACCGGTGATAAATGAGATTTTTACACCCACAAAGGCGGAAATCGACCAAGCTCGAAGAATTTGTGAAGAATTTGAGAATAGTGCAACCGGATTAGTCGTCGTTGATGGAGAGCTGATCGAGTTACCTGTTGTTAGGTCTATGTATCGTATTTTATCAATATCTCAAATGATAGAGCAGGCCTGAGAAGACCTTCCTTCCTAGTGCAGTTCGAATTCGTCCGCGATTAGTTCGTACGATTTGACTCTTGTCGGGTAGTCTCCAGTGATAGTCAAAATCATAAGTTCATCTGCTTCAAAGTTATCCTTTATCTCAGACAGTTGGCTCTTAACGCTGGCGGGGGTGCCTAATACTATTCGGTGTCTCTCCCGTTGGATAATTTGTTTTTCTAGCGCTGAATACTGCCAATTTGCAGCTTCCTCGCTCGGCATAAATGCGGATTCCTGGCCGGTCGCCATCATGACTCGTCGGTGATCAATTGACTTGGCGAGGTACTCTGCTTGTTCATTTGATTCCGCGCAAATCACGAAAATACAAACCATTGACGTTGGATTAGCTTCAACGGAGGACGGCGAAAATGTAGATCGGTATTGTCGACTTACGACATCACCACCAACTGGGTTAATAAAATGTGCAAAAGCAAAACGAACTCCTAAATGGGCGGCGAGGGTGCTGCTGTAGTCCGATGAACCTAAAAGCCAAATTTCTGGACATGTTTCCCCGGTCGGCATCGCTCGGACTGATTTGAACGGATGGTTGTCATCAATCTCGTTTCTGAGCCAGCCAACGAGATCAACGACTTGCTGGGGAAATTCATTGATAGAATTTAAGGCATTCGTATTGATGGCTTTAGCCGTCAACATATCCCCACCGGGCGCGCGCCCGATCCCGAGATCGATTCTTCCTGGACAAAGAGCTTCTTGCATTCTAAACATCTCTGCAATCTTAAGTGGACTGTAGTAAGGCATCAGCACAGCTCCAGTCCCGACTCGAATGCGCGCAGTCTGTTGTCCAATCGCGGTCAGAAGAACCTCGGGGCAAGAGCTGGCTAGGCCTTGCATATTATGGTGTTCCGCTAGCCAATATCGGTGAAATCCGAGTTCATCAGCGAGCTTTGCTAAATTGACCGTTTCGTTTATTGCCGATTCTGGGGAGTGCCCCTCTATGATTGGACTTTGGTCAAGGATAGATAATTTCAATTCGCTGGTAACTCCACTTTTGAACAAACTTGATCGCTAGTGCTCAGGTGCATAAATTCAGACATAGATTAAATGAAAGAGACTTAGAGTTGAAGGCGAATGCAGCAGAAATAGGCAGGTTAGGTGGGGTTGGAGCACCTATGCTGCGCTCGTCAACCCCCAGTTTCTAAGTGATAAGTAGTATTAGAAAACCTCGAAAACTTATTCGATACCTTCGGCCTCGAAATTGTTGCTTCTTACAAAGGCTGACACTTCATTGATGGTTCTCAAGCAGCACGAAGTGATCGCGAACTCTTCTTGTTGCTCTAGGCTTAATCGATAATCAGATGTGCTGGGCTGAACAAACATCACGCAATCGACTGGAATAATTTTGTTCTTACCAACCATGATAGGTTCATTTTGAATTACCATATCTTTGACGAATAACTCTTTTTCTTGTTCAATTCGAATCTGGTCGCCGTTGATGTTGGTTGTCATGAAATAGTCACCCTCTTTCATGTTATTTACAGTACCGATGAAATAGTGACTTTTAATGAGTTTTATCAAAGGACCCTTGTTCACTGGGAATTTCAGCGCTGCGTTCATGGCTTGAGGCATAGTTGAGAAAGCGAAGTTAGTGGGTATATAGACAGTGGCGTTTAGTGCGGTTTTTCCATTAAACAAATGTTCTACGCCAGCGCTCTCAACCATTACTGCGAACGTTGCGAATCGAGAATCATCGGTGATGACGTCCCACATGGTTTGTTTGTGGCCGTCCGCTAAAGCTGATTGTGATGACACAACGGCTACAACAGTCGCTAGTATCGCTTGCAATAACTTACTCTTCATTGTTCTTCCCCCTGTTAAAGCTCTTTTAAAATTTTAGTCGATTAAGTCGATTGATGAGGCTTCGCGTCTATCAACTAGAGAGAAGCTTTCATCTAATGCCAACAATTTCCTGGCTATTACTTTAGGATGTTACGACATTTTGCACTTTTCATGTTACCAAATTTGTGTATTTGTTATTTGGTTGATTGGTTTTCACGACTAGAATTTTGTCTTCCAGTATATTGCCGGCGTTGATTGCTATGAACTGGTCGTAATTACATCAGAGGATAGTAACTGCACGTTAATTTTGATTTACATCATGAATTAATTTTGAAAATTGAGTAAAATTCGGTCAACCATACGTATAAATCATCAATTAAATAAACGTAACTTTACCCTGACGCTGTCGATGATATGGCCGGGGCGTTTAATTTGGAGGAAGTCGTGAGTAATATATTTCATTGCGCTGTAGAAGCCGGTAATTTAGATGAAACAGTTAAATTTTATACAGATGTACTATTTTGTAAGACTGATAACTCTGAAGAGGGCAAGTGGGTCGACATAGATTTTTGGGGAAATGAGTTAACTTTGCATTCGAGCACCCCCAGGGCGTCTGAACACGGTGATCGGCACGACGTGGACATGGGCGCCGTTGTTGTTCCGCATTTCGGTGTACATCTCGAGCGAGACGTTTTTGAAAAAATTAAGAAAAGTGTGGAGAATACCGTTGGGTATCTAGATAAACCGTATACGCGTTTCGCTAATACTGAATATGAACAGCAGACGTTTTTTGTAATGGATCCCAATTACAACGTGCTCGAAATTAAATCATTAGCGAAGACACCTCCACCAGCCGAGTAACGGCGTCGAACGGAAGCGCCGACTTTACAAATTAGGACAGGTCACCTTGAGGGGACGCTCGATTGGCAAGGTTGCTTATGGTTTAGCTATCGCAAGTTGATACTGGTGCCTTTCGGTTTGTAACAAAACCCTACTTATCAGTAGTATTCGTAGGGTTTTTTTGTGACTTGAGACTTCTCAAGCTCTGAGCGCTCTGATAAATCTTGATCTCTATCCCACCAGATACTTCTGGCTTTGAGCTGCTTTTCACGCAGGTCGGGATTTTTCTTAAATAGTGATTTAATGAACGAAGTTGTATCAGACTCGTAAGGTTCTTTAGGCATAAAAATTTATAGTGATTTTAGAATCATTCATTTAACGAGCCTATATTATATGTCATGTGTTGTTTTATATTAAATAATGAATAAGAAATCTTTACTACCTCCGGTAGCCAGAAAAATATCCCATACTGAAACTGTGCATGGTGAGGTGCGTAACGATCCTTATCGGTGGCTACACAGAAGGGGCTCATTGGAGGTTGATGCTTATTTAAAATCTGAGAACATGTATACCGAGAAAATGATGGAACCTAGTCTCGATTTGCAGAAAATATTGTTTAGTGAATTCATAAATCGAATAGAGGAGAGTGACGAGACCGTTCCATACATGGAGGGCGACTATTATTATTTTTCGAGAACGATAAAAGGACAGCAGTATTCCATACTTTATCGGTCACAGAAAAAAAACAAAGCCTCACCGGAGGTTGTTTTAGATCTTAATAAGTTGTCTGATGGTGGGGCATATGCCAGTTTTGGTCATATAAAGATCTGTCCAAATTCCACTTTGGTGGCGTATTCGTTAGATTTTTCTGGATTTCGTGATTTCGAATTGCGATTGCTTTCAATAAGCGATCGTAAAAGCATTGATTTACAACCGAGTAACGTAAGATCCTTTGCTTGGGCCAATGACAGTCGTCACCTCTTTTTTGTAACAGAAAATAGGGCGAAACGACCTCACAAAGTTTGGCTTCAAAATGTTATGTCGGGTGAACAATCCCTCGTCTATGAGGAAAGAGATCCACTATATTCTGTGTCCGTTTCGCGTTCACGGAGCGACAAATATATTTTTGTTTATTCCCTTAGCACAACGACCACCGAGATTTCATACGTTTCGGCGGATGATCCGATAAAGCCGTTACGTGTGTTCAATAAACGTCGATCTGGCCATCAATATTACGTTGAGCATGGCGAGAATGGCTTTTATATTCAAACTAATAAAGACGCGATAAACTCAAGAGTGATGTTCACGTCTGAGAAGAAAACTCAGGAGAAATTTTGGTCAGAGTTAATTCCTCATCATCCAGACGTGGTGGTTGATGATATTCAAGTGTTTAAGGGTTGGATCGTTATTGAAGAAAGGGTTCAAGGATTTATCCGTCTTCGTGTTCTTGATATTAGAGATGGATCAATGAGGCAAATTAATTTGCCAGAAAGCTTGTGTTCTGTATCTGAGTATCACAATGAGCAGTTTGATAGTTACGAGTATTTTTTTGAGTATGAGTCCTATCTCTCCCCAGCATCGGTCTATTCGTATAACTTTAAAACATGTAAATTAAGATTAATTAAGCAGGAAAAGGTTAAGCCCTATTTCAAAAAATCTCTTTATTCCAGTGAGTTGATTGAAGTAAAAGTCGAAGACGGATCAATAATTCCGGTTACGATCGTTTATAAGCGATCCAGCCACTTAAATGGTCCCAGACCAATGTTGCTAAGCGGTTATGGGGCCTACGGCATTCCTAGTGACCCTTACTTCAGTACACCGAGGCTTTCTTTGCTCGACAGAGGTGTTATCTATGCCGTCGCTCACGTTCGAGGCGGGGGTGAGAGTGGTCGAGCCTGGCACGATAAGGGGAGAATGCTTCTCAAGCGAAATAGCTTTGACGACTTTATATCGTGTGCAAAACATTTGATATCCTCTGGATATACTGAGCCGAAAAGATTAGTGATATCCGGAGGTAGTGCGGGTGGTTTATTGGTAACAGCCGTTACTAATATGTCACCTGAACTTTTTAATGGCGTCATCGCAGATGTTCCGTTTGTCGACGTCGTTAATACGATGCTAGATGAAAGCCTACCGCTAACGGTCGGAGAGTATGAGGAGTGGGGAAATCCTAATAACAAACGGTACTACACTTATATTAAGTCTTACTCACCTTACGATAACGTCAAAGCTCAAAATTATCCGACGATGCTCGTTCAAACATCACTCAACGACAGTCAGGTGATGTATTGGGAACCAGCAAAATACGTTGCGCGCTTGCGCGAGTTAAAAACTGATTCGAGACCATTACTGATGAAAGTTAATATGGAAGGTGGGCATGGCGGATCGTCTGGGCGTTATGATTTTCTCAGGGAGATAGCGTTCGAATACTCTTTCATTTTAGGTGTTCTAGGTCTGGAGGATTAAAGTTAAGCTGGCGAGCCCAGCTTTTATTTCTTATATTTGTGGATAGCTAAAGGGCGTTTAGCTTGACATTAGAGAAGCTTAGGCACATATTTAAATTAGAAGTTTTTAGGTGGAGATTTACACGAATTAGATGAACAATAGTGCATGTTAGATAGCACATTTTTTGGAGAAACCATGAGAAAATTTACGGAAATGTTGCCAGTTGTATTGCTGGCCAGTGCGTTTTCGGCATCTGCTTATGCCGACACATCCGACGTAAAAACGCAGTCGATTGTTGAAGTTAAGAAGCAAGGGGATCACTGCGTTGATGACCCGAATTGTATGAACCGTTATCACTACGCAATTCCACCGGTAGCACACGCCAAGCCCGGGCAGTTAATCCGATACGAAACAAGAGACGCATTAGACTCAGATTTAACGATTAACTCTGAGCCAAAGGATGTGTTAGCTATCGATTTAAATCTTGTGCACCCGATTACTGGGCCAGTTTATATTGAAGGGGCCAAGCGCGGTGATGTGGTCGCCGTTACCTTAATCGATATCGAGCCTGATGAGTATGGGTATACAACAATCGTCCCTGGCTTTGGGTTTTTGAGAGACATGTACACGGAACCATTCGTGGCGAACTGGAAGGTGAATCGAATGGAGGCTGTGTCAGATCAGCTTCCAGGTGTTCGAATTCCAATGAACGGATTTATGGGAACGGTCGGGACATTGCCTGGAAAACCTGAAGTTGAATCTTGGCTTGCGAGAGAGAATGCTCTGGGGGCTGCTGGAGGCATTGCCTTACCTCCGCAACCAACTGGAGCTAGACCTGCCGCCGTTTGCGGGCCAGATGGAACGCACAGTGCTGAATGCTTACGAACCATTCCGCCGCGAGAAAATGGTGGAAACATGGATGTCAAGCAAATGGTTGTTGGAACAACGCTTCTTCTACCTTGTTACATCGATGGGTGCGGATTATTTGTCGGAGACGTTCACTACGCGCAGGGAGATGGTGAGGTTGCTGGTACGGCTATTGAGGTCGGCGGTATAGTTACTGTCAAAACCGAAATAAGAAAAGGAATGGCCTCCATAATGAAATCAGGTCCTCACTTTGAGGGCGGATCGCAAATTAAAGCTCTAGAGCCAGATAAGTTTTACGCGACCATTGGTTACCCGATCAAGGAGGCCGGAGCAGAATTACCTTATGTCAGTTATCTCGACTCAGAAAAGCTCACTCCTTTATCTAATTTATCGGAAGATTTAACTGCCGCAGCTCGATCTTCTCTCATCGAAATGATCAACTGGCTAGTCACTCAAAAGGGCTTTACCAGAGAGCAAGCTTACGTGATCACGAGTGTAGCCTGTGATATTCGGATTGGAAATCTAGTGGACTTACCGAACTATGCGGTATCTACTATCTGTCCACTAGAAATTTTTGATTAACACAAAAATTTTCTAATAATCCCAATAGGGTGGTCTTGGGCCACCCTATTTTTTTATCGGTCTAATCATGAAAAAACGAACATTTTTAGCTAGCCTGACGACGCTCCCCTTTTTGATGGGTCTTCGACAAGTTTTCGCTCACACGCCTTACCGACAGTGGAAAGTAATGAGGCAACGGTATCTGTTGATCCATTCTTATCGCTCTAACCTAAAAACAGACGCTTATGCGGAGTTAATAACAGGCAAGTTGGCGAAAGATCTGCCTGATGCCCAGGCTCGAGTGGCAAGGGCCAGAGATGCGCAAAGGGTTGGCAGTTTGATTACAACGGGACAGGCAATGCTTGCGGTGATGGATGTTACCGAAGCTAATCATCTATATCGCGGAGATGGCGAATTTAAGGGTTTAAAATCAAAGATGATAAGAACTCTCGCACGAAGTGACGATCTTCTATTGATTTCCTCAGCGGATTTTCCTGCCGAACATGCATGGCTTGTTATGTCAGCATTGATGCATGATGAGATGGAGTCGGATGAGATATTTAAGCCGGCTGATACCTCTGACGAAGCTTCGATTCCGATGCATTCCGGGGCACTCGCTTATACCGCTGGGATTAGTTTCGAAACTCTTAAGACGGAGCAATAACTCCGGGTAGTTATAGCTGATTAAGTTTAATCAACTTATGATATTGTGAACATCGAGACTCATGGCTTTATAACCCCTACGCCGATAAAACTCCTTTTAACATCGAAATATTGAATGATTGACTTTCGAAGCGATACGGTTACTAAACCCACGAATGATATGCGTGCGAAAATGTTATCGGCACAAGTCGGTGACGATGTTTATGGTGAAGACCCAACGGTAAACGAGCTAGAAAATGTAACGGCTAAGTGCATGGGAAAAGAGTCCGCGATATTTGTCTCAAGCGGAACGCAGAGTAACTTGCTAGCATTGCTAGTGCATTGTGAGCGGGGAGATGAATATATCGTTGGCCAGCAGGGGCACACTTACAAATATGAGGGTGGCGGTGCAGCGGTTTTCGGAAGCATTCAACCACAGCCACTAGACTATGAGGGTAATGGGACGCTTGATCTGAATGCTGTGGCGGAGGCAATAAAGCCTGATGACCCGCATTTTGCTCGTACAAAACTCTTGTGCTTGGAGAATACGCAGGCTGGTCAGCCGCTACCCCTTAACTATCTGAGCGATGCGAGGAATTTTTGTGATCGTCATAATTTGTCTCTTCATCTTGACGGCGCTCGTTTGTTTAATGCAAGCGTCGCTCTTCGGGTTGACGTTAAAGTCATTACACAACATTTTGACACCGTATCAGTCTGTCTTTCGAAGGGCTTGGGAGCTCCGGTCGGTTCTCTTTTATGTGGCCCAGTAGACCTTATTCAAAAGGCGCGGCGGTGGCGCAAGGTGTTAGGTGGTGGCATGCGACAAGCGGGTATCATAGCGGCGGCTGGACTACATGCACTAGATTGTCATGTTAGTCGATTAGAGGCAGATCATGCTAGAGCTCGCTTAATATGCGAAAAATTACGAGCGCTTAATCATCCTGGTATCCAGATATCGGACGCGCAAACAAATATGGTGTTTGTTTCATTTCATGATGCCGACGTGCACGCTATCGCCTCAAGACTCAAGGAAAAAGATATTTTGATCACACCCGGGAAAAGTGTACGGTTAGTTACTCACCTTGATTTAAACGACCAAGATGTTGAGTATTTTGTCTCAGAGCTTAAGAAGGTACTGAATTAATTGGATTGACCATCCCTCAGCGCTTGCTCTACCGCGCTAACGATGCTCTCTGGCGGTTGCGCCCCTGAAAGGCCTATTGTTTGATTTATGACAAAAAAAGGCACGCCTTGGATGCCAATGCGTGCCGCTTGCTGCATATCCTCATGTACTTTGTCTAATAAATAATCCTCGTCAAACACTTTGTCGATTATTTCTTTGTCTAGACCAGCGGCTTGTGCTACTGAAAACATATTCTCTCTCTTACTCAGATCAACACCATCGATGAAAAATGTTTTAAAAAGGCGCTCCACCAGTTCGTGGTCTTTTCGGATTTCTTCGGCGGCATAGACGAGCGCATGCATACGCGCTGAATTAGGCTGCACCTTAATTTTCTCAAAATCAAATGCCAGTCCGACTGATTGTCCAGATTCTTTGATTCGTTCATAAAAAATTTTTGCTCGTTCCTCTCCTCCAAATTTTTTAGATGTATATTCTGAGCGTGCGATTCCTTGCGTTGGTAGCTGTGGATTTAACTGGAATGATCGCCAATTCGTTTGTATATCTTGGTATCTTTCGCCTTTTTTAGCTAAAACAGAGATGGCGGCCTCGAGGTTACGTTTTCCGATAAAACACCAAGGACAAACAACATCGGAGAATATGTCAATTGAGATCATGTGAAAAGGATTACGCTAATTAAGGAAATTTTAAAGTTGTTCAATAAAGTATTCTAGCAATAATTTTTGGCTGGCCTCTAGCTTTAAATATTTATCTCTCGATGGTTGTGCTTCTCCGTCGTGCCACAATATAGCCTCCCTGATTGATTGAGCGCGACCATCATGTAACAGGGATCCACCTGAGCGTAAGTGCATTCCGATCCCGATTAGGGGGGCTGTGCGCCAGTCCTGAGGCCTCGCTTCAAACTCCTGTAACCCATCGGCTAACCCATTTCCCATATCGTGTAGTAAGAGGTCTGTATACAGCTTAAATGTTTGACTGGAGTTATTAGGAGTCGCTAGCAGGTTAGCTCTGTGACAGGAATCACAGCCTAAATCGGTAAATAATCCTAAACCGTTAATATCGGGGTAAGTGTTGTTTCGAAATGATTTCGTTGGGATCACCTTAAGAAACTCTGCGATTTCATCAATTTTTGCCTCAGACACTTCCAAACCACCTAAATTATTCAGGTTTTCACAAGTGCTAGCTCGAGCGGAACAAGGGTTATTAGGATAAAACACTGAGGTGACGCCCAGCTCATCCCGAAATGCCTTACTGATTTGATCAATAAGGTTGGGTGACGAGGCCTTGTACCCGAATCGCCCAATTACGTTTCTTTTGCTGATTGGGTCTTGAACGTAGTTTATACGGCCATTTAAACCTAATGCATTTTGCTCGCTCAACATTCGTTTAATTTGCTTTTCATCAATGGTATCAATTAACCCAATTCCGGTGAGATCACGACCCAATCGAATCGATGTACGAGTATCTGAGTGCAAGGGTCCGAAGTGCAATGCTTTGATTACCGGGGAAGGGTATTTGAGGTTAAATTGAAAGGCGGTCTTCCAATGCACCTCGAAAGTTCCCTCTGAAAAAAGTTTGCCTGCAATACCAAATCGACTTAATTCATTACCGTATATCGGATGACCGGTTTGACCACTCAAATCTCTAATTTTTAATACAAAAGGGTATATCTGTTTTGTTGGTGATTTGATTTCCATTAAATTGGTGCCTGCTCTGTGGCAATCAACGCAAGACTCACCATTGGAGTGCGGACCGCGACCCCAAGAACCGTTACTGAGAAAAGGTATCACCCACCGGGTTTTGAATTCTTCAGCTCCTCTCTCGATTTGGCTTGATTGCGAGTTGACCGATAAAGGCAGACACATTACTAGACAAAGAAAAAGAAAAAGATGTATTAGGTAGACTCTACTCATACGAACCTTTGAATTTCGATTGGCCAGGGGCAGCATGGTTTGGTGTGTTTACAAAGTCTTTGCCGGAGTTTAACGGGGCATTATGTGCTGGTTAGTAATCAGGGTGTGAGAGCGGCGCGACTGCTTTACTAAATCGGTGCCAGGCATGAACAGTGGAACCACTCGATCCTCAATGCAAAATAGCGTGATTGTCATGGCTACAACAATTATTCAATGATTGATTGATAAACTAAGTTACGTAAAAGCACTCTGTGTTCATTTCGTCTGTATGGGTCCTGAGACATAAAAGAAACGGTTAACTGCTCTTTAGGATCAATCCAGAAGTACGTTCCGCCGTATCCAGCCCAAAAATATTCTCCAATGGATCCGGGCCAAATTGATTGTCCTGTTTCTAAACGAGTCGCAAAGCCCAGACCAAAGCCGTATCCCGGGCCTGGAAGGTACAGTAAGCCTTTACTGATATTTTCGTTTAAATGGTTTGCGGACATGAATGCCACTGTTTTTCGTGACAGAATACGGACATCATTTAGTACGCCTCCGTTTAACATCATTTGGCAGAAACGAAGATAATCGTCGGCTGTTGACGAAAGTCCGTGTCCTCCCGCGAATAGGGTCATTGGTTTTCGAACGTCAAGGAGAGAAATTCTTTTGCCACTCTGAATATCCACCATATTCTCTGCGATACGATTATGCTTTTGCTCCGGGACGCCAAAACTAGTATCAATCATCTCTAACGGTTCAAAAATTGTCGTGTTTAGGAATTTGTCTAGGGACATACCTGACGCGACCTCAACCACTCGGCCTAAAATATCTGTCGATCGACCATATTCCCATGTGGATCCAGGTTCATACGCTAAAGGTAGTGAAGCTAGGGTATCGGCGTAGTTTTCTAGTGTCCAATTTAGAGAGCTCAGGTTCGCAGCGATGTATGCTTCTTTGACTAAAGTTCTTTTTCCAAATCTACCGTATGTTGATCCTGATGTGTGACGTAAAAGATCTTGAATTGTGATGTGTCTTATTGCCTTTGCAGTCTTAAGAATCGGAATACCTTCATCGTCGATTTCTTCCAGCCCAACACGAATATTATTAAATGCGGGAATAAATTTTGATACAGGGTCTGAGAGGGAGAGTGAGCCGGACTCTACGAGAGTCATTGCTGCGACGCTAACAATTGGCTTTGTCATTGAGTAGATTCTAAATATTGAATCTTGGGCCATCGGTATTTGGGATTCTATATCCTGCCATCCAATGGCCTTCGAGTAGACTAATTTGCCTTCACGAGCGATACGAATAACCACCCCAGGTAAACTTTTTGCTTCGATACGGGTTTCAAACGCCGTCGTAATTCGATCAAGTCGTTCAGATGAGATCCCTACACGTTCTGGTTCCACCTCAGGCAGCGGTTTCGCTTGGCTCGACGGGAGCAGCATGAGAGCGGAGAGTATCAAAGCTAATGCTAGCCGTATTGTATTTGTTTTCATCGTCGCCCCTTATTGAAGTGGTTTAGTGTTTTGTTGTCAAATTCCTTTGATATTTTAGTTATTAAATGTGTTGTCTGTTTATATCTTCAAAACATTCAGTTTCTATTGGTTGTAGAATCCCTCCCGTTCGTTAGTAATAATATTTCTTGAAAGCTTCCTTTGCGCCGTTTAATACTTGGTTTTCAACCGACTCATCGTGCGATATTGTTCATGATGGGTATGGTTTTGTTGTTCGCTATGCTTGAGACTATGGCAAAGTCCCTGAGTCAATCCTATCCGGTGCCGCTTATTGTCTGGTTTCGGTACATCACTCATTTCATCTTGATGGTAGTGCTCCTTGGTCCGAGATATGGCTCTCGATTAATTAGAACGGAGCAACTAAAGGCGCAAATTATTAGAGCTCTGCTCTTACTGGGATCAACAGCGCTTTACTTTTCGGCATTGAGTCAGCTGCCTTTAGCAACGGCGAAATCAATTAGTTTTATTTCGCCACTATTAGTCACTATATTCGCATTCTTCTTTCTAAAGGAAAATGTGTCGAGGGCAATATGGATTGCCGTTTTTGTGGGTCTTTTAGGTGTGCTACTCGTCATTAATCCTTCAAAAGATTTTAACTGGTATTTTTTGATTCCTCTTTTGTCGGCGGTCAGTTATAGCTTGTATCAAATAATGACTCGGCACTTTAGTGCTCGTGAACATCCAGTGACAACGTTGTTTTATTCTGGTCTCGTTGGTTCAATACTGATGAGCGCAGTCGTTCCTTTTTTCTGGATCACCCCCGTGCTCGTAGATCTTCCAAAGTTTATTTTTTTAGGCTTTGCAGGCGCGTTCGGCCATTACATGCTGATTAAGGCGATGGAATTAGAAGATGCGTCATTCCTATCTCCGCTGGGGTACACCCAATTGGTTTGGGCTACGTTTTTCGGTTACTTAGCTTTTGATCATCTTCCGAATGTTAAGGGCTTTATTGGCATGGGTATTATTGTCGGAGCCGGGGTGTATGTGGCTTTGGGTCAAAGTAGACGCCGCCGAGAAACCGCATACGTAAGTATCGAATAGGCCTGCTTATCTAAGCTTGGGCCGCGGTAATTTGAATTTCCACTTTATATTGCGGCGCCGCGAGTTTAGCTTCTACGCACGCTCGTACCGGTGGGTTGTCTTTTGCTACCCACATGTCCCAAATCGCATTCATTTCCGCAAAGTCACCCATGTCAGCTAACCATATCGTCGCCGAAATGATGTTCGATTTATTTGACTCATTAGATAGCAAATACTGATCGATCGTATCTAGGACTTGTCCTGTTTGTCCTTGTATGTCTGTATTTGGATCGGCGGCAACTATGCCGGCTGTGTATATCATATTCCCGTGTATTACGACCTGAGACATACGGCTATTTGAATCGATTCTTTTAATACTCATAGTTTACCTTTCAAGTTCTATTAATTATCCTAGTTTGTACTGGTGTTTGCAGCACGGGAGGTTTTCATAGTCACCATCTCCTCCGCGGCAGTCGGGTGAATTGCGACCGTGTCGTCGAAATCTTTTTTCGTTGCCCCCATGCGTACTGCCACAGCAAAGCCTTGCATCATTTCATCCATGCCCATTCCAATCCCGTGGCAACCGACGACCTTTTCATCGGGGCCCGAAACTATTATTTTCATCAGGCAGTGCGCGCCATTCGGATTGAAAGCAAAGTGCATAGGTTTAAATTTACTTTCATAGACTCTCACAGATTCAAACCCAAATTTTGTCACAGCTTCTGTTTCAGTTAACCCGACCGTACCAATTGGAGGATGACTGAAAATAACGGTTGGTATGTTCTCGTATGTTAGATGTCGCTCGTCTTGTCCGTTGAATAAGCGGTCAGCAAGTCGTCTGCCCGCTGCTATCGCAACGGGAGTTAACTCATGGTTTCCTGTGATATCGCCAACGGCGTAAATACCAGGTGTGTTGGTTTCTTGAAATTTATTGACGGCTATATATCCGGTCTGTGTCATTTGGATGCCTGTTTTTTCAAGTTGCAACGCCTGCGTGTTTGGAGCTCTTCCTATTGCCCAAATGAGTTGATCAAAGTTAGCGAGCTCCTCATCTGATTTAGTTATTAACGAGATAGAGTTGCTTATTTTCTTTACTTCTTTTATCTCGGTTTGTCTGATCACTTTAACGCCGTCTTT